>JAAUTN010000565.1 GCA_012031415.1 Leptolyngbyaceae cyanobacterium SM1_4_3 | reverse complement strand
AAAATACATTATTCCGAGATACAAAGGGATTCAACACCTTCAGTGGATTTAGCCCAACCCAGGCAGAAGAAACCTATTCAATGGTGACAGCCAATCGCTTCTGGTCACAAATTTTTGGAATTGCCTTTTCCAATAAGCGCTGGCTACACTTTTTTATGCTATTTGTCCCGGTGACAGGGCTGTGGATGGCATCGATTGGAGTAGTTGGTTTAGCCTTTAATCTGCGCTCCTATGACTTCATCAGTCAGGAACTCCGCGCCGCCGCAGATCCAGAGTACGAAACCTTTTACACCAAAAACATTTTGCTAAACGAAGGGCTGCGAGCGTGGATGGCTCCTGAAGATCAGCCCCATGAACACTTTATCTTCCCAGAGGAGGTGCTGCCCCGTGGAAACGCCCTTTGATCGTTCGACTGTTCCTAATCCAATTTCAATTCCAGACGCACCTATCCAAACGATTAAAATTAATCCGGCTACAGAGGGGCGCGATACTGCCTCTACAGGATATGCCTGGTGGGCTGGAAATGCTCGATTCATTAACCTTTCAGGGCGGTTTCTGGGTGCTCACGTCGCTCACGCTGGACTGATTGCCTTCTGGGCTGGAGCAATGCTGCTGTTTGAGGTGGCTCACTTTATCCCCGAAAAGCCAATGTATGAGCAGGGATTGATTCTCATGCCTCACATTGCTGCCCTGGGAATTGGTGTAGGCACAGGCGGTGAAGTGATCGATGTCTTTCCATTTTTTGCGATCGCCGTCATCCATCTCATCGGTTCCGCAGTTCTAGGAGTGGGCGGACTTTATCACTCCTTGCGCGGCCCCGCCAGACTTTCTGGCTTCTTTGACTTTGACTGGTCAGATAAAGACAAAATCACCAGCATTTTAGGGTTTCACCTGGTTGCGCTGGGCATAGCGGCACTCCTGTTTGTGGGTAAAGCGATGTTTTGGGGCGGGCTGTATGACACCTGGGCCCCAGGAGGCGGAGATGTTCGCCTGATTACTCATCCCACACTCAATCCACTTGTGATTTTTGGCTACCTGTTTAGAAACCCCTACAGTGATGGGTGGATGGTCAGCGTCAACAACCTGGAAGATGTAGTCGGAGGACACATTTGGATGGGCTGTATCCTGATTGCAGGCGGGATCTGGCACATTGTCACCACTCCGTTTAAGTGGACACATGGCATCTTTACCTGGTCAGGAGAAGCTTATCTGGCTCAAAGCCTGGGCAACATTTGTGGACAGGCATTTATCGCAACTGCGTTTATCTGGTTTAACAACACCGTTTATCCCAGTGAGTTTTATGGCCCTCCAGCGGCAGAGGCTTCACAGGCACAGTCACTCGTGTTTTTGGTGCGCGATCAAAAGTTAGGGGCAAACGTAGCGTCGGCGCAAGGGCCAACGGGCTTGGGTAAATATTTGCAGCGATCGCCCACCGGAGAGATCATCTTTGGCGGTGAAACCATGCGCTTTTGGGATGTGCGGGCCCCCTGGCTAGAACCCCTGCGCGGAACCAACGGACTGGATATCGATAAGTTAAAAAATGATATTCAGCCCTGGCAAATTCGCCGTGCCTCTGAATACATGACTCATGCGCCACTGGGTTCAATCAACTCCGTTGGCGGGCTAGCAACCGAAATCAACTCATTTAACTTTGTATCACCCCGAAGTTGGCTAGCCGCCGCCCATTTCATCTTTGCCTTCTTATTCCTGGTGGGGCATCTCTGGCACGCCGGACGGGCCCGCGCCGCCGCTGCCGGATTTGAACGAGGCATCGATCGAGAAGACGAACCCGTACTATCAATGCCCGATTTGGATTAATACTGAGGCCCAGATCTGCGACTTCTTTGAGAAGTTGCAGATCTGAACCCCTTAATCCGATCAAGCGGCAGTGGATGAATGGTGAGTGCCGCTTCCTCATTCATCATTCATCTTTTCTTCTGAAATAGGGTGACGGGGTAGACAAAGCAACCCACTCCCCACTCCCATCTCCCCATCTCCCATCTCCCCATCTCCCATACTAAAACTTACACAAAGGAATATCACACATGGGACTCCCCTGGTATCGCGTTCATACTGTTGTCTTAAATGATCCAGGACGGCTGATTGCTGTCCATTTAATGCACACTGCCCTGACCGCTGGATGGGCAGGTTCAATGGTGTTATATGAATTGGCTTTGTTCGACCCCAGCAGCCCAGACCTGAACCCGATGTGGCGGCAAGGAATGTATGTCATGCCTTTCATGGCGCGATTGGGTGTTACTAACTCCTGGCGCGGTTGGAGCGTTGTCACGGGTGGAATGGTAGAAAATCCAGGGATATGGACCTTTGAAACGGTGGCGATCGCCCACATCATCCTGGCTGGATTGTTATTTCTGGCAGCCTGCTGGCACTGGGTTTACTGGGATCTAGAAATCTTTAGAAACATTCGCACAAGCGAACCTGCCCTTGACCTACCCAGAATCTTTGGCATTCATCTCTTCCTAGCCGGACTCCTTTGCTTTGGTTTTGGCGCATTTCACCTGACTGGGATATTCGGCCCCGGTATGTGGGTTTCTGATCCTTACGGATTAACCGGGCACGTCCAACCGATTAAACCAGACTGGGGGCCCACAGGTTTTGACCCATTTAATCCAGGTGGTGTAGTAGCTCATCACATTGCGGCTGGCATCGTCGGTATTCTTGGCGGACTCTTTCACATGACCGTTCGACCGTCAGAAAACCTCTATCGCGCCCTACGCATGGGCAACATTGAAACGGTTCTGGCTAGTGGGCTGGCAACCTTCTTCTTTGCAGGTTTTGTGGTCGCAGGAACGATGTGGTTTGGCAGTGCCACAACGCCGATAGAACTGTTTGGCCCAACGCGCTATCAGTGGGATGGTGGCTACTTCCAGCAGGAAATTAGTCGGCGGGTGCAGACAAATCTATCTGATGGCAAGAGTTTGTCAGAAGCCTGGTCAACCATTCCAGAAAAGCTCGCGTTTTATGACTATGTAGGTAACAGTCCAGCTAAAGGAGGACTGTTCCGTGTTGGGCCCATGACCAAAGGCGATGGAGTTGCTCAAAGCTGGCAGGGTCATGCTGTCTTTCAAGATGGCGAAGGGCGAGAATTGACAGTTCGACGAATGCCTAATTTCTTTGAAACATTTCCTGTTATTTTAACGGATAGAGATGGCATTGTTCGGGCAGATATTCCCTTTCGACGCGCAGATTCCAAATATAGTTTTGAGCAAACGGGTGTAACGGTTAGTTTTTATGGAGGCGACCTGGATGGACAAACCTATAAAGATCCGATTTCGGTAAAGCAATTTGCCCGAAAAACACAGTTAGGTGAAGTCTTTGCCTTTGACACAGAAACATTCAATTCAGACGGCATCTTCCGCACCAGCACCCGTACCTGGTTTGCCTTTGCTCACACGGCATGGGCATTGCTCTGGTTCTTTGGCCACATTTGGCATGGGTCTCGCACCTTGTTCCGAGATGTATTTGCCGGAATTGACCCCGAATTAGATGAGGATCAGGTTGAGTTTGGAGTGTTCCAAAAGGTAGGAGACAGAACGACTCGCAAACCAGAACTTGCCTGAGGCTAGAAGGATAAAGGGCATTGCTTGATCCGGCTATGAAATTGAGAGGGAAGGCTCGCGGAGCGAGCCTTCCCTCTCAATTTCATAGCTAAATCAGCAACGCC
>JAAUTN010000564.1 GCA_012031415.1 Leptolyngbyaceae cyanobacterium SM1_4_3 | reverse complement strand
AAACAATAGAGGTATAGCCAACATTCGCACCAATATCTAAGATATGTCCTCCCTTAAATAGGTAGGGATGCTGCTTCGTGAGGCGAAAAATGGATCTTCAAGATATCTCTTGTACAGGAAGTAGAAGAATAGAAAAACCCGTTTAATAATGGGATTCTCCAGCAGTCCTAATTGCCTAGCGGAACTGTAAACCCGAATTAAAATCTTTTGTAAAAGCTGCATCTTATACCAATTCAACTTGAGCTTGCACAGAATGAACCCTGGTGGAACAAGGGGCTTAAGCCCCTTGTTCGGTATAACTTTCATAAAGAATTGGTATTAGTGTTTTTCTAAAACTACCAGTATCCGAAACGCCAAGATATTGCTGATAAAAGATAAGGAATTTTCGACTCTTAAGGTAGGTTGCAACAGGGATATTGGGAGTAGAGAAGCGCGATCAAACCCACCGCTCAGCGGATAGCAAAAAACGACATCCGCCGATGGTAACGCTTGATGAATTGGGGATATTTCTGTTGAAATGCCTTAAAGCTTCGCTCAAATAAAACAGTAGCAAAAGCTTGATTTGCATCAAACGGCTGTCGGTCTTGAGCAGGCTCAACCCAGGCTAAGGGGTCTTGCTTAAAGTCAACGGGTTCTGGATGCAGAAAGTGGTAAACAAGCCATGACACGGGTGATATGTAGGGTTCCATCATAATCACCCGCCCCCCAGGGCGTAAAACCCTCAGTGCTTCGTTAAAGAATAGGCTGACATTCTCAATGTGATGTAGAACATCAAACAAAACAATATTGTCAAAACTTTGATTTTCAAACGGCAAGCTCTGAGCATCTGCAACAGCATCTAGCCAGGGCAATGGCATCACATCGGTGGAGATGACGTTAGGGGCAAATTGCTTAAAATTACCGCTGCCTCCGCCTAGCTCCAGTGTGTTTCCAGGAGTTAGCTGACTCGCCATTTCTGTGTACCAGGATGTGTAGAGCGATCGCAAAATCGGCTTCTTTTCCCAGATGATTTTATGCTGATGCAGTACCTCTTCTGTCATAGCTGTGAAGGTTTTTTTTACAACGCCTTGAGCTTGCGAAATGCAAAAACTACCATCCTTAACAGCAGCCAACCGTGCTTAAATCTTTGAATGTTTGTCGTGCCATAAATTCTTTCACGATAGCGAATTGGAACCTCTAAGATTCTCAAGTTAAGTTTATAGGCACCTAAAAGCAGATCAAAATCGCCAAACGGATCAAATTCACCAAAGTAATGACGATTTGCAGCTAACCGCAGGTAGTCTTCCCGGTACATGACCTTCGTGCCGCAAAGGGTATCTTTAACAGGTTGGTTTAATAGCCAGGAAAACACAGAGCTAAAGAACTGATTTCCTAGCAGATTGAGAAAACGCATGGCGTTACTTTCCATTGGGTAAACCAGACGACAGCCGTTGATAAATTCGCCTTTGCCGGAAGCAATTGCCTGATAAAACTTGGGCAAATCTTCAGGGGGTACGGTTAAGTCTGCGTCCAGAATCATCAAAATATCGTTCGTCGCAGCGATAAATCCTTTGCGAACGGCATCTCCTTTGCCTTTGCCTTCCTGGAACAGCAACCGAATTGTTTTATTAGGATAAGTCGCGATTATTCGATTAATTTCCTCAACCGTTCCATCGGTGGAATGTCCATCCACAAAAATGATTTCCTGATGCCCACCAAACTGCGGTAGCCGCTGCACGGCAGACTCAATGTTGCCCTTCTCATTACGACAGGGAATCACAATCGTTGTGGAAGGAGCAGCCTGGGGAGAAACCGTATGTGGTTTGGCAACGAGATAGGTTGATAAACAAAGACTATTAATAATTGGAAGAGTGGCTAGATACCTGTTGCATAGGTCAGATAAAATTGGAATATTTTTAGGAACCAGAAATCGATTTTCGCGCTTGATGACTTCATAATCTGCCAAATTTAGCAGATTAGCAATATCATCTGAAGAAAGCCAGTTCATCTGAAGCTGAGGCATTTTGAGATGAAGAACTTCTGCTAGTCGTAAAATCGGCTCCCACAAAAAGTTATAGTAAGAAATGATAATTCGTGTCTTATTAGTACAGTATTTTCGCAGGCTTTTCAGGGTCGTTTCAACATCTACTAAATGCCCGATTGTGTCACAGATGATGATGACATCAAAGGTTTCATCTAGTGATAAGATATCTAAATCGGCGTGAATAAATTCAAGATTGGGTTGATGGATGTGCCTCTGATTTGCTTGCTCAATCATCTTCTCGCTGAAGTCAACTCCTACCCCACGCGAGGGTTTAACCGCTGCTAATAGATCGCCTAAACCACAGCCTAATTCTAAAACTTTGGAACTTTCAGGAATTAAAAATTGGTAGTAGCGATATTGCTGAGCGTAATAGTAACTTGCCTTTTTTTGCCAGCGATCGCGCTCACTTGACAACGCCTCAAAGCGATCGCAAATCTTCCGCTTTGTCACCCGATCTGCATAAATTTGCTCATTAAAAAAATCCTGAGTGTGCGGAAAATTCGTTCTCATGGTGCGGCATTGGCTGAAACATTCAAAGCATTTTTGATGCAGCCTATCTAATACCAATTTGCGATCGCCCCTGTCAAGAGACAATTCCAACAGGATCGCGTTTCTACAAAGCGACTGTCTGGGTTTTCCCAAAAGATAAAATCGCCTGATTTACCGAGGCAGCACTGTTAGAGGAATTGTGTCCGCAGTTGGGGATGATTTGAAGCTGCGAGTTTGGCAGGTGGGCGTGCAGCTTTTCGCCGTCTTCTATGGGAAACCAGCGATCGCAATCTCCCCACAAAATCAGCGTCGGGCAGACCACTTTCGGCAAATCTTGCTGAATCGTGTAAATGATACTGGGTTGCCCCATCTGTAAATTGCGGATTTCTCGTGCCGCCTGACGTAAATCCGTTGCAAATTGAGTAATCGCGCCCGGAAACTCGATATACGGGTAAGTGAGCCAGTAGATTTCTTCGTCGGTAATAGAATTAGGGTCAGCAACCACTTCCTGCCGCATCAGCCAGGTGACGGAACGGACGAGCGGTGCAAAGGAACGGATGAGCCGGGTCTGGTCAAACCATCGCACCAGATCGAGCGGGATATCAGCCAGCGATCGCATCCCCAAACTGGGCAACTGTCGCGGAAAAATTGGCACGTTGATCAGCACCAGTCGTTCGACGAGTTCTGGGTGAGCCTGCGCCACTGCCAGAGCCGTTAATGCACCCAGAGATTCTCCTACCAAAACAGCAGGGCGATCGGTGAGGGACTGAATGATGCGGGTCAGTTCGACGATTTGATGTCCGACGGTTTCGGGTGCAAACGATGCGGGTGAAAAACCGTGTCCTTTTGCATCGGGGCAAATGACTCGAAAGTGCTGCGACAAAGGCTCGATGTTGTGTCGCCAGCTATAGCTCCAACTGCCGATGCCGTGCAGCAAAAACAGCGGTTGTCCAGTTCCGGCTTCCCCGTAGGCGATCGCACCTGCTCACCCTCAGCATCTTCAAGGGTCAGCGTTTGCCGCCCCTGGGGGAAGATTTGCCACCAGTCTGTCATTGTGTTCAAAGTTTTTAAAGTCTGTTTTTGATATTAAGAACTTTTCCCAAGAAATAAAATTAAATAAACCATTTGCTGTGGGATGGGCATCTTGCCCGTCCGGGCGGGTGAGACACCCACCCCACCAGTT
>JAAUTN010000563.1 GCA_012031415.1 Leptolyngbyaceae cyanobacterium SM1_4_3 | reverse complement strand
CGGTGCTGCCGACGACACTAACGAACGAACCGTAGCGCAGTAGCCCGTTAGTGACGATGCCACGGTAAAGCAGTTCTTCGCCGAAGGGTGAGAAGACGGTGAGGAACACCAGGCTTAAAACTAGAAACAGTGGACTATCGCGAACACCATCTACATAAACATCCTGGACATTGTTCGTATCCCCGGTGACCTTGATCCATGCCAGGATCGCCAGAGTCTTGATTACGAAGGCAACCACTCCGACTCCAACCCCGATCAGGAGCCAGCGAACAGAGGTGCGGCGCACACCGAAGGCGCTCAGGGAACGAATCCGCAGTCGCGCCGCCACCGCGAACGCAATTAGCGTGGCGACACCCGTCCACGAACTCAAAATCAGTCCGTGGACTGCGGGGTCAAGACCAAGCCGCTTGAACTGCGAGACACCGACGAACCCAACGATCAAATAGACAACAAGACCGACAATGATTTCGAGCCAGCCCGGACGGGAGGGCTTGTTAGGGGCAGACCGCTCCAAGGAATTCCCTGGCTGCTGCGGGTAGTTAGAAGGTACTTTAGACATGATGATCAACTCCTTTGATCCATTTGCTGATGGTTTTACAAACTGACGAGATCACCCGCGATCGTGCGGTGGCTCTGGGAAACGGGTTGGAGTCTGACGCTTGAACACCTTGTAGGCGATCGCTAGGAATATGGGGATTATTACCAGCACCGACAGCGCCACGTAAGTCGCGTGAAACTCGCTGACTCTGAACAGAGCCGGCACGGTCACGGCGGTTCCAGGTGCGTCGATCGCAAGGAAGCCGATGATGTTGTTGGCGAAGTGTACGCCGATCGCGAGTTCAGTCGTTCCGTCAATCAACGAAACCACAGTCCACAACAAACCCGGAACGAGGAAGTAGTTGAGGAACACCGTGAGCCAGCCGCCCGCGAGCGCCTCCGGGTTAGCGAGATGCACCAGCATGAACATCACAGCCGATACAAGCGCCAGAAAGATGCGGTTCGTCCAAATAATGCTCGCGCCCTGCACGATATACCCGCGAAAGAAAAGCTCCTCGGTAGTGGTTTGGATCGCGGTGAAGAACACTACCAGTGGCGCGAAGAGCGCAAATGTCGCGAGGTCGGAGTTGAAGGAAAAGGTGTTGGGGTAAAAAAGGTATTGTCCCAGCACACCGATCAGACACAATGGAATCGACCACGCCACAAATCCCTGTCCAACGCGATGCCAGCTTATCTTCTCCTGCGCCGTAACGAGCGTCAGGGGGTGACGGCGGTGGATAAGGGTAACAGCGATCAGAACCCCCGCGAGAAAGCACAGGAAACTTGCCATAATAGACAGGAACTTCCCGAAGGGATCAAGCACGGAGAAATTCGGCTGACCGCTGAGCGCGAACGTGACGAGTACGCTGGCACCAGACCCGACCACCAGCCACGCAAAGAGGATGACTACCAGCCCCAGAACATACCGCCACCCACGATACTTACCCCACCGGGCAGCCTCCACGTAAGTTGCGTTTTTCACTTCCGTTCCGATTCCTTGCTTTCCTTTGGTTGCTTCGATCTTCATCTTTGTCTCCTTTATTTGTGCGTAGATGTAGTGCTTGAATCAGGTTTCTCGTTGTTTTTGCTATTGTTTTCAGGGATCGACGGGGTCGCCGACGGCTCCACCAGTGGCTACGCGCACGGCATCAGCCATGTGCTTGATCGAGTTGCCGATAGAGGCGAGATCAGCTCCCGCCATAAGGGCGGCACTGACATCTTCACTAATGACGCGCAAGGCTGCGGTGGCAGTAGCAGCGTGCAGCCGCACCTCGATATCCTCAGATGGGCGGTGCAGGCGATCCGCAATGATCTCAGCCATCTCGCGCTCTATTCGATCGTGAGTCATTAGCCAAGCCACACGGATATCCGGCTCTTTTTCAGCTAGCACGGTCATCTTGATCACGGCATCGTCGTAAGACTGCTGATCGGGATTCTTGGGGCGATTCGTTGCCCACTCGACGAGGTGATCTTCGAGGGAAACCTCCCGAGGCCAACGGCGCAACACCGCTACACACTCCTCAACATCCCGCGCCAAGACAGGTTCAGCACAGCTCTCCTTGTTGCGGAAGTACCGCCAGAGGGTACGTACCGAAATGCCTACTGCATTTGCGATTTGCTCACCGCTCGTGGCAGCGACACCGTGTTCCCAGAACAAACGCGCCGCCGCCCGCGAAATCTCCAGACGCATCCTCTGTTGCCGCCGCTCACTCATCCCCCCTGATTTGCGATCGTTCATCGTGTCACTGTCACCATCACTCCTCATAGCCGTCTTTACTTTCAATACTTGTCATTAAATGCCAATTTGACACTAAGTGACATCTATCCCAAGAGGTAGCTTTGCCGACAGTATTGAACTTAGGACGAATGGCACGAAAAAAGGCAGAGGGCAGGAGGCACTTATGCTGAAGGGGAAAGACTTTCAGCTTTTTGATAGTTGACAATTTTCAAACCTTTTAATCAGCGTTTTCGTTGCTTTCTCGAGGTGCCTAAAAAGCTACTCAGTACTAAAAGCCGACAAAGCTAGACAAAATTTTTGGCAAAATCCCCTTCTGCCATCTGCCGTCAGCATAGCAGCCATTTCTTCGTGCCATTCGGGTCTAAATCCCCGTCACAAAACTTACTTGCGACTGGGGGCAATAGCCATCAATCGGCTCTAATACCTTAAACCCAAGTAATGGTAACGTTTCAAGGCTAGAAGGCACTGGCTGTAGGGCGAACAATCATTTCATTGACATCCACATCATCGGGTTGGGATACAGCATATAAGACAGCTCTGGCGATCGCCTCTGGGGTGAGTGCAGTTTTGCGAAATTCTTTTAACAAGCCTTTGGATGACTCATCGGTGGTATCAGCGCCAAGCTCAGTGTCAACGACACCCGGAGATATGGTAGTGACGCGAATATGTTGGGATTCCTGCCGCAGTCCTTCGGAAATTGCCCAAACTGCATACTTGGTTGCGCAGTAAACTGCCGCAGTAGGTACTACTACATGGGCACCAATGGACGCAGTATTGATGATTTGCCCGCCACCTTGCGCTTCCATAATCGGTAGCCCCGCCGCGATCCCATTCAATACGCCCCGGATATTCACATTAATCATGTTGTCCCATTCCTCGACTTTCAGGGCATTCATCAGAGATAGGGGCATCACGCCTGCATTGTTAAAAATGACATCGACGCGACCAAATTTGTCTTTGGCAAACTCAACAAATGCTTTCACATCTTCGCGATCGGTGACATCAACCGCTTTGAATTCTGCTGTACCACCGGATGCGTGAATCTCCTCGACTAGCTTCTCTAGCTTGTCTGTCCGCCGTGCTCCCAAAACGACTTTTGCACCATTTTGGGCAAGCAGCTTTGCGGTGGCTTCACCAATACCGCTACTGGCTCCGGTGATAGCAACGACTTTGTTTTCTACATTCAACATGATGGTTCTCCTGACTGTTGAGGTGGATTGAAATTAAATAGATTGACCACCAGAGACTTCAATTCTCTGGGCATTTACCCAGCGATTGTCTTCGGATAGCAACGATGCGATCGCCCCGCCAATTTCTTCAATTGCAGAAACAACGCTGTTAGCTTCCGCTTCGCTGCTGTGATACGTCAAAATGACATCAACTTCTTTCTTGGCAAACGCCAAAGCGGTGTTTTTGCCTAGTCCTCGGCTCG
>JAAUTN010000562.1 GCA_012031415.1 Leptolyngbyaceae cyanobacterium SM1_4_3 | reverse complement strand
GAGGTTAGGCGATTAGAATACAAGTTACTGACGGCTTCCATTGAGAGGGATCACGGATGGATCTATCTACAACTCTGGCACAGGCGAAATCGTTAAGCGTTGGCGATCGCATTCGTCTCGTTCAAGCCATCTGGGACAGCATCAGTGCAGAGCCAGAACAGCTTGAGCTAACCGAAGCCCAACAGCTAGAGCTATCACGCCGTCTTGCAGATCACGAAAGCAATCCTCAAGCGGTTGTTTCCTGGAACTCCTGTGCCCTGTTGAAAATGACAGCAAGAGTGCAGTAAGAGTAAAGTAGGAGAACTAGGGAGGGATTAACTCTGCCTACGCAAGAGCAAGTTCTAAAGTGTTTTGAATTGTGTCAAAGGTTAACCAACCTTTACCTACCTATTTTCATTGTTCGCTTAGATCAGCGTACTGGTCAAATCTTTGTACTGGCGGGTGAAGAAACCGAAATCCTCATCGATCGCAGTGGCGAATGGAATTACGCATGACTCAATCTAATTTTGATGAGATGAGTCGGGAAGAACTGAGAGCCTATCTGCTCGACCATCGAGATGATGAAGCTGCTTTTCACGCTTATATGGATCGGCTAGCATCTGAACCTGTTGTAGCTCACGGCAAGCCTGAAGATCTTCAGGATGCGGCTCACTTTGCTGAAGCTCTGGCACGGGTTCAAAGGATTAAGCAGGAACGGAGGAACCGAGGAGAGTAGCGATCGCCTCTTGAATCAATTCAGCCTGAGAGCGCCCCGTCCGAAGCGCAAGCTGCTCTAACGCCGAATTTGCCTCGTCGGGTAAGTGAACGTGGTTGTTTTCATGGCTTACAGGTTAGCACGGTGAAGTGGTGGGCGATCGCTGCTTAAATCAATTCTTCTCCCGCCCTGGAACCTGTAAACGTTATGGGAGCAGTTCTAAATAATCAATTCTTTCGGGCTTGATTAGGCTGAAGTGCCTTCGATCTAGCGTTAGAATCTTTGAAATTTGGTAGCGCTCAGCTAAAGCGACTAAGCTGGCATCAACTAATCCTAGTGGAACACCTTGATAGCGAGCCATGATCTTAAGTGCCGAATCGAGATCTTCTAGCTCAACAAATTGGTAGGTAAACCGACCTTCCACTAAATCCTTGAGAAAGGCACTCGCAACTTGTTCGCCCAAATACTTACTGCTCAAGTAGTCCACTTCGGGCAAAATGGTTGCAGGAATCAAGATTGTTTGTGCCTCGATAGCCTTGACTGCTGCTTTGTGATGACGATCGTCCCTATCCAGCAGGGCAATAATACCACTGGTATCAGCCAATATTTCTAAGCGTCTTGCCACAGCAGTTCTTCATCTCTCTCTGATAGGTCGGATCTACCGCTGGCTCCCATGCCAATTGAGGAAGGTAGCGATTGACGTTTACGAGATAGATAATCGGCGATCGCCTCTTGAATCAATTCAGCCTGAGAGCGCCCAGTCTGAAGCGCAAGCTGCTCTAGGGCTAAAGTTGCCTCGTCGGGTAAGTGAACGGTGGTTGTTTTCATGGCTTACTAGGTTAGCACGATGAAGAGGTTAGGCGATTAGAATACAAGTTACTGACGGCTTCCATTGAGAGGGATCACGGATGGATCTATCTACAACTCTGGCACAGGCGAAATCGTTAAGCGTTGGCGATCGCATTCGTCTCGTTCAAGCAATCTGGGACAGCATCAGTGCAGAGCCAGAGCAGCTAGAGCTAACCGAAGCACAACAGCTAGAGCTATCACGCCGTCTTGCAGATCACGAAAGCAATCCCCAAGCGGTTGTTTCCTGGCAAGAAATTAAGGCTCAAGCTCTCTCCAGAGCAAAGGCAGATATATGAGTTTGCCAATTCAGCTATTACCAGAAGCGTATGAAGTCGTCTTTGAGAATGTTCGACGAGCAGTTGTCCGCAAGTTTCCGTACTTAATCCTGTACAAAGTGGAGCCTAACCGAGTTGTAGTACTGGCAGTTTTTCACAGCAAGCGTGACCCTAAAACATGGCAAGACCGAAGCTAAAGATTCCGCCCTCCGTCCTCATCCCTCATCCCTCCGGGCACCCCTCCAATCGCTCCTCTGGATTTGCCCTAAAATATCCCTCCAGCCGCTCACACCCCTGCGCCAGCAAATCATCCAGACCGTTATCGATGGGCCAGAGGCGAATGTAGCCATCGCCAGAAACTGTCATTAGCCGCTGCCCATCAGGGCTGAAGCCAAGTGAAGAGCGGAGTAAGCGTCTATTGGGGTTGGAATCAAACGTAGAGCCTGTAAATTCTGCCAAAAGATTGCCCGACAGGTCGTAGACCTTACTGATATCTTCATCTTGCAAAGAAGTCACCAGGCGTTGTCCGTCGTCGCTAAAGCCCCGGAACGCTCCCTGGAAGCTGCCTAGCTCAGTGCCCGACAGGTCATACAGGCGAGAGGTGTTGTCTGCATTGGAGTAACTCACCAGGCGTTGTCCGTCGTCGCTAAAGCCCCGGAACGCTCCCTGGAAGCTCCACTCCAAAACGCTATTGACAGCGGTTCTGAGTGCCAACAGGGGGCTAATGGCAGGGTAATCTTCCAACAACAGCGTATTAGTTGCTACGGGGTTAGGGCTAGCCTGCATCAAGTTCTTTAACTCTTGCCCCAGTTCCATTGCTTGCAGCAACGTCTCGATTTCAACAAACCGGACGGGCTGATATCGCAGTAAAGCGGTGCCGCGTCGCTCTAGCCTGCCTGCGGTCTGCGCTTGCTCTATGGCAATCAGGGCTTGTTCTCGTTCTCGCTCGGCGGCGGCGGCTTGCTCTGTAGCTTGCCGCTGTTCAGCTCTGGCGGCGGCTTCAGCGGTCTGGGCGGCTTCTTGCTGCTGTCTGGCGCTGGCAGCGGCAGCTTGGGCGGCGGTTTGCTCGGCTCTGGCTTCCTGAGCGGCTGTCTCAGCTAACCTCGTTTGTTGGTTGGCTTGGCTGGTGTTGCGTCTTGCTTCGGTGCTTTCTGCCCCAGCAGACTTTACTTGTTCATTGGCGGCTTCAGCGGTGGCTTCGGCTATCTCCTGCTGCTGTTTTGCCTCTCTACTCTCAAGCCGTGCGGCTTCGGCAGTGGCGCTGGCGTTTCGCAGTGACACTCCTGCCCAAACGACGATCACCAGTGCCACTGCCGAAATACCCGCCAGCCCAATCACCCCCCGTCGAATCGTCCGCTTTGCCCGCTGCTCTGCCTCTTTGAGAATCTGGTTGGCCTGCCGTTCTGCCGCTAGCGCCCCCTCCACCTCCCGCATATCCCGTTCGCGGCTGGCAGTGAGGAAGAGGAAGTCTTGCTGACTGAGGTTTTGTCGGCGGCCCAGCGCTGAGCATCGACGAGCGCCTGTCCGCGCAGCAGGCGCGACTCGTCCTGCTGGTTGCTGGCGAGCCAAGCGGCGATCGCCTCTCCATAGGGTCGCAGATGCCCCAGTTCCTTTTCCGTCCAGCCCAGGTCAAACACAGTGGTGTAAATCTGGTTATAGACCTTGAGCTTGCCCTGGTGTTCATAGGCCATCCCGGTTAGGCGTAGCTCTAGCTGGTCGGGGCTGTCGTCTGCATCCAGTTCGCCCTGCTGCAAAATCTGCTGATGCAGACCCAGCAGCCGACTGGCACGGCGTTGATCCCGGAGGATGCGATCGCGAATGGTTCTTAGATGCTCCGGTTCGTCCTGCGATTCCCAAGTTTTCGATCACGTGCGATCGCACCAACGCCTCT
>JAAUTN010000561.1 GCA_012031415.1 Leptolyngbyaceae cyanobacterium SM1_4_3 | reverse complement strand
CCGCCTGTTTTGCCAGGAGCATGTAACCCCCAGAGCGAACCTCCATACCTATACAATAGCGCCGCGAATGCTTATCGTTAACCCCGCATGTGCAAAAAACTTGGGCGCGACCGGCTGGAGGCGGCGATGGGCGGTGACGGTTTCGCCGTCGTGCGGTTACCATCGACACCGCCAGCGACCGCGCCCGGGCCTTCCTCGAGGAGATCGGCGTCACCCACCTGCCGTTCTACTCGGAGTCCTCGGGCGCGCTCTTCAAGGACCTCAAGGGCCGCGTTGCTACCGACCTTGAAACGACTCGACTCTATCCCTTTACCACAGTGATCGACAAAATGATAGCTGATGGCACCGCCTCGACTGACGTTATTCAGCAGCACAAAGATTTCCACAATGGTAATCAGCCGAGCGTGGTGTCGATGCAGTTCGGTACCAAAAACGGCCAATGGGTTGTTCCCCTTGAAACAGCGGGTATCTGGACTCGGGCGCAGCAAAAGCGTATTGTAAAGCTGGTCACCGAAAAGCTGAAGAAATGCACCAATGAGTTCCACAATGGCAAATTCGACTGCCAAGGCTGAACCCTTTGCCGTTAGAACTGGTCAGGGCTGTAAAAGTGGTTTTGCTCAGCACAATTTTGTCTTGGCGTTGGAAGTCTACAATCCGATCGACTCCTGCTCCGGCGTCAAACGATCGCCCGGTTGGAAGGAGAACTGATCCGCCCCCGCCCCACCAACGAGGGTATCATCTCCCAAGCCACCGACCAATACATCCGTTACCGCTGTCGCCAACTAGGAGATCCTTGCCTGCTCCACCGTCTAAAACATCGTTGCCATTGAGTCCCCGTAGGTAGTCGTTGCCCTCCAGTCCAGAGAGGACGTTGCGCCCGCGATCGCCCACCAGTCGATCGGACAGGCGCGACCCTTCCAGGTTCTCGATCGAGACTAGGGTATCGCCTTGGGCATCGCCCGATTTGAATTCGCCAGTGCTCAAGCTAAGCTCGACCCGGCGCCGTGAGGTAATGTAGGACGCTGTATCAACCCCATTGCCCCCTAGCAATTGATCTGCCCCTGCCCCACCGTTGAGCCAATCGGCTCCGATGCTGCCATCCAGTAAATCCTTGCCTGCTCACCACTTAGTCGATTATTGCCGCGATTGCCTACGAGTTTGTCATCGCGTCGGGAACCTTCCAGGTTTTCGATCGTGCCCAGCGCCAGAGTATCGCCCTCTGCCTCTCCGCCTGCACCCGTGCCCGTTGCCAAACTCACCGTTACTCCCATAGTGGAGGCAAAGTAGGATGCCGTATCTAATCCCCCTCCGCCATTGAGGGCATCCGCCCCTGCCCCACCAACCAGGAAGTCATCGCCTGCCTCACCATTTAAGGCATCGTTATCGGCTCCCCCATCTAGCAGATCGTTGTCCCCACCACCATTCAGCGTGTCCAGTCCGCCATTGCCTAAGAGGGTATCGGCTCCGCCATTGCCGTTGAGGGTATCGTTCCCTTCTAGCCCAACGAACAAGTTGTTGGCACTGTTACCAGTTAGCGTGTCGTCCAGCAGTGAACCTTCCAGGTTTTCAATATTCTTGAGGACATCGCCATTGGCATCGCCTGCGGAGACCTGGGTGATCAAACTTAGATTGACGGTAACGCCGACGCTCGATCGGCGATAGGATGCCATATCCGTTCCCGCTCCCCCATCCAGTTCGTCGGCTCCTGCGCCTCCGGTGAGGACGTTGTTGCCGATGTTGCCCGTGAGGCGATCGCTATTCCCCGACCCCTCCAAATTCTCGATACTAATCAGCGTGTCCCCCGTGGCGTGTCCTCCAGTGGTTTCTCCGGTGGCGAGGTTCACGGTTACAGCGGCTTCGGAGTAGCGGTAGGATACCGTATCGTTGCCACCACCGCCGTTGATCAGATCGCCCTTGTCGAGTCCTGCCAACACGTTGTCTTGATCGTTGCCTATCAGGGTGTCGATGAAGTTGGAACCCTCGACGTTCTCAATATTCGCTAGGGTGTCATCGATCCGATTCAGTTGATTAGGATCGTCGGCATCGCTGCCTGCGGTGGCAATGCCCGTTGTCAAATTCACCATTACCCCAACTGTGCCGATCGCATTGGTGACAAAGTTATAGCTGTAGTAGCTGTAGTAGGAAACCGTGTCGCTGCCTGCGCCCCCGTTGATCTGGTTGCTGCCCGTAGCGCCACCGATGACGTTATCCCCTGCATCGCCGATGAGGATGTCATTGTAGGCAGAACCCACGAGGTTCTCGATCGAGATATACAAGTCCCCAGCCGCATCGCCTGTGTTTTGATTGGGGGTTTGCAGATTTACAGTCAACCCAGCCGCAGCACTAATGTAGGATGCCGTGTCGCTGCCCGTGCCACCATCGAGGCGATCGCCCCCTTCCCCGCCAATCAGATAATCACTGCCCTCGCGACCAAACAACTGATCGTTGCCGTTGTTGGCAACATTGGTGCGCTCTAACCCACCGCCGATGACGTCGTTGCCACTAGTGCCATAGATAGTGTCGTCATTGGGTGAGCCTTCGACTTGCTCGATGTTGCTTAGGGTATCTCCCTGTGCCGCTCCAGTCGAAGCCGCCATGTTGGCTAGATCAATGGTGAGACCGCTGGTGGAGTCGTCGTAGCTGGCGGTGTCAAACCCGTCTCCGCCATCCAATCGATCGGCTCCCTCACCACAACCAGTAAATCGTTCTGGTTGCCACCTTCCAGCGTATCCATGCCAGCCCCACCATAAAGCTGATCGACCCCATCGTTGCCGCGCAGGATATCGTCGTTCGCCGTACCAAATAGTCGATCGTCACCAGTGCCCCATCCAGCACTCCGTTTAACGTGCCAGCATTTTTCAGATCGATGAAGTCGTTGCCATCGCCGCCATTTGCCTGAATTGTGGGGCATTGCCCAAGTATTCCTGGGTGAACCCAAAGGCTGCCACGCGGATGCCGCCATCGATTTGTCGCACCACGAAGGCTTCGTTAATCAAGGATGCGGCGTCAAGATCGCTCCTAAAACTGCTTCCAATCATCAGCATTGGGTCCGATTTTCAGTTGCCAACTGCCGCCGATCTCTTCGGCAAGCACAGGGCGGGTGTTGGCATTGCAATCGGCTTCGATCGTAAAGGAAGCCAGTACTTGACGGGGACTTTCCCAATCCTTGCGGTAGCCGAAGGGGGCCACCCGACTTGGAAGTAGGCATACAGCCCAGCGCTGAGTTGACCGCTGAAATCGAACAGACACAGATAGGTTTTCGGATCAAAGGGATTAACGTGGTCGGCGATTTCCTGGAAGCGAATCTTGCCATCAAATGTGCCATCCAACTCTGGGTAGTCATGCAGATTGAGGAATAGATCCGCGTAAATGCCGCCCCCCGCTCCGGCAGAGGCAACAGCAATGTCGAGGCTGACTCCCCCCTTGATCGACGCACTCAAGGTTGCCTCCGGAATATCCACACCGTTCTTTTGATCGCGGATGTAGAACCCTTTGACCAGATCAACTGGGTCATAGCCGTTGTCGAGGAATTCGACTAATCCCTTCGTGTCATAGCCAAACCCAACATCGATCCGTGCACCCACATTCCCCGTCAACTCCGCACCCAGCGGTCCCAAAATCGGGAAGAATTGCCGATAGGTGAAATCAAAGCCAACCACTGGCGCATCGTACTGAAACAGGGTGACATCATCAAATCCCCAGGATCAGTTTGATCGCCTTCG
>JAAUTN010000126.1 GCA_012031415.1 Leptolyngbyaceae cyanobacterium SM1_4_3 | reverse complement strand
GGTTGTTTGCCAATTGGGATTTGTGCCCCACCCATCCTGAGCAAAGTGTAAAGCGATCGCTTTGTTTTGTTCGACTGAAGTAGTCATAAATTTCCTTCCATACGCTACCGTATGGATACAGATTAAAGTCGTCTCACAAAAACGTCAATACGCTACCGTATGGAGAAGAAATCCGAACCCTCAAATTTGACTCGGCAAAATTGGATCGACCAGGGACTCAAAACTTTGGCAGAAACAGGAGTTGAAACAGTTCGAGTCGAGCCACTTGCCAAACTCTTGGGGGTAACTAAAGGAAGTTTTTACTGGCACTTCAAAAATAGAGAAGACTTGTTGGAAGCACTTCTGCAAGAATGGGTCAAGCGCCAGACTAACAGCGTCATTGAACGAGTTGAAGCAATAGGAAGCGATGCAGCAACAAAACTGCTCCACCTATTTGAATTAGCGGTTCAGGATGATGGTCGAGCAGAAAACGCGATTCGGGCTTGGGCTACAAACGATTCCAGAGTTACTGCTGTTCTTGCCGAAGTTGATCAACGCCGTTTGAACTATACAAAAGACTTATTTCTACAAGTTGGCTTTGCGCCGTTTGAGGCAATGGTACGCGCCCGAATGGTTTACTATGCGCTGGTTGGTGAATTTACGATTGGGGCACGAAGCAATCAAGCTGAACGATTAGCTGAAATCCGACTACAGCACGCAATTCTTACACAACGAAGCTGAATCTTCAGAGTTTACCTGTCAAAGACTACGCCCTTACAGAGGGCATTCGCTACTTTTCAAACGCCTTCTAAGCCCTGAACTAAAGTTCGGGCTGAAAGCTAAAGTCAGTTAAAACTGACTGAGATGCTCGTTGAGGCTGGTTTTTAACCCGTTCATCTCGTTACCCAGCCAGAGCTTGGTAACGGCGCACTGGAAGCTCTGGCTTTCAAATTGCTTGAGCAAGTAGGCATACTGAAATCTTTTGCCTGCTACCATTTAGAGGGGTGAAAATCATTCGCTCTCTGCCTCAAGAAATCTTAGGATACTTATAATTCAGGAAAGTCATCTAGTCGATTGAGAACCAGTTCAGCAGGTGGGCTTAGCCCTTCATCGGACTTCAAGATTTGTGCGTCGGATAGTTCTTCGACTGGAATGAAAGTTAGACGCATTAGCTCTGGATACTCACGAACAATATCGTCAACGATAAAAGGCTCCAACAGCTCATTCTGGGGCATTACGGCTAGTTCCTGGTCAGTTAGTTCTCGACCTTCGTAAACTAACTGATAGTTTCCATTAGTGAATCCGTGAATAGTGACACCACCGCCTAGATCGTCCATTACCTGAACTGCGAAATCATCAATAGTAAAAGGGACAGAAATAATCCGCAATGACTCAGGTGCCGGATCGAATCTCTCTGCACATCTCACTTCTACCCAGTATGTTCGACTTAAAGTCAACCCATCAAAAATGATGCAGCCAGGCACCCAAAGGAATCCCTGATTATAGTGTACATCCTCCCAACGATCACTTGGAGCTCGATGTCCAGGAAAATGAGGGACAGATAAGGTTATCTTTCCACTTAAGCTTGAACTCATGACAGAAGCCACAAATAGATTGCTTGCAGATAAATTGCTCACAAATACAACTAGCTCCTGTTTCAAGGCCAAAGAATTGGAACGTCTGGAACAATTGATGGCGTGCTAACACTTGGAGGAGTCGCCCAAAACTGTACTTTCCATCCATTATCCAACCGTTTAGCATCAGAGCCATAATTATTTAGCTGCTGCCCTAAAGACGATCCTGCTCCTCCATTATCTCTCTGTGGAATAACTCGAACGTGTCCTCGTCCTGCATTCTCAAGAAAAACTGCTGGAGGTGCTTCATCATACTGATATAAGCGAGTATTTGGGTTTGGTGTGCCGTTTTGAACTCGTAAATAGTTTCTTCTACTCAAAGCTCTGCGCCTCTCTGCTCCAGATCGGTCAATTGTAAAAATTTGCCTTCTTCTTAACACATCCCGAACATGACGGGCTGCATAAGGGAATCGACTGCCATCGATTTCGATATAAGGTAAGCCCAATGAAAACCTTATAACTTCTCCTGGCCGAAGATTAGCTCCATCTTTTTGTGCAGGAGTTCTCCTATCGTAGACAGCTTTTCGTGAGTCTAGAGTCTCAAAGCCTAACGTGTGAACTCCAAAAGCGCCTTCAGTTTCTGCCTTAATCTCAAAGATATTGACCCCAGCTCTCAATCGTGCCTGAAAGTTTGTTCCCTGTTTTGTTAGGGTATGGTTTCTTACAATTGTTGTACCATTTAGCGAAACGGATACAATATCCCCGTCTTCAATAGCATTGTCTTTAAGTTTGAAGCGAAACGTGTCATTTGCATAAATAAGATCATAGGTGGGAACCGTACCGGCCCGAGCTACAGAGGTATTATGATCAATGCCAATAATTTCTTCCTCCTTCTCTAACCCTGTTAAAGAATCAACGTTGGCAGCGAGTTTTTTGACTTCATAATAAATCCCAGCTTTTACTAATGGAGATGTTTGAGCGGGATCGGAAGCTTCTGAAGAAGGAGTGATTGCTCCTGACTCAAAAACCTCAGATAAGGGAGAAAATAAATTTAGGCTAGTAGCTTCAGCTCTTGATCTTTGAGGTTGAGGCTTAACTGTATAAATAGATTTTAAAAATAAAGAGTTTATTGAGAGAAATTCGACTTCAGTAGGGTCTAAAACCGGAATCCTTGTGGGGTCTAGGGCTGAAATTTTTAAAGTTCCTGTTTGAGGAACGGATTTTGTCATATAGGTCGCGTATTTCTGAGGGAGTGATTTGATAACATCCTAGTCGAAATAAATCAGCAACCTATGTTTTAAGGAATACTAATGTTTTAAGGAATCATCTCGTTACCAAGCTCTGGCTGGGTAATGGCGCACTGGAAGCTCTGGTTTCCACACTGCCTGGGCAAGTAGGGACGCAGAGATTGAGAACGGGAAGCTGGAGCTTCCTGCCTTGCATTGCCAAGCTGGAGCTTGGCAACGAGTGTAAATTCACCCTACGAATTTATGAATTGGGTAGCTCATACTGTCCCACAATCCGCTTAGCGTAATCGGGGACGTGCGCTTCTAGCTTCTCTGGATGATTGCGCTTAACGTATAGATAATTGCGGGTGAAGTGAGAGTCAATGGAGAAGCGGGCATATTCCAAGCCTTTTGGGCCAACCTTCTCGATCACAACGCCCATCAGTTTAGCCGCCCACATCGGCAGAGTAACGCCTTTGTCATAGGCAGGAATGCTTTGTTGAACGGCATTGTGGCGATCGCCCTCACTGATCACGGGCTGTGTCTCCAACTGATCCCACACTAGATCCAGCATCGTTTGACCGCGATCGTTTCGCACGACGATCCACTGCCAGCCAAAGGGCGCACCCATGTAGCCGACGACCAGATCGGCCAGCGAATTGACGTAATCAAAGCAACTCATGCAAGAAGGGGCAAACACATCCTTAAGCTGATTGGTTTTCAGTCCAAAGAAGGGCACCGTTTCCACCGAGCCGTCTTCATGCTTGAAATGCACCCGAAAATCTTGCATGAACTCGTAATGCACAACGGTTTCGGGCGATCGACTGGTCGTTTCCAGGAATTTCTGCAAGCCGGCGCGAGTGACATTATCGACGCAGGGCGTACCCAACACGTACAGCTTTTCCAACCCTAACTCTTGCTCAACCGCCCGGAGCGCCTGAATCTGACAGCCTACACCAATCACCAGCAGCCGCTTCATTCCAGACTGCTCAATCTGCTCCAGCACCGATAGATTGGGCGATAGGGTTGGCTTATTTACCCGTGCCGCCAAAATTTCTTCGGGCGTGCGGGCAATCACGGGCATTGGTTGAAAGCGATCTTCCTTTGTGTTTTGCACACACACTACGCCTTCGACCATGCCCCGGTTCAACATTTGAATCGCGATCGCGCTCACGATTCCCGTCCACTGTGCGCCTTCAATCGGCTCGGTTTTTCGCGCCGCCATCATGCCCTGACTCACCCCAAAATACCAGTCGTCAGGATTATCGAGATTGCGCGATCGCCCATGTGTCTGCTCCTCCAGTTCGCCAATCTGCTGATTTAGAAAAGCACAGGCTTCTTTCACGTACTGAATGTAATAGGTGTCACACAGCCCACATTCGCTACACAGTTCTTTAGCAGGACGAATGCTACTCGGCTTTAATGCCTTCGCTTTGCGTTGGGGGGAATCAGTTAGCGTCATCTTAAATGCGGTTGATTAAACACAGCTTTTCTTAAAATACCGTTGTGGAGGATATTTAGGGGCGATCGCCCTTTCCGTGACACATTAATTATGGTTTCAGCTATTCTAGATAGCCTGAATCGGAGAATGTGATGCCAACTGCGACTAACTTTCTCGAAGCTGATGATGGGACTACCTGCCCCTGGTTCCACAGGAAATGTGTGTAAGTTCTAATCCAAACTACGCATCCAGATCTTCAAGCTCAGCCTGACAGTTGCCCCGATTAGGGTAGGTGCGTTCTGGCAACAGTCTCCAGGCTGCGGCATCGGCAGCCCAGTTGCGAAAGATTTTTTGGCGGACAAAGCATTGAGCAAAGTGCCAGTTATAAGCCTGCTTTAGGGCTGCTGGCCAGTCAGCCGTATGATCGATGGACTGGAGCGATCGCACGTCTGCCTCCAGCGCCGCTGCATGGCGCTGCATAACTGCCTCTAGCTGCTGAAAATGATCTTGGGGAGTCAATTTATTAAACCTCCAGGTATAAGGAACTAAATCGGCTAGAATCCTTTAGGAGTTGTCACAAAAGCGTGTCCTAAAGTGGGTGCATAGCGCTATAAATACGACTACAGACAAGATTTGTTCCATCATGCTGCATTTTCGATTGTGCCTTGATGTACGGAGTTACATTAAAAATGCAGCTTTGAAGAGAATTGACACAAAAGGCTTCAGCAAAATGGCAAAATAGCTGAGCAAAGTAATGGCAGGGTTTGTAAGATTTACCCAAAGCGGTTTTTGGTCAATACGCTAGAGGTTGCAACTGATGGGGCGGCTGAACAATCTACCCGAAAATTCTGGAGCGGCTGATCCGAATGCAGCACAGGACATCCTGAATACGGTGACGCAAGATTTGCGCCAGCTTCAACAGGAGCTAGTTTCTCAACTGCATCAGGATGTGCAGCGGCTTCAGGCTGAAAAAGCGCGACTTCAAAGCGACATTGACAAACTGCAAACTCAGCAGCAGGCGGCTCTGTCACAACAGCAGCGGGCGCAACAGCAGCTATGGGCCAAGCAACTGGCACAAGCCCTGGCGCAGCATCTCCAGGGGGCACTGGTGCAGCGAATGGAGCAGACTTTGCCTCAGCGAGTGGGGACGAATTTGCCCGCCGCGCCTGCCGCCAACAGCCATCATGAAAATGCCTATCGGCTGTTGGCCTCGCTAGACGCAACGCTAAATCGCACTCTGACTTCGCTGCGGCAAGACCTGACCAGCTATCAAAGCTCTCTATCCCAGCAGATTAGCCGAATGCACAACCTGGAACAGCAGGGAGAGGCAATTTTAGAGGCACTGGTCAGTCGGCTTAGCCAGCAGCTTCAGGCAGAACTTGTCAGGGAGCAAACGGGGTTGCGATCGCCCTTTGGCGACCCGGAACAACCCGGAGAACCAAAGCCACCTGGAGAACAGATTGCTCCAGGAAATGGGCAGAGAAACGGACACAGTTCAGCGGGCTACCCTTCTAGTCTGCGTCCTTCCCAGGAGGCGATGCGCCCGCCTCGACCGCGCCCAATGTCGGTTTTACCAATTGCGCCCTCGACAGCACCCGATCCGGCAGTTGCGCCGATGCGTCCGGCGCATCCAATGGGTCTTTCACAAATTGGTCTGGGACTGATTTTGCTCTCAACGGTCGCCCTCTCCCTTCATAATGTTGTCGTTGGCGTAATCGGCAACTCAACAGAGGTATTGGGACTGTTTGAACTGGGCGGATTTCTCAAGCTGGGGCTGGGCAATGCGCTGCTGATCTTGCTGCTGCGGATGATGATCGTGGTTCCACTGATGATTTGGGTGGCACAAAGACTTTATCCGGCAGTCTGGCAAGACATCAAAAAATTCTTGACCTCCAGAGATCGGCGATTGCTGATGACGGTGATTGGCAGTGGCGGCTGTTTGTTTTTGTCGCAAGTGCTGATCTACATTGCGATCGCTGAAATTGGTCCGGGCGTAGCTGTGACTATCTTATTTATGTATCCGCTGATCACAGTGCCGCTAGCCTGGGTTTTCTTTGGCGATCGCCCCACCCTACTGCGCTGGGGAGTGATGCTGATCATTTCAGTTGGCATTATCTTCACTGCGCTGCCGAGAATTACTCAAACCGGCGCTGTATCCGGGGCAGGAGTGGCGATCGCCGTTGGGTCTGGCGTTGCCTTTGCCTGCTATCTAATCTCAATGCAAATTTGTTTTAGAAAACTGCACCCCGTTCCGGTCAGTTTGGCTCAGTTTTTGACAATCGGCTTTTTGGCCGCCGTCAGCCTAATTTTGCTACCCGCCTTGCCCCTGCCCGATCGCTGGTCTGCCCAAGTCGGTATCGACCAGCCGCTAGGCTTTGCCATCGGTGGCGTTTTTCTGGGTGTTCTAACTCTAGTTGGCTACCTTTCAAACAACTTTGGAGTCCGCTTTTTGGGAGCCGCCCGCACTTCAATCATTGCTTCGACTGGGCCAGCGTTGACAGCACTTTTGGCCTTCCTACTGACTCCTAACGTCTTTACCCAGCTTGAATTTATCCAGTGGCTAGGAATTATTATTGTAACTTTAGGAGTAATTGCGCTGAGTTTCGAGAAAATGTCTACCGCTCAAGCTAAATCTGCGAGGCCCGCAAAGGGTTAAATTGCCGCTTCCAGAAAGCAAGTTCGCTGGAGTTGCACCTTAATGAATGTCCCTGATTTTAACTCAGTTCCCTTACCCACAGCCGACACGCTGCTATTTTGGGGTTTCATCATCACCAGCGGTATCCTCGTTGCTCAACTTTCTAACCGACTGAGTGAATGGCTTTCACAAAATCAAGCCGATGAGCTTGAAGATTCTGTAGAAGCAGCCGAGGCTGACGAAGCAAACGAGGTCAACAGAGCAAACGAGTCCAGTGAAACTCATGAAGAAAAGGTGACTCCAACTGAAATAGTTGCGGAAGATGAATAATGCAAACACACTTAGGGGCTATTTAGGGAGCGATCGCCACCTGTCCCAGATCTTCGGGCGCAAGATGGGCATGAATTACGCTGCCATCCCTAAACCAGACAACGCGCTTACTCATCTTGGCGACTTCAGATTCATGCGTCACCATGACAACGGTAATGCCGCTGGCGTTGAGTTGGCCAAAAATGTTCATCACTTCCTGAGTGGTGTGTGAGTCTAAAGCTCCCGTTGGCTCGTCTGCCAGCAGCAACACAGGCTGATTGACAATGGCACGAGCGATCGCCACCCGCTGCTGTTGTCCACCAGAAAGTTGGGTGGGTTTGTTGTTCAGGCGATTGGCTAAGCCGACTCGCGTCAGGGCTTCGGCAGCACGTTCTTGGCGATCGCGATTAAGAATTCCCGCATACACCATTGGCAGCATCACATTTTCCATTGCCGTCAACTGAGGCAACAGGTGAAACTGCTGAAACACAAACCCAATCTTGCGGTTGCGAATGTGGGCAAGCTCAGTATCCTCCAGCCCCGCCACATCTACGCCATCCAGGTAATAGCGTCCTGATGTAGGGCGATCGAGACAGCCAATCACATTCATTGCCGTCGATTTTCCTGAACCCGAAGCACCCATGATCGCGCAATACTCACCTGCTTCTACGGTCAAACTGACATCAGACAGCGCCCGCACCTCTGTATTACCAGAACCATAGACTTTGGAGATGTGTTCGAGTTGGATAATGGATTGAGTCATGGGGGAGAGGGGGAGGGAGGAAGGATGAGGGATGAGGGATGAGGGAGGAAGGGATGCTTCTTAGGACTAGCCCCTAGCCCCCAACCCCTAAACAAAAGCTATGCACTTCTCAAGGCTACGATGGGGTCGAGGCGGGCGGCTTGGCGGGCAGGGACAACACCAAAGAAAAGCCCGATGCTGCCTGATACTCCAACAGCAACGACAACGGCAGCAATAGAGATGCCAGGTTGGAAGGGGGTGAACAGTCCGATGAGTAATGCACCGCCGACTCCAATACCTGTTCCGACGATGCCACCGACCGCCGAGAGAATCACTGCTTCGATCATGAACTGCACCAGAATGTCCTGTTGAGAAGCGCCGATCGCCTTCCGTAAACCGATTTCCTGAGTCCGTTCCTTAACCGAGACGAGCATGATGTTCATGATGCCAATGCCGCCGACAAAGAGAGAGATTCCGGCGATCGCCGCCAGCAAAATCGTCAGCGCTCCCGTGATCGTGCCTGTAATCTCCAACAAATCTTGTTGGCTCTCAATCACAAAGTCATCTTCATCGGTGATTTGGTGCCGCAACCGCAGCAGGTTTGTAATCTGAAACTCTGCCGCCCCGATGTTACTTTCGTTGTTTACAGAAATCGCGATGTAGGTTAGTTCAATGCCGTAGGGCGATGTCTGTCCAACCAATCGGCTCGACATCGTGATGAGCGGCACTAGCACGGCATCATCATAGTTCAAGCCCAAATTGGAGCCTTTTTCATCTAACACTCCAATCACCTGAAAAGTGTTGTTTTTGATCCGAATGTTTTGTCCAATTGGGTCTTCGTTTACAAATAGCTGCTCTGCCATCTGCTGACCCAAAACGGCAACCTGACTATTACGCTGCATTTCCGAGTCGGTAAAAAAGCGCCCTTGCGCTAGCTCAAAGTTTCTGACTTCTGGGAATGAAGGTGTAGTGCCGACAATAGTAGCGTTCGTGCTGCGGTTGCTCTGTGTGACAAGTCCAGCGTCATTAAACTCTGGCGCAACACCTTGCACCGAGGCAACTTGTTCTGCGATCGCCTCTGCATCATCTAATACCAGGGTTTTAGGCTGGTTGAAACTGGCCCGCTGTGAGTCTGGCGTTCCCGGCAACACAAACAAGACGTTTGGGCCGAGTCCTTCAATTTCACCAGAGACAAAGGTTTGTGCGCCTTCACCCAGACCCACCATCGCAATTACAGAGGCATTACCGATGACAATTCCCAGCATGGTAAGCCCACTGCGAAGCTTATTTGCAGTGAGGGTTGTGAGTGCCATTTTGAGGCTTTCGGTGATGTTCATGGGGAGAGGGGGAGGAGGGATGTGGGCTAGGGGGCTAAGGGGGGTTAGGGAATGAGGGAGGAGGGGTGGATTAAGAGCTAGCGGAGCGAAGCTCCTCCAACCCTAGCCCCCAGCCCCTAACCCCTAACCCCTTACTCTTCCTGGTCTTGACCAAAGTTAAGGTTCTCTAGATTCTGTCCGGGAGGGAGGTCGATGAAGATGCGATCGCCTTCTTCAATGCCTTCTAGAACTTGGGTTTGGTTGCCAATTTGAGAGCCAATGGTAACGGGCTTAAATCGGGCGCGATTATTGTCATCGGGTACCAAAACGCCTTCCTGTCCATCCTGGGTGACGATCGCCACCGTTGGCACCACCAGCGCATCGCTCAATTCGTCGCCGATAAACTCCACGTCCACATTCATGCCGGAGCGCAATTTGTCTTCCCCGGTTTCCAGGTTGATTCGCACCTCAAACGAAGTCACGTTTTGCTCCACGACCGCTTCTGGTGCAACCAGCTTGACCCGTCCCTCAAACACCTGGTCGGGGTAAGCGTCCGCTTTGATTTCTACGGGTTGTCCGACGCTAATCTGGTTAATGTCTACTTCGGGCACTTCCGCCAGAATTTCGAGACCAGTGGCGATCGCCACGATCGCCGTCGAAGTTGCAGAACTCACATCAGAAGCAGAAGTTGCAGGCGCAACAAAAGAACCCGGTGTTGCATATTTTTGCGTCACAATGCCTGAAAAGGGCGCACGAATGTAGGTATCTTCCAACCTGACCTGAACCGCTTGCAGGTTCGCCTGAGCCTCGTCAAGCTGGGCCTCCGCTTCCTCAATATCTTGAGGGCGACTGCCGCTCCTTTGAAGCTGTAGCGTTTCTCGTGCCTCTTGCAGACTGGCTCGGTTTTGCGCCAGGGTCGCTCTGGCTGTTTCCGCTTCATTCAACACCTGATCGAGATCGTCGGTAGAAATCGCCCCTTCAGCCTCTAGCTGACGGTTGCGCCGAACTCGTTCCTCTGCCAGGTTGACCCGGGCCTGGGCTTCTTCTATCCGCGCTTCTGCCTGAGCAACACTTGCCGCAGCCTGAGCAATTTCTTCCGGTCGGTTGCCTGCCCTAATGTCAGAAAAATTGGCTCTCGATTGGGCGACTCTAGCTTGTGCCTGGGCCAGTTCTGCTTCGACAGTTTCGCTTTCCATCCGGGCGATTACCTGTCCCTGGGTGACGCGATCGCCTTGCTCCACATACAGTTCAGCCAACAGGCCCGTTTCCTTAGGGCTAAGGTTAACCGTTTGCACAGGCTGCACCGTTCCGCTGGCGCTAATCCGAATTGTCACCGCCTCAGACTCTACTGGAACGGTCAGCGTTGAAACATCTGGCACCGCAGCCTGCTGCTGAATCACCAGGAAAGAAACTGCGCCAGTTCCAACTAAACCAGCCGCAATCAGCCCCAGCACCCAGGGAGCGGGCGGGCGAATTTTGCCGATTAAGGGAAGTTCCATAGCCATAAAGGAAAAAATGGGGAAAGGGAAATGAGCAAAAAAAAGTGAGAATTAGACTCTAAAGTTTGGGTTCTGGCGTTTCTGTCCTCGGCGATTTGCTTACAGGAATCGGTAGTAGCTCTGAACTAGAAGTCAAATGAGGCTGCCCAGTAGACAGCCGCTCTGTCAGCCGTTGTTGTTCTTGTTGCCATCGCTGATCCAGTAGGGGCATCTCTTTTCTAGAAATGCGTGCATATCATGCATTTCTTGCAAGCGTTGCCGCAACTGGGGCGGCTGATCGGACAGCAGATTAAGCCCTCGCTCGGCCAGTTGACGAAATGCTGTAATTTGGGTCATTCGCTGCTGGGTCAACTGCGACCAGGCGTGAGGCTTGATTTGAAAGTAGTCACGTCTCTGACCTGGCAAACTGACCCGCTCGATCAGGCTAATTTGAATCAGCAAGCGAGTCATCGTGCTAATCGAACCCTTGCTAGCCTGCAAAACCTCGACCAGATCACCCATCGACTGATGCGGCGGATTCGCAATCAGCAGCCAGCCAAAAATTCGTCCCGCCATCCGAGGCAAACCTACTGCCTCAAATATCAGTCCCACTTCTTCAACAAAGTGACTTACCTCAATTTGTTTAATCTTTTGTTCGATCCGTTTACTGTCCAATTCTGCCGCTGTCAACGCTGTCAAGTATGCTTTAACCTTATTTACATTGTAGATCAGTGGATTTGGAATGTTCAGTACTTACTGAACAAAGCTGATAGATTAGACGGATTGACCTGATTGAGCCGTAAGAGATTGAGCCATAGGAGTTGGTTTTAGAATTACCTCTACCATAGATTTGTCTGCGCGATCGCACCTCACCCGTCTGACCAGTTCTGTGGAGTGATTTCCCAGTCAAGACAGCCCCTCTAAATCACTTAAGGTCTGCGACCTCTTGAAGAAGTCGCAAACCTGGGCACTCACAGTTCAGACACATCTGTTAAAACTTTTGGTTAGCAGAGCTACCCAGTTGCTCTACTAGTGCCCGATATTCTGGACAGTAATACAGCGTACTGCCATACATCATCACCCCCCAATAGACACCCACTGCCTCTTGCTCACTGGCAGACATAGTATTGGGGTCAATTCCTGAGTAAAGCTCTGACAAGAAGCTGTCTACTGTATTTCCTGCATCCAAAGATGCACAAAATGAGCGAGCATAATCGATCTGCTCATCACTTGTTAACTCTTCCGTCGCCGTTAAGTATGCCAAGCGATTGTACTCCCAGAGAGAGTCATAGAGAAAATCAAGATACTGCTGATCTAGGGAAGCATTTTGAGCCACAGAAACATGAGGAGCAACCAGCAGGAGAAAGGTACTGGTGAAAGCCGTTGCGATCGCTTTAATTTTCATTGAAAGAGGTTTCCCAACTGAATTAACTCAACTTTATCATTCTTCATTTTTTAAAAAGTAGTTCTGTCTCCAGCCATTTCTGTCAATTTTTTGTTAGATTAATGCACCCTAATTTAAGGGTTTGGTATGTTTAAGATGAGTAATACAAACGCACTAGCGATCGCTCTAAAAGCTTAAAACGCAGCATGAGAGCCAGAATTGAGAATCAGGTTTTGTTTTTGCACCCCGAAGATGTACCGCCCTACAAAAAGAAAGGCTCTGTGGTGAGAAATACATACTTTTGGGCACTGAGGGCGATCGCCGCTCAAGCCCTCTTTGATCACGAATGGGAATATGAATCAGAAGTTTGGCTGGCGCTCCAGCGAATGCTGCTATCTTTCAGCGAATCGGGCTACCTGGGCCTAAGTGAAACAATTCTAGAATTCCCTACGACCAGGGAGAAATTCCAGCCGTGCTGCGTCCTGTGGCGACTTGGGAAGAGAGGGAATAAGAGGGGCTAGGGGCTAGGGAAAGAAGGTATTTTATTCCTCCGCCTTCCGCCCTCCGCCTTCCGCCTTTCCGCCCTCCATCCTCCTCCCTTCTAAAGCCCCCCCCCTACGCTAAGCTAATTGAGCGGCTGAAATCGGCTGCCTGCTTAACATTCGTAAGTTTTTCTAAACAACGCTTCACAAATGATCGCAAGTCCTCCCCGTACCATCCGCATTGGTTCCCGTAAGAGCCAGCTAGCCCTCGTTCAGACCCACTGGGTGCAAGAGCATCTACAGAAGGCCTTTCCCGATCGAGCCTTTGAAGTTCACACCATGAGTACTCATGGCGACAAGATTTTGGATGTGGCGCTTGCCAAAATTGGGGATAAAGGGCTATTTACCAAAGAGCTAGAAGTGGGGATGCTTCAGGGGGAAATTGACTTTGCAGTTCACTCTCTCAAAGATTTGCCAACCCACCTGCCCGAAGGTTTGGTGCTGGGCTGCGTCACTGAGCGAGAAGATCCGGCTGATGCGCTGGTTGTCCACGCTGCCCATCAGGACAAACAAATCGACACGCTGCCCAAAGGCGCGGTAATCGGCACTTCATCCTTGCGGCGACTGGCTCAACTGCGCCATCACTATCCGCATCTCACTTTTAAAGATATTCGCGGCAATCTGAATACTCGCTTAGGCAAACTGGACGCAGGCGAGTATGACGGAATCATTTTGGCCGTAGCAGGGCTGCAACGATTGGGAATGGGCGATCGCATTCATCAAGCCCTGCCCCCCGAAGTTTCCCTTCACGCAGTCGGGCAGGGTGCCCTGGGAATTGAGTGTCGCGCCGAGGATAGCGAAATCCTATCGCTGCTGAAAGCTTTAGAACATCCGCCTACGGCTTGCTGCTGCTATGCCGAACGCGCCTTTTTGCGTGAGCTAGAAGGGGGTTGTCAGGTTCCAATTGGCGTAAACACCAGTCTGCAAGGCGATACCTTGACTCTAACGGGCATTGTCGCCAGCTTGGACGGACAAACCCTGGTCAAAGATACCCTGACGGGCACATCTGACCAGTCAGAGCAATTGGGTATTGACCTGGCACATCGACTGAAGCAGCAAGGCGCACAGAAGATTCTGGACGAAATTTTTGCCCAAATCCAGCGGCATTAGATAGTGCATCGGAGACGTTATGCACTTAAGCAACCTGCCAACTTACTATGCACCCTCATCAAATGTTTCAACGAATGCTTAAATTTGGGTGTGGGTTGGCAGGAGTGGCGATCGCCCTTCTCTTAATTCCACCATCAGCACTCGCTGATGGTGGCACATCCCCGGAGTTTTATCCTCAAGACCTGCTTCAGAATGCGCTGGAGTGGGTTGAGAGCTTAGGTGTGTTGGGTGGGCTGGCATTTATTGCTCTTTACGTTGTGGCAACCGTCGCCTTTCTTCCCGGTTCGGTTCTGACTCTGGGCGCAGGCGTGGTGTTTGGCGTGGTGCTGGGAGCAATCTACGTATTTATTGGGGCAACGCTGGGGGCGATCGCAGCATTTTTAATTGGGCGCTACTGGGCACGAGACTGGATTAGCCAAAAGATCGCGGGCAACCAGAAATTTACTGCGATTGATCAGGCTGTTGCCGCAGAAGGCTTAAAGATTGTGCTGCTAACCCGACTTTCCCCGATTTTCCCGTTTAACGTATTGAACTATGCGTTTGGAATTACGGGCGTTTCGCTGAGAGATTATGTGTTGGGGGCGATCGGTATGATCCCCGGTACCGTTCTCTACGTTGACATCGGTTCCCTGGCAGGGAACCTGGCTCAAATTGGGGCAGAAAATCAGCCTGCTCATTTGGGCATTCAATGGACGATTCGGATCATTGGGTTTATCGCAACCGTTGCCGTCACCGTTTACGTAACTTACCTTGCCCGCAAAGCACTAGCAGAAAACCTACAGTAGGGGCAATTTAAGGCTTTTACCGTTGGGAAGATGCCGCACTTTTCGTCTGCCTCTTTGGAAAGATGACAGCCTCCAGGAGACTCACGGATACTGTCATCTTTAATCAAAGTATTTTGTCCGAGGCATTACTTTGAATTTTGCGGCAGTCCCCCACGATGAGAACTTTGTCGATTGTCTCCACTCGCTTTGTCCAGGTTGCCACTGTTGTCAGCGCTAGAGTTGCAGAACTTCTGTGTGCCCCAATTTTTGTGACGAATGACCAGGGTATGATTCTTGCCAGCAGCGATCCTCACTGGGTGGGGCTTTACTTTGACTGGAATGAGCGAAGAACTGCGGGACAGTATCTCCGTATTCCTCTCCACTACGATACGCAGGTGGGAGAAGTTATTGTCGGGGAATCCCTCAATCGAGAACCGATTTCCCCTCGACTGGCCCAAGCTTTGGTGGAGCTAGTGATCAACCAGGCTGCCATCCTGGATCAGCTGCCCAACCAGCAGAAATTTAAGAATCAGCTAATTTACGATTTGCTGCATGGTCGCGTTCAGGATGAAGTTGCCTTGCGTCAAGCGAAGGATTTGGGAATGGATTTGTCACCTCCGCGAGCGGTCATTTTGGTTGACGCGACAGACTATGTATCCAGGGTGGCAGCCAGGGAAGCAGCCAGTGAAACAGACAAACGGCGACGCACCCAGTTAGTCATTGGAAGCATTGTCAGTTTTTTCATCTGCCAATGATACGATTTGCGCTGACTTAAGCGGAGGTGAGGTGGCCGTCCTAAAGGCTAGTGACACCAAAAATTTAGGCAGTTGGGCCAGGAATGATGATTCTGATCTTTCAACTAGCTCTTCCTGGGCAAATTTGACGGCACTGAGGCGGGCGGCGGATGCGTTGCTGTCGCGGCTGCGAAGCGATACAGGTGGGGCCTCGATTAATTTGGGAATTGGTCGCTACCATCCAGGGATTCGGGGATTGGCACAGTCTTATCAGGACGCTCAAGCGGCTCTGTCATTGGGCAGCCGCTTGCAAGGGCAAAATCGGGTTCATTGCCTGGGGCGATTGGGGGTCGCAGCTTTTGTCGGGGTTGCAGACGAAGCGACGAAAATTGACCTGGCGAAATATTTGCTGAGTCCGCTGGATCATGAGCCAGACTTGCTGACGACGCTAGATGTTTTCTTTGCTGAAGACTGCTGCCCATCCTCAACGGCGAAGCGGCTTTCGATTCATCGCAATACGCTCAGCTATCGCCTGGGCAAGGTGGCTTCGCTGACAGGGCTTGACCCCCATCGGTTTGATGATGCGGTGCAAATGCGGCTGTGTTTGCTGTTGCGATCGCTGCGATCGCAATCGATCAAGATATAAGGTTGCCCAAAGTTTACATCGGGAGTTGGAGGCGATCGCCGCAGTTCTCCCCTAGAATACACGTGCGGCGGTTTGAGCCTCATAGTCAGGGAAACAGAAACCTGCACTCATCCCGTCTATTGATTTGCGAAGGATGCATATAGGGAATTGAACTGAATGGTGGAGACAACACAAAGCCCAGTCCGTAACTCAGTCCTTCAGGAAGACCCGCTGTGGTTCAAGGATGCCATCATTTACGAGGTGCCCGTCCGCGCCTTTGCCGACAGCAATGCCGACGGCATCGGTGACTTTCGAGGACTAACCGAAAAGCTAGACTACCTGCAAGATTTGGGAGTGACTGCCGTTTGGGTGTTGCCCTTCTTTCCCTCACCGCTGCGTGATGACGGCTATGACATTTCTAACTACACTAGCGTCAACCCTATTTATGGCAACCTGGACGACTTCAAAGAATTTCTCGCCGCCGCCCACCAGCGGGGCATTCGGGTCATCATTGAGCTAATCGTCAACCACACGTCCGACCAGCATCCCTGGTTTCAGCGGGCCCGCAGATCCCCCAAGGGCAGTGTCGAACGTGATTTTTACGTCTGGAGCGACACCCCAGAGAAATATCAGGAAGCCCGGATCATTTTCCAGGACTTTGAAACCTCAAACTGGGCCTGGGACCCGATCGCCAAAGCCTACTACTGGCATCGTTTCTATTCTCACCAGCCGGATTTGAACTACGATAACCCAGCCGTTCGGCAAGCGGTGTTTGAAGTTCTCGACTTTTGGTTGGCGATGGGTGTGGACGGCTTGCGAATGGATGCTGTGCCCTACCTCTACGAGCGGGAAGGCACCAACTGTGAAAACCTAGCCGAAACTCACAACTTTCTCAAACAGTTGCGGCAGCAGGTTGACGCAAAGTTTCAAAACCGGATGCTGCTAGCTGAGGCGAACCAGTGGCCTGAAGACGCTGCTGCTTACTATGGCGATGGCGACGAGTGCCACATGAACTTCCATTTTCCGCTGATGCCTCGTCTGTTTATGGCGCTGCGGATGGAAGACAGCTTTCCGATTTTTGACATCCTTCAACAGACTCCCTCCATCCCTGACAACTGCCAGTGGGCGCTGTTTTTACGCAATCACGATGAGCTAACGCTGGAAATGGTGACGGATGAAGATCGTGACTATATGTATCGGGTTTATGCCCAAGACCCAGAGATGCGGGTGAATTTGGGGATTCGCCGTCGTTTGGCTCCGCTGCTGGGCAATAATCGTCGCCGAATTGAATTGCTCAATAGCTTGCTGTTAGCGCTGCCTGGAACACCAGTGCTTTACTACGGTGATGAGATTGGCATGGGCGACAACGTTTATGTGGGCGATCGCAACGGGGTTCGCACTCCCATGCAGTGGAGTTCTGACCGCAATGCAGGCTTTAGCCGA
>JAAUTN010000560.1 GCA_012031415.1 Leptolyngbyaceae cyanobacterium SM1_4_3 | reverse complement strand
AGGATATGCCATCCCCTTTTAATGATTGTTGAAGTAGTATCTCCTGGCAAGCAAACGAAGATCGAGACTATCGCTACAAACGCTCTGAATATGCGGCTCGTGGAGTTTCTGAATACTGGATTGTTGACCCTGGCAAAGATTGGGTTACGGTTTTGACTCTGGTTGATGGATTTTACGAAGAAGCTGTGTTTCAAGGGGGCGATCGCATTATTTCTACCGTATTCCCAGAGTTAAATTTAACCGTAGAACAAATATTTACGGCAGGGCAATAGAAATAGGTGGTTGAGGGCGATCGCTCTCCGATTTGTTAGGAAGAAACGCCAATATTAGAAAAAAGAAACGCCAATGTTCATTAGAGTTCGGCGAAGCTCAACACGTTCGAGAAGATTAATCGAGAGTACATCAACCGTCGTTCTTCCGATTGCTGTACGTCCAGTCAAATAAGAATCATCCCAAAGAAAATGTTCATTCCATTGGTCGCAACGAGGATGGAAAAGGCGAGTAACTTCTTTGGTATCTAAATCGATACCTGCAATGTTAGGACCCTTGTATGCGTTGCAGTTGTAGCATGAGAGAGCAAGATTTGCTGCCTCTGAAGAACCATGATGTTTTAACGAAATGATGTGATCAATTTGAAATGGGAGAACATCATATTCTTGAGGCATCCGACAATATTCACATTGGTGATTGGCTCGTTGTTTGACAAACTCACGCAGAGTGTAGTCCATGTATCAATTGCTTGAGTTTTGTAGCGATCGCCGAGCTTTAGCGTGGAGTAAATTCAAAAAATTACCCACTCGTAAATATTTCTCCATTTCCTGGCGTTCAGCCTCGCTGAGTAAACCGCGATTATTCTTTTCTGCCAACTCATTCATGCGGGTGATGTCTTCGACTTCAAACCGTAAATCGAGAATAAAGCGAGAAACTTCTTGAGAGAGACAACCGTTTTCGGGATGAACAATACGGGCAAAAATATCTGCTTCAGTAATAGAAGAAGGTATCTGTGGCATATTTCTAGGATCTAAAGATCTGAAGGCACAATGTGTACTGATCAGTATAACTGTGGAACCAGTTTACCTGTTTTAACCATGCATTTACACCAAACGCTATCGTGCCAACTTGACCTTCTACAAAGCTACTTTTCAAAAAATGCTGAATTAGCCCGATAGATGAATGGGCGATCGCCTACTCAAACGTATGGGTCTTGAATGTGGTGTAACCAGGAGGAAATTGTGAAAGTTTTGACTGTTTTTGGTGCGTGTTTTTTGGTGCTGGTAGCTTTCCTCTTGACTCGTTCGGAGAGCTACTTCCCCCTCAATCCAACCATTGATACTCAATTGGCAGAGGGCTTTTCTGAAGAACTATTCCAGCAAGTTGAACCGGGCATGGCGAAAGCTGAAGTGGCAGTCATGTTGCCAGGTTCGCCAGAGCCAGAAAGCACCCTGTGGAAGGAAACGACCTGGCAGTATGGCAATGATGGTGGGTGCAATGGCTGGTGTGACTTAGCCTGGATTAGCTTTAGCGTCCAGTTTGATCAGGCAGGAGTAGTAACCAAAACTTCACGACAGGTATTTATGGACTGATCTGGAGCAGGCACTAGCTCAGTGTCAGAAATTTCTCTAGCGCATCTACCAACGAAGGGGCCCAGCGGCGAGTGTGGGCAACCCAGTCGAGGTTTTTGTAGCGCGAATCTAACCCAATAGTGGCGACCCAGTTGCTTTCGGCTTCGCCCTGCTGACCGTTGACCCAGAGTGCCGCCGTTAAAGCTGCCCTCATGTCGGCAAAGCGAGGATATTTGCGAACCAGATTTCGCATGGTGCGGATGGCTTCTTCGGTGTCGCCAACCTGGTAGAGGGCGATCGCATAATTAGCCCGCGCAAACGCATACTGAGGAGCCATGTCCGCCGCCGTTTTGTAGTCGGCGATCGCCGCTTCCCACTGCCCCAACCCAGCTTTGGCATTGCCGCGATTATTGTAGGCGGCTGGGTCTTGAGGTTCCAGTTCCAGGACGCGATTGTAGTCGGCGATCGCTTCTTCCCAGCGTCCCAACCCTTCCAGGGCGGTACCGCGATTCAGGTAAGGGTCAGGCGCATCGGGAGCCAGCTCGATCGCTTTGTTGTAGTCGGCGATCGCTTCTTCCAGCTTGTTTTGGCTGACCCTGGAATTGCCTCGATTGCTCCAAAGTGCAGGATTATCGGGTAGCTGTTCGATCAGCTTCGTCCACGATTCTTCTGCGATCGCAAACTTCCCCTCGTTGGTTGCGGTAAACGCCTGATCACGCAGCATTTCCACCGTTTCTATCTCAGCAGTGGATGGAGTTTCCATTGCTTGAGCTTGAGCAGGAAGAGGGCTTCCCGTCCAGGTGGCAATCAGCAGTAGCAGTGCAAGCAAAAATCTCAACATAATTCCTGATCATGGCAGGTCTTTGAACTGAGAGCAACTGAGCTAGACAATGTTTCCTGATTCAGACGCACGGCGCTAGGGCAGATGGTACTGATTGATCTGGCTTTCCCTCGCGTTGAAAACCATTATTCTTGCGGTGGCATCAACGTGATAAACCCAACGCTGTCCGCCGTCTGTGACAACGATGCGCCAGCCCGTAATTCCAATTAAGGCACATCCAATTTCTTCTGGTTCATTAATGCCCATACAGCCATCCCATTCCTGTTCTTCAATTTGGGTAGCACGCAGTTGCCCAACTGGAATGTTAGATCGTCGTGCAGTTTCGTGAAGGACTCGATCAAGAGCAGGCTGCAAAAGACGGCTAAACTCTGTTGTGGAATATTCAAACTTCACCTGCGAGGCATCAGCGTTTGCGCGATATTCCCAAGTTTGATCGTTGGCTAATGCGGTAATGCGCCAGCCCGGAGTTAGTTCCTGGGTGCAAGATTCTCCTAAGACGGGGATGCCAAGACAATCATCTGCCCACGTAGCTGGCTCAACCCTGACAATTCGCACCGCGCTGCGATTGATATTGATTTGTTGTGATAACTCTTGCTGTACTCTCTGTGAAACTAATTGAGATGCTGCGCTGGGTTGTGGCGATGGCAGTGGAATAGGCTGCGGAGCAGGATGCTGTGCCACTGGTGAGGTGAATTCTATTAGCGATGAAGCGCTTCCATTCAGGTTTTGGAGCAGGAGAGTGCCTACAATCAGAAGAACTGTACTGATTGGTTGAAGTAAGCGAGGCGAACAGTTGTTATCTTTCATAGGGCACTCCGTTTAATAGAAGAAATGGGTGAATGAATCACAGTCGGGTCAACATTTCTCTGTTGCACTCGCCTGAGAACAATCTATTTTGTTAACTCAGGTTTGACAGCCTGAAAAAGTCAGCTTTAGTACGTTGAGAAAGTCTGTTGCCCAATGACCGCTCTGGAATCAATTCCGGGCTAAAAGCTGAAGTCCGTTAAAACGGACTCAAATGCACACCAGAATCTCCTTCCAACTCGTTTTAACGAGTTTTAGCTTTGAGCCTGAGATTGATCTGAAGGCGCTAGTGCAATGTCTCCTGCCGTTGGTGCAAGATTGCAGTCAATCAACGACTGCTGCTCAGGGCAATTTAATTGCTATCCACCTCAAAATCCTTGAGCAGCATGACGGAATTGCTCAGAAGCATGGCGGAATGATTGAGCAGCACGGCGGAATCACTCAGGAGCATGGCGGGATCGCTCAGGAGCATAGCGGAATGATTGAGCAGCACTGTGGGATCGCTCAGGACCATGGCGGGA
>JAAUTN010000559.1 GCA_012031415.1 Leptolyngbyaceae cyanobacterium SM1_4_3 | reverse complement strand
CGGGTAGGTCAGGGAATTGCTCCAGACTCAAAGGTCTTTCAGCTACGGTCTTATAGCCTGTTGCAGCAATGAACTCAGCAAATTGAGCATTGCTCACTTCGTAGGTATCAATACAAAAGTCTTTGACTGAAACATCCTCAACCACCTTTTCTTCCACAAAGCCACTGTGGTTATCGCCCATGCGGTAGGTGCCCCCATTGATTAAGGTCATCCCATTTGGACAGGTGAGTTCATCAGCCCATGCATTGATGTTGTATAAAACCAGATAAGACAGCAACGCAAGGTGCAAAACGATCAAGGTGAGAGTGACTTTCATTTTCTGACTGACTTTGACTGCTTTCATGCCTTCACTTGACGGCGACGCCGCCAGAGCACGCCCAGAAGTAGCAGCAATAATACCGGAATCAGAGCAAAGGGGCCGTAGTGTTTGAGAATGTACATCACCGACTTGCGTCCCACTTCGCCCTCGGCTGAGTAGCCTTCTGGCATTTCAATCACGCCTACGTTTTGGGCGTAAGCGTCGTAGGCAGCCATCATAGCCTGAAATCGTTCAGGCTCTTGTTCAGCCAGGTCTCTAGTCTCACCTGGGTCGGTTTTCAGATGGTAAAGGTGCCAGGTGTTGTCTCCGAGGGGAATATTGTTCTTCACGATTTTGTAATCGCCGAGAAAATAAGCTGCGGAATTAGCAGCTTCCAATCCCACCCCTTCGTCTTCAGCGTAGACCGGCACCTCTGGATTTTGGATATGCCTCAGCAAACTCTTGCCGGTAATGGGTACGGCTTCATCGCGGCTTGGGGTCGGCAGTCCTGCTAGATCAAGTATGGTTGGCACCACGTCCGTGACAAAGCAAAAGACATTGCTAGTACGCCCCTGAGGAATGTCGGTTCCCGAGACAATCAGGGGAGTACGCACGCCCCCTTCGCCGGTGTAATACTTGAAAAATGAAAAAGGCGAAGACAGCGCTGCGGCGAATTCAGGGCCAATGTCCCCATAGTAGTCAGCCTCGCCGACGCGATCGGGGTCTTTGTGGTAGCCCATCATCTTTTGCCAGACCTGGGCGATGTTTACTTTGTAGTTGGCTCCGTCAGGACCATTGTCAGAAGTAATGAAAAAGATGGTGTTGTCAAAGCGATCGCTGTCTTTGAGGTATTGAACATACTCGCCAATGTAAAAATCCATGGCCTCCAACATCCCCGCCGTCACGGCCATATCGGTGACGTATTCGGCCTGAAGCTCAGGACTGATCTCCTCCCACTTTCTAAACTGCGGGAAGATTTCGTTCATGTCCGCATCCGCCGGGATGATGCCGAGAGCTTTCGCCTTTTCATAGCGTTGCTGTTTCAGAACGTCCCAGCCCGCTTTGTAAACTTCTCGGTAGGGTTCGACAAAGCGTTCGGGGGCTTGGATCGGCGCGTGAATGGCTTGAAATGCGATGTAGCTGAAAAACGGGGCATCGGGAGTGCTCTCGCTTTCGTGAAAGCGATCGCACTTTCAATGTAGTCCTTGGACGAGTAAAAATCCGATGGCAAATCCGTTTCTTTGCCGTCGCGGTACCAATGGGCTTCAGGCTTCATCGGCACATAGCCCCGGGTGTCGTAGTTATTGGCTCCGGAACCGCCAAGAATGAAAGAATGATCAAAGCCCTTGGCGTTCGGCAAGTTCGTCTCGCTGTGTCCTAGATGCCACTTGCCCGTGGCATAGGTCTCGTAGCCTGCGGCTTTAAGCCGGGTGGCCACGGTATTTACGCTCTCATTCAGCTCACCGGCATATCCTGGCTGATTCATATAGCCATCCGGCAGCATTTCTGGCAAATTGGCCACGCCAGTCAAATGACTGTCGCTGCCGGTGATCAGCATCGCCCGCGATGGCGCACAGACCGGAGAGGTGTGAAAATTACTGAACCATGTGCCATTTTGGGCCAGTTGATCCAGGTTGGGCGTGCGGGCTTCGCCGCCAAATGCGCTAAAATCCATCAACCCTGAATCATCGACGAGAATGACCACAAAGTTGGGCGGCTGCTGTTCTTGAGTTTCTATCGCCAGCGTTTCTGGGTTCTGTGTTGCCTCAGTGACTTGAAAAGCAGGTTGGTTTTGCAAGCTACCGTGCTTCACTCCAGGGGTGTCAACACCGAATGCTGACTGAATGTTGCGCTGACTGGTGAGCAGTGCGCTGCCTAATGTTGGCTGTGTCAGTGTTGCACTCAGAATCAAGGTGACGGCAGAAGCAAATGCTAGGCATAATCGTCCGATCTTTCGCATCATTTGGCGCTCCTTTGCGAGAGCAATTCCATCATCTTTTGTGCGGTTTCATGTCCGGAATTCTGGTTCTGGCCGGTAACAAAGCGCTGTTCATGATCCACGACCGTCACGGTCGCAAAAATGTCGGCTACCGGATGGTGATTGGCGCGAAAATCCGCTCCGGCCTTTTTGAGTTCGGTTTCTGGGTGCTTGGGCGTGAATTTTATGCCGAAGCTATCGAGCTGTCCCTGGGTCACGCCCGTCATCTTGCGTCCCGCAATCAGCGACTTGCCTGCGGCATCCTTCGTGCTGACAAAGGCCAGAGCGCCATGACAGACCGAGCCCATAATCGGAGTTTGAGCGTAGTAGGCTGCGCTCACCTGTTCTGCCAGCCGTTCCGACTGGGCAAAATCGTAGGATGGCCCCCATCCTCCCACGAAGAAAATCAGGTCATAGTCGGTGAAGTCAATGTCGTCGATGCTGGGCGAGTTTTTGATCTTGTCCTGAAAAGCCGGATCCTTTAAGAAGCGTTTGTCTTCGTGTGTAATTAGGAAGTAGCGAAATGAGTTGGGGTCGATGGGAACTTCGCCGCCTTGGATGCTGGCCACATCCACCTGCATGCCTGCGTCGAGAAATTCATAATAGGGTACGGTCATTTCGGAGCCGAAGACCCCGGTGGGTTTACCCGTTGTTTCACCGGGTTTACTGAGTACACCGTGGCTGGTCGTGACCACCAGCGCTTTTTTACCCTGCAAGTCGTATTTTTGTCCTGCGTCATAGTCGGGATGCATGCCGATCGCTTTCAGAATCTTTGGTAACAGAATGGCAATAAGCACGGCAGTGATCATCAGTCCAGCTGAAACGGTACCAACAATTGCGAGTAGTAATCTATGCATAAACTGAACCTTTCTGGACTATTTGGATGGAACTAGACAGAGGACTAACCATCATCGCTTCCTGCGATACCGCGCTCTAAGATACGAACGAAATCGTCTAGAATTTTGCTAATGGCATCCCTGTCTACATTAGGGCTATCCTTAACCAATTGATTTGTGTCTATTCCTAAAACAATCGGAATAAAGCGCCTGAGTTCAATGCCCAAAGTGACAATCATGATTGCCGCAACATCAGGATTGATCTGAGCTGAAAGTTGCCCTTGGTTAATGCCCTCTTGCACGCACCGTCGCATAAATTCGATTGAGCCAGCCTTTGTTCGCCTAAAAACTTCTTCCCGAAATGGCACATCGCCAAAATGAGATCCCCGAAACAAAATTTGGGTAAAGGCTGGATTCGCCAATTGGAACTCTAAATTTGCTTGAAACAAAGCTCGCAAATACACGAAAAACCCAGCTTGAATACTTGGAAGATTAGCTGTGGCGATGAAGGCGCGCCTTTCCTCCAGTGCCCAATCAACCAGGTAAAGATACAGGTCTTGTTTATCTTCAAAGTATTGGTAAAAACTACCTTTGGCGATTTTTCGCCTGGCTAACAATACTTGAAATCGACGCCGCTTCA
>JAAUTN010000125.1 GCA_012031415.1 Leptolyngbyaceae cyanobacterium SM1_4_3 | reverse complement strand
TAAATTGATTGAGTACGTTAAGCTACCTTAAAAGCTAAATTGAGCGATTTGTGATTATTTTGTTAATCTTCAAAGCATTGTCCAATAGGAATTTCAAGCCTTAAACGTTTGCCAAGAGCATTCAATCAGAATAAGTAGCCATAAATCCATGTGAAGAAAGATGTATTAACCAACAGCGGCAAGTAACAGCAATTTTTCAGGAAATACTTTCAATAATGCCTTGCAAATTTTGTAAAAGGATGTAGATAATATTTGGAGGCAATGCACCTGTGACGGCAGTGCTATCGTCAATGACTCCTGAATCACTTCCTCAAGGATTTAAGGAAAGTTTTGAGATAGCTGCATCACTAAACAGATTTTTCAACTTGTGCTGAGTTTTAAGACTGTTCGAGGCTACCAGTCTTGGTTCGACTTCGTTTGACCTGACTTCACTTTTTAACGGGGCACAGCAGGGTGGTTAGTTCTAACGATAAAATTTTGAGCAATCTGGAAGGTGTTTCTACGCTGGTGGAGTTACTGCGGTGGCGATCGCAGCACCAGCCCAACCAACAGATCTACACTTTTTTGGAAGATGGCGAAACAGCCTCGATTTCTCTCTCTAATCAGGCGTTAGACCAGCAGGCGCAGGCAATTGGGGCAATGCTGCAAGGGTTAAACGCAAGTAATTCTCGCGTCTTGTTACTCTTTCCACCAGGGTTAGACTATATTGCAGCTTTCTTTGGCTGTGTTTATGCTGGGGCGATCGCTGTTCCCGCTTATCCACCTCGCCCAAATCGCTCCCTGGAAAGGTTGCAGGCGATCACCAAAGATGCTCAGCCTTCTATCGTACTCACGACTAGCGCAATTCTAAAGAGCTTAGAGCGTCAGGTGACTCATTTACCGGAGCTAAGCCATTTAATCTGGACTGCGACCGATACGATTAATCTCCAAATCGCTGATCAGTGGCAGGAACCCTTACTCACGCCGAATACACTAGCTTTTCTACAATACACATCTGGCTCTACTGCTTCTCCTAAAGGAGTGATGATTACTCACGCTCACGCTCTGTGTAATCTGGCACTCATTTGCAATCGATTTGAATATACCTCTAAAAGTCGGGGCGTGATTTGGCTACCGCCTTATCATGACATGGGGTTGATTGGAGGGTTGCTTCAGCCTCTATATCTAGGCGCATCCGTTCTACTCATGTCACCTGTGATGTTTTTGCAAAAGCCGCTTCGTTGGCTCCAGGCAATATCACACTACCGAGCTACCGTTAGCGGTGGCCCTAATTTTGCCTATGATCTGTGTCTTCAGCGAATTACATCAGAAGATCGCTCTAACCTCGACTTGAGTAGTTGGGAAGTGGCTTTTACAGGGGCAGAACCGGTTCGGGCAGACACTTTAGAGCGGTTTGCTGCTGCCTTTGCTGTCTGTGGGTTCCGCCGCGATGCCTTTTATCCTTGCTATGGCATGGCAGAGACAACACTGATGATTTCTGGAGGCAAAAGGCGATCGCCCCCCGTGTTAAAAACGGTGCAAAAAACGGCACTCACTCAGCATCAAGTTATTTCCACTGAGGAAGGTGAAACAGACTGCCAAACTTTGGTGGGGTGTGGTCAAGCTGTTGCAGAACACACCATTGCAATTGTGCATCCAGAAACTGACTCTGAGTGTGCAGCAAACCAAGTGGGGGAAATTTGGGTATCAGGGCCAAGCGTGGCGCAAGGATATTGGAATCAGCCTGAAAAAACACAAGACATCTTCCAAGCATCCCTTGCAGGTTTCCCAAATCAGTCATTTTTGCGAACGGGTGATCTCGGTTTCTTGAGTGAGGGTGAGCTTTTTATCACCGGACGGTTAAAAGATCTAATCATTATTCGCGGTCGCAATTACTATCCGCAGGATATTGAACTCACGATCGAGCGCAGTCATCCAGCCTTGCGATCGGGCTGTGGTGCTGCTTTTGCGGTTGATCTTGCGGGTGAAGAGCGACTGGTGATTGCTCAAGAAGTCGAACGCCACGCTTTACGAAATTTGCCGATTTTCAGAAATTGTGTTGGCGATTCGTCGGGCGATCGCTGAACAGGATGATCTACAAGTTTATGCGATCGTGTTGTTAAAAACCGGAAGTATTCCCAAAACCTCTAGCGGAAAAACTCAGCGGCAGACTTGTAAACAGGGGTTTCTCACTCACTCACTAGAGCAAGTTGGAGTATGGGTTGAGCCTGCGGATGAGTCAAAGCACCATCTAGCAGACCATTCAATATCATTAAATGACAGCACTGCTCGTGAAAACTCCTCAGCCCGGTTTTCTCACACTACTCAACAGGAGAATGAGTTACACCCATCCCAGGAAAGCTCTCACCTCCTCCCGGCTGAAGCCATTCAAACTTGGTTAGTAACTCGACTATCCCAAAAATTGCACCTGAATCCAGAGCAAATCGATCGGCAGGCTGCTTTTTCGAGCTACGGGTTAGATTCTGTAACCGCTGTTAGCCTGTCTGGAGAGCTTGAGGAGTGGCTAGGGCGAAGGCTTTCTCCAACATTGGTCTACAGCTATCCGACGATCGCCGCGTTAGCTCAACACCTTGCGGCTACGCAGAATGAACAGAGTGATGCAAGTTCTCTCACTCATGCTGGATTATCCGCTCCAATAGATTCAGATCTAATGCCCAGGGAGGCGATTGCCATTGTCGGTCTGGGCTGTCGGTTGCCGGGGGCTGAAAATCCGGCGGCATTCTGGCGTGTGCTGCGCCAGGGAATCGACGCAATTACTGAGGTGCCGAGCGATCGCTGGGACATAGATACTTTCTACAATTCCAAAACCACTGCGGGAAAGATGAGTACCCGCTGGGGCGGTTTCTTGACCGCAATCGACCAGTTTGATGCAGAGTTTTTCAGCATTCTGCCGCGAGAAGCCGAGCAGATCGACCCCCAGCAAAGACTTCTTTTAGAGGTTGCCTGGGAAGCTCTGGAACACGCCGGACTCGCTGCTGACCGATTAGCAGGAAGTCAAACGGGAGTTTTTATTGGCATTAGCAATAGTGATTATGCGCGGCTGCTGTCCGGGCATACGGCGGATCAAGGGGTTAGTTCTATAAATGCCTACAGCGGCACGGGTAATGCTTTGAGCATTGCTGCAAATCGATTGTCCTATGCGTTGAACTTGAAGGGCCCCAGTTTCGCCATTGATACCGCTTGCTCCTCATCACTGGTAGCAGTTCACCTAGCCTGTCAAAGCTTATTGAATCGAGAATGTAATCTTGCTCTGGTGGGTGGGGTCAATCTGCTGCTGTCTCCTGACCTGACCATTACCTTTTCCCAGGCTCAGATGATGGCTGCCGATGGCCGCTGCAAAACCTTTGACGCGGTCGCCGATGGATATGTGAGAAGTGAGGGCTGTGGTGTAATTGTGCTGAAGCGGCTCTCTGAGGCTTTGCAGGACGGGGACACCGTGCTGGCAGTGGTACGAGGCTCAGCGGTAAACCAGGATGGGCGCAGCAATGGGTTAACTGCACCGCACGGTCTTTCGCAACAGGCGGTGATTACTCAAGCGTTAGAAAATGCAGCCGTTGCTCCAGCGCAAATTCAGTATGTGGAAGCTCACGGAACGGGCACTCCGTTGGGCGATCCAATTGAGGTGTCGGCACTACAGGCGGCGTTGGGTAAACGTCGTGCCGATCAGCCCTGTGTGATTGGATCGGTCAAAACCAATATTGGACATTTAGAAGCGGCGGCTGGAATTGCCGGACTGATTAAAGTGGTTTTGGCGTTGCAGCACCAGGAAATTCCACCGCAGCTTCACTGCACTCAGCTTAATCCTCATTTAGCTCTGGACGATACGCCCTTTTCCATTGCCACAGCGCCACAGCCCTGGCTCAAACCTGATTCTTCTCGTCTGGCGGGGGTGAGTTCTTTTGGGTTTGGTGGCACCAATGCCCATGTGATTGTGGAAGAAGCACCAGAGGCGATCGCCCCTTCCCCACCCGATCGCCCCTGGCATCTACTCACTTTGTCTGCCAGAAATGAAGCTGCTTTACAGGCGTTGGTTCATCGCTATCACACGTTCCTGTCAGAGCAAGAGCCTTCACTGTCACTCCCTGATCTCTGTTTTACGGCTAATACAGGACGAACTCACTTTGAAAGGCGACTGGCGATCGCTACCCACTCACTTAGCCAGCTTCAAATCCAACTGGCAGAACTTTTGAATCAGCCTACTTCAGGTGAAGTGAATCATTACCCCTCACTTCGCAACCGTCCGCCAGTGGTGTTTCTCTTTACCGGACAGGGTGTTCAATTTGTTAGCATGGGGCGACAGTTATACGAAACTCAACCTACCTTCCGGCAAGCCCTTGACCGCTGCGCCGAGATCCTGTGTTCGGAGATGGAACATCCCCTGCTGGAGGTGATATATCCCAAGAAAAGTGAAAAGCCGGATAATAACGATCTCTTAAACGAAACGGCTTACACCCAGCCTGCCCTCTTTGCCCTGGAGTATGCTCTAGCAGAACTGTGGCGCTCCTGGGGGATTGAGCCGGATATTGTCATCGGGCATAGCGTTGGGGAATATGTTGCCGCCTGTATTGCAGGAGTCTTTAGCCTGGAGGAAGGGCTAAAGCTGATTGCGGCTCGTGGGCGGCTGATGCAAGCGCTGCCACCCGGCAGAATGTTAGCAGTTCTAGCGCCTGAAAGTCTGGTAGCTGAACGGATTACGGCTTATCACGATGAAGTCTCCATTGCTGCGATTAACGGCTCTGAGAATGTGGTGATTTCTGGGCAGTCTGAAGCGATTGGGGCGATCGCCACTCAATTCCAGGTAGAGGGAATCAAGACTCAATTACTTAATGTTTCCCATGCCTTTCACTCCCCGCTGATGGCTCCCATGCTAACGGAGTTTCGTTCGATCGCCACAACAGTCACCTTTCATACCCCTCGCATCCGTCTAATCAGCAACTTAATGGGAGGATGGGTAACGGATGCGGTGACAACGCCCGACTATTGGGTAGAACACGTGCAGCAGCCCGTAAAGTTTGCCGCTGCAATGGAAACTTTGCACAGGAATAATGCTTTAGCTCTAATAGAAATTGGCCCCAAGCCTACACTCTTGAGTATGGGTCGCCAGTGTTTCAAGGTGAGTCACTCAGAAGTGAGTGAAAGGTGGCTATGGCTACCCAGTTTGCGACCTGGGCAGGAAGACTGGCAAGTTTTACTCAACAGTTTGGGAGAACTGTATCGCGCCGGGTTTGAGATTAACTGGCAGGGTTTTGACCAGGATTATTCTCGTCGCCGTGTTTCACTGCCCACCTACCCATTTCAACGTCAACGATACTGGTTTAAGGAGCAGTCAAAGACTCCTACAACAGTTCAAAGGTTACGGAATTCCACTCAAACTCAAACTCATCCCCTGTTGGGGCAGCGGCAGGAGTTAGCCCATCGACCGGGCGATCGCCTTTGGGAAACAGAGCTAGATCCGCAAAACCTGCCCTATTTGAATGAACATCGGATTTTTGGAACACCTGTTTTATTTCTGGGAGGCTATGTCGAAATGATTTTAGCCGCTGCAACAGAAGCATTTGGAAAAACTCATCGACTGACTGATTTACAGCTTCACACTCCGCTGTTTTTGGCTCAAGATCATTACTCCAAAGAGGAAACCATTTCACACTGCACCTTACAAATCGTGCTTTCAGAACAGCCTGATGGTTCTGCAAAATTTTATGCCCACAGCCGCAACAAATCGTCCACTTTAGAACAGGCAGAAACCTGGACACTCCATGCCACCGCCACAATCAGCTATTCCTAATTCATTCCGTGTTATTTCACCTCAAAGGTAGGTTGGGTTGAGGCACGAAACCCAACAACTGCAAAGGTCACGTTAAGGTCACGTTGGGTTTGGCTTTGCTTCATCCAACCTACAAATCCTATCTATGATTGCTTTCTTGAGTTGACTCCAAAATGTTATTACCCTCCAGTGCATCTCAACCTGAGATCACAACTCATTCCCCGTCTCACTCACCACCAAAGCCGCTGCAATTTGGGCTGATGTTTTTCGCTAGCGGCAAAGAGGTTCTAGAACAAGAGAAGTATCGGCTTGTGCTTGAAAGCGCAAAATTTGCCGACCAGCATGGGTTTGCCAGTGTGTGGCTGCCAGAGCGCCACTTTACCCAGTTTGGCTGTTTATATCCCAATCCGGCAGTACTTCATGCAGCGCTGTCTCGTGAAACGCAGCGGATTGGGCTGCGGGCAGGCAGTGTTGTTCTGCCGTTGCACCATCCCATTCGCGTGGCTGAAGAGTGGGCAATGGTAGACAACTTATCGGGCGGGCGGGTTGGTATCTCGTTTGCTTCAGGCTGGAATCCGAGTGACTTTGCCTTCTTTCCCGAAAAATATCCCAACCGTCACCAGGAAATGTATGCAGGCATCCAAATGGTGCAAGCTTTGTGGCGTGGGGAATCTATTCAGGTTCAAGGAGGTGATAGTGAGACGGTAGCGGTGCAAATCTATCCTACTCCGGTGCAGCCTGAACTGCCGATTTGGATTACTGCTGCTGGCAATCCCAATACCTTTATCAAAGCGGGTGAAATTGGCGCAAATTTATTAACTCACTTGTTTGATCAGGATGTTTCTGCACTAGCCGAAAAGATTGCGCTGTATTGTCAGGCGCGATCGCAGCATGGCCACAATCCCGATACAGGACAGGTCACGGTCACGCTCCATACTTTCTTAGGGAAAGATCTGGAAACCGTGCGAGAACAGGTGCGAGAGCCTTACTGCGCTTTCCTCAAGTCCAACATTCACCTACTCAAAGGCTTGGGGTTTAGCCGAGGTTTACCCCTGAATGTGGAAGGCTTATCGGCTGCGGATCTGGACAGTGTTGCCCAGGTAGTGTTTGACAAGTTTTTTGGCGATCGCCGCGCTCTATTCGGTACGCCCGAAAGCTGTCTCGCTTTGGTGCAGCAGCTTCAGCAGGTCGGGGTAAATGAAATTGCCTGCCTGCTTGATTTTGGCCCGGATACAGAATTAATTCTGCAAAATCTGCCCTATTTGAATCAGTTACGCGAAGCGGCTGCAGCGCTATCCAATAACCATTTTCTCTCACACTCCCACACTCCCTGTGTAAGTCGAGAGGAATCCCAAGAGTCACTAGAAAATTCACTTGAAGCGGTGCAGCAGCGCTGTGGTCAGGTTCTCATGGGCGAGGAGTTTTATCACCATTTGCGCGATCGCGGTGTTGAGCTAGCCCAAAGTTTTCAAGGAATTGAGCAACTGTGGCGACGAGACGGGGAAGCATTGGGACGCATTCGATATCTGGAAACGCTAGAAACAGAAGCAGCTTATGTCATCCATCCAGTGTTTTTGGATGCTTGCTTACAGGTCTTTTTTGCTACTTTGCCATTCCAATCTGACATAGAACCATCCAGAACTCACTATCTGCCAGTTGGCTTTGAACAGTTGCAGGTTCACCAAAAGTTAGGAAAGCAAGTTTGGAGTCATGCAGTATTACATGAAGCAAAGCCAGACGCAGCCTTCTATCAGGGAGATGTGCGAATCCTTGACTCTAACGGCACATTACTCATGCAGGTGACGGGGCTACGACTACAGCGGGTTTCCACGAAGTTATTGCGGGATAACTCCATCACTCACCTTAAGCAAAACACTTCCCACGCCACCCAACAGAACTCAATTCAGGATTGGTTCTATCAAGTCGAATGGCACCCCTCACCCCTTCACCCTTCAACTTTAGACTTTCTCCGTTCACCCCAGGAAATTGGCGATCGCCTACGAACACAGGTACAGCAAGCGCCAGAGCAGTCTTTGGAGAACTATCGGCAACTCCTGCCCCAGCTTGAAACGCTGAGCATGGACTATATTGTGTCGGCATTTCACCAGTTGGGTTGGGAGTTTAAACGTCAGCAGTGTTTTTCTACCGCAGAGTTTTTGCAGCAGTGCCGCGTTGTGAAACCGCATCAGCGGTTGGTGGAACGGTTGCTCCAGATTTTGCAGGACGTTGGGATATTAGCCGGGGTGGGCGATCGCCAGTGGCAGGTTTGTCAGGTGCCAGCAGTTTGTGACCCGTTACAAACGTGGCGATCGCTGCACGACCAATATCCCGCCCACGCTGCCGAACTGGAGCTTTTGAGATGCTGTGGGCAGGCATTGGCAGAAGTGCTTCAGGGACGCTGTGATCCGCTACAGATTTTGTTTCCCAATGGCTCCTTTGCGTTAGTTGAACAGCTTTACCAGCATTCTCCTGCCGCCCAGGTGATGAACCAGATGGTGCAGCAGGCAATCGCCACTGCCCTGGAGCAATTTCCTGGCGATCGCCCAATTCGCATCCTGGAGCTTGGGGCTGGAACTGGAGGCACTACCGCCTCTGTCTTACCGCACTTGCCGCAGCAAACAGACTATGTATTCACTGACGTTTCGCCGCTGTTTCTTGCCAAAGCCCAGCAAAAGCTTGGTGAATACCCCTTTGTGCGATACCAAATTCTTGATATCGAGCAACCGCAGCCAGATCTTCTTCAGCAATTTGACCTGATTCTAGCGTCCAATGTTTTACACGCAACGGCTGATTTGAGTCAGTCCCTAACTCATGTGCAGCAAATGCTGGCTCCGGGTGGTCTGCTGGTGTTGCTGGAGGGAATGCAGCCCCAACGCTGGCTTGATCTCATTTTTGGCTTAACAGACGGCTGGTGGAAGTTCACAGACCATAATTTGCGTCCATTCCATGCACTATTGAACCAAAGGCAATGGCGCGATCTATTGCAGGAACGGTTCGCAGCCGTTGAAGTGATGACTGCGGCTGAGGATGAAGCGATATCTCAGCAGGCGGTTCTTCTGGCGATGCAGTCTCCTGATTCCCGCGGTGGCAGGTCTGCTGCGACTGAACCGGAGGCATGGCTAGTGTTTGCAGATCGGCTGGGTATTGGGCAACATTTAGTCTCTGAGCTTCGGGCACGAGGCGATCGCTGCACTATTGTCTACGCGGCTGAGTCCGAAGCTGAGTTTGATGCTGGGTTTGAGCAATTAGATGCAGGAACGCTGCAAATCCATCCCGACCAGCCAGAAGACTTTCAGCGGCTATTCCAAACTTTGGCAGCATCGGGGACGCGGCAATACCGGGGACTGATTTACCTGTGGGGACTGGAAGCGGCTGCAACCGAAATGACGCTAGAAGCATTGGAAGCGGCTTGCAGGTTGACGGTTGAGAGTCCGCTGCACCTGCTGCAAGCATTAGAAGCGGGAGCGATCGCCCACCCCCTTCCAATCTGGCTAATCACACGCGGAGCGCAAGCCATTGTTCCTGGTGAGCCAGTGGCGATCGCTCAATCAATGCTCTGGGGATTGGGGCGAGTATTTGCGGTCGAACAACCTCAGCGCTGGGGTGGACTGGTTGATCTTGATCCAGAGGCTTCCCTGGTACAGACAGCAACGGATTTATTGCAGGTGATTCAAAAAGGATCTGCTGCTGAACCAGTCGCCTTGCGGCAGGGGCAGTGCTATACCGCTCGGCTGGTGCGTCAGGCGATCGCTGCAACATCATCACCTGATTATCAGTGGCGATCGCAAAGTAGCTACCTGATTACTGGAGGACTGGGCGACCTGGGGCTAGCGGTAGCCCGCTGGATGGTCGAGCAAGGCGCACGTCATTTGATTGTGCTGAGTCGAAGCAAACTGCCGCCGCGTGATCAGTGGTGGCGATCGCCAGAATGCTTCCCCGGAAGCTACCCAGATTGCCGCCCTTCAAGCCCTGGAAAGCCAGGGAGCTAAAGTTTATCTCGTGACGGCTGATGTCAGTTGTCTTGACCAGGTAGAAGCTGCGCTGGATGCGGTGAAAGCTCAGGGCTGTCCTGCGGTGCGAGGTGTGTTTCACCTGGCTGGCGTACCACAGCCCCTACAGCCGCTGGCTCAACTGGACATTTCTACGCTCAAAGCGGTGCTGAAGCCTAAAGTGCTGGGAAGCTGGCTGCTGCATCGATTATTGACCGAAACGCCGCTGGATTTCTTTGTCCTGTTTTCGTCCTGGTCGAGCCTCCTGGGAACGGTGGGACAGCGAATCGGCAGTTACAGCATCGCCAATACCTTCCTGGACGCTCTAGCGCAACATCGGCAGACGCTTGGACAGCCTGCCCTCAGCATTAACTGGGGCGATTGGGCTGAAATTGGAATGCGGCATCGCTCTGTGCAAGCGGGGTATCGGCTCCTGCCAGATGAGTGGACGCTGCACCCTCAGCAGGGCTTGGAAGCTTTATCGCTCCTGTTACCGCAGCAGGGGCAAACGGCGGTGTTGCCTGTGCCCTGGCAGCAGTTTTTGCAGCTTTTTCCTCAGACGCAGTCCTTTTGAGGGCGATCGCTCCCTCCATCCAACGCTCCCCAAACCAGCAGTTCTCAACCTGACAATTCATCATCTGCCACCTCTCAGCCATTTCTACAGGAATTAGAGGCTCTGCCGCCCAGGGCAAAGCTTCAGCGGTTGATTGCCCATGTACAGTCCCAGGCAGCGGTGGTGATGGGCATTCGTCCAGCAGATTCGCTCGACATCCAGCGCGGCTTGTTTGAAATGGGCATGGATTCGCTGATGGCGCTGGAGCTAAAGAACTGCCTGGAATCGAGCTTAGGGCAACCCATTCCAGCCGTAGCCGCCTTTGAGCATCCCACAGTAGCGGCGCTCTCTGCTTACCTGGCGGAGGAGGTATTGGGCTGGGATTCAACACCGGGAATAGATCCAGAAACGCCTGCTCAGGTAGCGGATGCTGACCCGCTCACCCGCATTGCTCAGCTTTCAGAGGACGAAGTAGACCGACTATTTGCTGAAAAGATTTCGAGGTAAGCAACCGTGAGCGATTTTTTCGAGCGGATTAAAGATCTGTCACCCAAGCGATTGGCGCTGCTAGCCGACGAATTGCAGTCCAAGCTCAACGCGATGGAGCAGGCAAGCAGTGAGGCGATCGCGGTGATTGGTATTGGCTGTCGCTTTCCGGGGGGTGTCACCGATCCAGAGTCCTATTGGCAACTGTTGAAAACGGGCAAACATCCGATTACCCCCGTGCCTCCAGAGCGATGGGATGTAGATGAGTTTTACGACCCCGACCCCAGTGTGGCGGGCAAAACCTACACTCGCTGGGGTGGCTTTCTGGACGGGGTGGATCAGTTTGATCCCGACTTTTTTGGCATTAGCCCCAGGGAAGCCCTGAATCTCGACCCCCAACAGCGACTGTTGCTGGAAGTGAGTTGGGAAGCGCTGGAGCGGGCGGGGCAGTCACCGCAGCAGTGGACAGGGAGCCAAACGGGCGTTTATGTGGCGATCGGCACGGCAGACTATGCCAACCTGCAAACACGGGCGGGCAACCTGACCGAAATTGATGCCTACACCGGGATGGGCAGCGGGTTTTGCTTTGCCGCAGGGCGGTTATCCTACGTGCTGGGGCTGCAAGGGCCAAACCTGGCGCTAGATGCAGCCTGTGCCTCGTCGCTGATGGCAGTTCACCTGGCTTGCCAGAGCTTGCGACAGCGAGAATGTCAGATGGCGCTGGCAGGTGGGGTCAATCTGATTTTGTCACCAGAAACCAACCTTGCCTTTTCTAAAACGCGAATGATGGCGGCCGATGGTCGCTGTAAAACCTTTGACGCAGCGGCCGATGGCTACGTTCGCTCTGAAGGCTGTGCGGTGGTGGTTCTCAAGCGGCTGAGTGAGGCGATCGCCCATCGAGATCCCATCCTGGCGCTGATTCGCGGGTCGGCGGTGAGCCACGGCGGAGCAAGCGGCGGATTAACGATTCCAAATGGAGCAGCACAGCAAAACACCATTCGAGCAGCACTTGCCCAGGCAAAGGTAGAGCCTGCCCAAATTCAGTATGTGGAAGCCCAGGGCACCGGAACGCCTCTGGGAGACACAATCGAGGTGCGGGCGCTGAGTGCAGTGTTTCAGCAGGGCGATCGCCCATGATCCGCTCTGGCTGGCCTCGGTCAAGACCAACATTGGTCACACGGAGACAGCCTCTGGCATGGCCAGTCTGATTAAGGTAATTCTGGCGCTGCAACATCAGGAATTGCCGCCTCATCTGCACCTCCAGCAGTTGAATCCTGAAATCTCCCTGGAAGACATTCCAGCCAAAATTCCGACTGGCTTAACCCCCTGGCGGGCAAATTCGACCCCTCGTTTGGCTGGGGTGAATGCCTTTGGCATGAGTGGCACCAATGCTCACGCAGTAGTTGAAGCAGCTCCAGAATTGCCTCTTTCAGCCAACAGCCCAGAGCGATCGCTACACATTCTAAGCCTCTCTGCCAAAACGCCTGGAGCTTTGCGAGAACTGGTAGACCGCTTTGAGCAAGCGTTAGATCACACTCCACCCGATCGACTGGCAGACCTTTGCTTTACGGCAGGGGCGGGGCGATCGCACTTTGAGCATCGGCTGGCAGTGGTGGGAGATACCCCAACCTCAATCAGGCAGCAGTTAGCGGCTAATCGGGCAACCCCTGTACCGCCTTCTCATCCGCCCAAGATCGCCTTTGTGTTTACGGAAGCCCCGCTGACCGAGCAGGCAGGACGGCAGCTTTACGCCACGCAACCAACCTTTCGGCAGGCGATCGATCGCTGTGTGGCGCTACTCCAGCCTGATTCTCCACATGGGCTGTCAAAGGATTACCCGCTGCCGCTCATCCAGCAGAAAACGGCTTTGTTTGTGTTGGAGTATGCGCTGGCAACGCTCTGGCAGTCTTGGGGAACTGCTCCGGATGGAGTGATTGGCGTGGGCGTGGGCGTGGTCGTCGCGGCTTGTGTAGCAGGTGTGATCGGCCTGGAGACAGCTTTGCGCTGGGTTGTTCAGTTCGAGCAAGAGGGGCGATCGCAGCCCCAATTCCACTTTCAGGAATCGGTGAATCTGCCCGTTGCAACCTGCGCCATCCTCTGTGCCCAAACCGGACAAGTCCTCAGCCCCAAGGAAGTGCTGAACCGTCTGGAGCAGCCTGCTTTATTTCTAGAGCTAACCCAGCAAAGTTTGCAAGCCCTAAAAACCCAAGGATTTACTCATTTCCTTGAGATTGCGCCCCAGCCGTCAGGCAAGACTGAACCGGGAACGTGGCTGTCTTCCCTTGATCCTCACCGTTCGGATTGGGAAGTTCTTTTGTCGAGCCTCAGCCAGCTTTATCAGCAGGGAGCAACCGTCGATTGGGTCGGCTTTGACCGCGATTATGCTCGTCAGCGGATGCCTTTGCCGACCTACCCATTTCAGCGGCAGCGATACTGGAAGGCTTCAGCAGAACGCGGACGAAAGGCGGCGATCGCCCCACCCCCTCCCTTCCCTTCCCCGCAATCCAGACTGACCCACACCGCCTTGCTGAGTTTGCCCGTCGAAGACCGCCAGCCGCGTCTGGTAGCCGATTTGTGCGATCGCCTCACTCAGCTTTTAATGTCCGACCCTGCTCAAATTACGCCAGAGCGCCCGCTCAATACGCTGGACCTCGATTCGCTCATGGCAATGGAGCTAAAGCTTGACCTGGAAACCCGCCTGGGTAGCCCCATTGCGTTAACCGATTTGCTCGAAAGCGATTCGATCGCCACGCTGGCAACCCGACTTTTGGCAAGCCTTTCGACAACAGAGTCGCTTTCCTCCACTGCGCTACCCCAAATCATTCCGGCTGATGGCGATCGCCATCAGCCCTTTCCGCTCAACGACATTCAAGAAGCGTACTGGATTGGTCGCAATGGTTTGTTTGAGATTGGCAATGTCGCGGCCCACGTTTACGCCGAGTTTGAAGCCGTTGGGCTGGACTGCGATCGCCTCAGTCAATCCTTTCAGCGGTTGATTGCCCGTCATGACATCCTGCGAACGATTCTCTCGGAAGAGGGTCAGCAGCGGATTTTGGCAGACGTGCCGCCCTATGAAATTGCCGTATTCGATTTGCGCCATCAGGCAGTGGAGCAAGTCACGGCTGAACTGGGGGTACTGCGTCAGCGATCGCATCAGATGCATAATCCCTACCAGTGGCCGCTGTTTGAAGTGTGTGCGGCGCGGTTGGACGATCGGCGGCTGCGGCTATTTCTGAGTTTTGACAATTTGCTGGTGGATGCAGCCAGTCTGAGTTTGCTGTGCCGCGAGTGGGGGCAGCTTTATCAAGATTTAGAAACGCCGCTTGTGCCGCTGGAGCTATCCTTCCGAGATTATGTGCTGGCGCTGAAGCAGTTTGAAAAGTCCGAAACCTATCAGCGATCGCTCCGCTATTGGCAAGAGCGCTTAGCCCAATTTCCCCTGGCTCCAGACTTGCCGCTAGCCGTTGCCCCCTCGACCTTAAAGCAGCCTCGATTTGTCCGCCAGACGACCACTTTGGCCACCGCAACCTGGCAACAGCTTAAAACCAGAGCCGCGCAGCACGGGCTGACTCCCTCTGGGCTACTGGTCGCTGCCTATGCCAAAATCCTGGCAACCTGGAGCAACCGTCGGTTTAGCCTCAACCTGACCACCTTCAATCGCTTACCCATTCACCCCCAGGTGCAGCAAATTGCCGGAGATTTTACGTCTCTGACGCTGCTGGCCGTGGATTACTCCGAGCAGGACGGCGAAGACACCGACTTTACCCATCGCGCCCGACGGCTGCAACGGCAGCTTTGGCAAGACCTGGAACATGGCTATGTCAGCGGGGTGCGGGTGCTGCGGGAACTGTCCCGGGTGCAGGAGCGATCGCCCCGTGTCACCCTGCCCGTTGTGTTTACCAGTTTGCTGGCAAATCCGCAGATGAAAGCGGATGCTTTTTCAACGGGTTGGTTAGGCGAACGGGTCTACAGCATTGCCCAAACGCCCCAGGTCTGGCTCGACCACCAGGTGTATGAAGAAGCCGGGATACTCGTGCTCAACTGGGATGCTGTCGAGGGGCTATTTCCCGCTGGCATGGTTGATGCCATGTTTACCGCTTACGGTCGGTTGCTGCACGCTCTGGCAGGGCAGGAGGAAACCTGGCAGCAACCCTCACTTTGCTTACAGACCAAACTTTGCAGGAAAGCCTGAACGCAACGGACGCTCCGGTTTCTGAAGCTCTGTTACAAACGCTATTTGCAGAGCAGGTCAAGGCTCAGCCCCAGCATCCAGCCGTGATTACAGCGGAAATCACCTTGAGCTACGAAGACCTGTTGAACCGCGCCCAGCAGCTTGGACATCGGCTGCGTCAGTTGGGGGTGCAGCCCAATCAGTTAGTGGCGATCGCCATGCAAAAAGGCTGGGAGCAAGTCGTCGGCGTACTTGGCGTACTTATGGCGGGTGCGGCCTATGTGCCGATCGATCCGGGCTTACCCGCAGTGCGGCGCGGGCAACTGCTGCAACAGGGCGAGGTGCGCGTTGTACTAACCCAGCCTCACCTGCAAGATGTCGTCCTGCCCACCGCAGAATCTCAGACAGCTCCAATTCAGCTCATCGTTGTGGAGCCATTGCCCGCCGCCCCCCAGTGAGCGGCTAGAACCTGTGCAAAGTCCGACCGATCTGGCTTACGTGATTTACACGTCTGGCTCTACAGGGGTGCCCAAAGGCGTGATGATCGACCATCGCGGAGCCGTGAATACCCTGCTGGATATCAATCAGCGGTTTGGGGTGAATCGGGGCGATCGCGTCCTGGCGCTGTCGTCACTCAGCTTTGACCTCTCGGTCTACGACATCTTTGGCACCCTAGCCGCCGGGGGAACGATTGTCATGCCGCCTGCGATCGCCACCAAAGATCCGGCAGTCTGGGCAGACCTGCTGGTGCGTCACCAGGTGACAATCTGGAATTCTGTCCCGGCGCTGCTGCAAATGCTCCTGACCCATGTTGCAGACTGCCCCAACGCGATTCCCGATTCCCTTCGACTGGTCTTGTTGAGCGGGGATTGGTTGCCGCTGTCGCTGCCCGACTCGTTGCGGGCGATCGCGCCTCAGGCTCAGGTGGTCAGTTTGGGGGGCGCAACGGAAGCGTCGATCTGGTCGATTTTGTATCCGATTGGCGAAGTTGATCCGACCTGGAAGAGCATCCCCTACGGTCGCCCCATGACCAATCAGCGATTTTATGTGCTGGATGAGCGGCTCGAACCTTGCCCCGTGTGGACTCCAGGACAGCTTTACATCGGCGGCATTGGCTTAGCCCAGAGCTACTGGCAAGATCAAGAAAAAACAGCGGCTAGCTTTATCCTGCATCCGCAAACGGGTGAACGGCTTTACCGCACGGGTGATTTGGGTCGCTATTTGCCAACGGGTCAGATCGAGTTTTTAGGACGGGAAGACCACCAGGTTAAGATTGGCGGCTACCGGATTGAGCTGGGTGAAATCGAAACCACTCTGGAGCAGCACCCAGAGATTCACCAGGCGGCAGTTTTAGCGGTCGGCGAACCGTTTCCGCAGCGATTGGTTGCCTTTGTGGTTCCTGACGAGACGCAGGCGGCAGAGCTCTTTCCAGTTCTGACAGACGATTCGGCGGCAGCGATGGCGCGTTGGCAGGCAACTACAGCAGCCGTGACAAAATCGGTTAGCTTGATCGCTCCAGGAATCGAGACGGATTTCGCTGCCTTTTCCGCCTTCTGGAAACATCTGGAACAGCTTTATCTGCAAGCCGTTGGGGTTGCCCTTCAGCGTTTAGGTATGTTTGCTCTGGGTGGATGTCCCCAGGATCTCGAAACGCTATTGCAGCACAGCCCAATTCAGCCGCGCTATCGGTTCTGGTTAAACCGAGCTTTGATTCAGATGGCGGATCACGGGTGGCTTCAGGTGGAGGGAAGTGAGTTTGCCCTGACAGTTCCGCTGCCGACCACGATTTCTGCCGAACTCACCTCACAAATTCGCTCAGAAGCCACACAAACTTTTGGACTGAGTGCAGAGGCGATCGCCCTTCTAATTCAGATCGCTGAGAATTTAGCTGATATCGTCACGGAAACCCAGCATTCCGCTGAAATTTATCTGGCAGAAGCGGTGCCAGAGGTTTATCAAAAGCAATTTCAGTCGAGCAATGCGCTGCTGCGAGACATCGTGACGCAGTGGGTAAATTCCGGGCAACCTGAATCGCTGCACATTATGGAAGTGGGAGCCGGAATCGGGTCAACCACCGCACACCTTTTGCCCGTGTTGCCGCCAGATCGGACAACCTACGTTTTTACCGATATTTCACCCTACTTTCTGCAAGCAGCCCAGCAAAATTTTGCCGACTATCCTTTCCTGCAAACGAGTCTGCTGGATCTGGAGCGCGATCCCCAAAGCCAGGGCTATCCGCTACATCAATTTGACCTGGTGATTGCCGCGAGTGTGCTTCATGCGACCCGCGACATTGGCGAAACCCTCGACCATATTCGTCGGCTGTTGCGACCGGGGGGGCTGCTGTTGCTGCTAGAAGAAACCCAGTTTCACCCGCCCTTTGACCTGACGATGGGTCTACAGCAAGGATT
>JAAUTN010000124.1 GCA_012031415.1 Leptolyngbyaceae cyanobacterium SM1_4_3 | reverse complement strand
ACGAGCCGACCAACCACCTCGATTTGGAGACGATCGAATGGCTAGAAACCTATCTAAAAGGTTTGACTACGCCATGGTGATCGTTTCTCACGACCGCGAGTTTCTCGATCGCCTCTGCACTCAAATCGTTGAAACTGAGCGGGGCGTATCTTCTACCTATCTAGGGAATTACACGGCGTATCTTCAGCAAAAAGAAGAGGCACAACTGGCGCAGCTTAGCGCTTTTGAACGACAGCAGAAAGAACTGGAGAAACAGCAGACGTTCGTTGATCGGTTCCGCGCCAGCGCCACCCGCAGTACTCAAGCAAAAAGCCGTGAAAAGCAGCTAGAAAAAGTCGAGCGGATCGAAGCCCCCACAGGCAGCGTTAGAACTCTGCATTTTCGTTTTCCGTCTGCACCCCGCAGCGGTCGTGAGGTCGTGATCATTAAAGACCTGGTGCATACCTATGGCGAAAAAATCCTGTTTTTAGGAGCAAATCTGCTGATTGAACGGGGCGATCGCGTTGCCTTTGTTGGCCCCAACGGGGCAGGCAAATCCACTCTGCTGCACCTGATGATGGGCATGGAGCAGCCGACCGAGGGCGACGTTAAGTTGGGGGATCACAACGTAGTTCCGGGTTACTTTGAGCAAAATCAGGCAGAAGCGCTGGACTTAAATAAAACCGTCATGGAAACCATTCATGACGAAGTACCGGATTGGAAAAACGAAGAAGTCCGCACACTATTGGGACGATTTTTGTTCAGCAGTGATACCGTTTTTAAGAAAGTTTTAGCATTAAGTGGGGGCGAAAAAGCGCGGCTAGCGCTGGCAAAAATGCTGCTACGTCCAGCTAATTTATTGATTTTGGATGAGCCGACAAATCATCTAGATATCCCTGCCAAAGAGATGCTAGAAGAGTCCATTCAAAATTATGATGGTACTGTAATTGTGGTTTCTCACGATCGCTACTTTATCTCTCAGGTCGCCAACAAAATCGTTGAAATTCGGGATGGAGAGCTACGGCTTTATCGGGGTGATTATCACTATTACCTGGAGAAAATAGCAGAGGAAAAAGAGAAAGCTAGACTGGAAGCGATCGCCACTGAGAAAGCTGAAAAAGCTGCCGTCAAGCGTGAGAAACAAAAGCAAAAGTCTAAGGTCAAAAAGGCTTAGGTGCAGCTCTAACTACAGATAGAAAAGCAGACAAATATCAATTTTCCCAGATTGACTTAGTTCAGACTTAGGAACTCGAATGATATTATTGCTGAGAAATTATTCAACAAAAGGGCTATCTGCATGACACAAGCGCCTGTTTCTCCTGTGGTGCTAGTCATTTTAGACGGTTGGGGTCATCGGGAAGACTCCAATGGCAATGCGATCGCCGCTGCCAGCACACCCATCATGGATAGCCTTTGGGCTGCTTATCCCAGAACCGTAATTCACACCTCTGGTAAAAACGTGGGGCTTCCCGATGGGCAAATGGGAAACTCCGAAGTTGGGCACTTAAACATTGGCGCAGGTCGGGTCGTTCCCCAAGAGCTAGTCCGCATCTCAGATGCAGTTGAAGACGGCACGCTGTTGAGCAACCCAGCACTGGTCAAGGCCTGTCAAGAAGTTAAGCAAAGCAGCGGCAAGCTTCACCTGGTGGGGCTTTGCTCCTATGGCGGCGTACATTCCCATCTGACCCACTTGCTGGGGCTGCTGGACTTGGCAAAGGCGCAGGACATTTCTGAGGTTTGCGTTCACCTGATCACCGATGGACGGGATACAAAGCCAACTGACGGCGTAGCAGCGATTCAGCGCATTCAGGAACATATTGATCAGATTGGCTTGGGGCGCATTGTCACTCTCAGTGGTCGCTATTACAGCATGGATCGGGATCACCGCTGGGATCGAATTCAGCGAGTCTATGAGGTGATGATTCAGGATGGCGACGGTGACGGACGATCGGCTCTAGACGTGCTGAAAGCCTCCTATAACGAAGGAGTGACTGACGAATTTGTCATTCCTACGCGCATTGCAACGGGAGCCGTGCAGCCCGGAGACGGGATTATCTTCTTCAACTTCCGCCCTGATCGCGCTCGTCAGTTGACTCAGGCTTTTGTTGATCCCAATTTCAAAGGGTTTGAACGAGAACGAATTGCGCCGCTAACGTTTGCAACCTTTACCCAATACGATCCCAGCCTGCCTGTATTGGTTGCCTTTGAGCCGCAGAACCTCAACAATATTTTGGGGCAGGTGATTGCCCAGCACGGTCTGCGCCAGTTTCGCACCGCAGAAACTGAAAAATATGCCCACGTCACCTATTTCTTTAATGGTGGCATTGAAGAACCCTTTGAGGGAGAGGATAGGGAACTGGTGCAAAGCCCAATGGTGGCGACTTACGACCACGCCCCTGAAATGTCAGCAAGACAGGTGACGGATGTGGCGATCGCCGCTGTTGAAAAGCAAATTTACTCGCTCATTGTGATCAACTATGCGAACCCCGACATGGTAGGGCACACGGGGCAACTCGAAGCCACAGTCAAGGCAGTCGAGACAGTCGATCGCTGTGTGGGTCGCCTGCTGGAGAGCATCGTCCGAGCAGGCGGCACAACAATCATCATCGCCGATCACGGTAACGCTGAGTATATGTGGGATGAGCAGGGCAATCCCTGGACGGCCCACACCACTAACCCAGTGCCCTTCATCTTAGTTGAAGGGGAAGGACGCAAAATTCCTGGACATGGCACGGAGGTAAGCCTACGCTCAGATGGGCGGCTAGCAGACATTGCTCCAACGATTTTGGAAATTTTGAAGCTGCCGCAGCCGCCAGAGATGACGGGACGCTCGATTTTAGAGCCAGTCGGCTTTGAAGTGAAAGCAAACCGTACACCCGTGCGAGTATCTCTGTAGAATAGAGTCAGATATCCAGGTATTCGTTATGACGTTGACGAGCGTAGTAGAAATTTTGTGGGCCCTGTCTGCGATTGGTTTGATCATTCTCGTGTTGCTACACAGCCCAAAAGGAGATGGTCTGGGTGGGTTGGGCGGACAGGCTCAGCTTTTTACCAGCACCAAGAGCGCTGAAACCACCCTCAACCGCGTTACCTGGACTCTAACCATCATTTTTATGGGGCTAACGATCGTTCTTAGTGCAGGCTGGCTTACCCCGCCTCAGTAGGCAAGCGTTTGTTTAGCCATGAAAGGCGATCGCCCCTTATCTTCTCCCTTTAATCGCCATCTGCAACTCAGGTGGCGATTTTTGCCGCAGGTCGGTCCGTTTTGGAGTGGGATGGCGATCGCCCTTCTTCTATCGATCTTTTTACATTTTCAATTTCCTATTTCCACGCTGGCTCAGGTAAATCCGCAGACTCCATCCCCACCGAGTTTGCCTTCGCCGCAGGTTCATCCGCTGCCCTCCACGCTGGCTCAGTGGCAGGATATTGGCAATCAAGGCGATTACTTCTCAGAAATCAGTCCGACGGAATTGGGCTATCTGGTGTGGTCAAGGTTTCCGGTTAAAATCTACGTCGAGCCGCCCTCTGAAGAATTAGTGGAGAGCAACTCCGAAAGCGGAACTGCCTTGCATCGCTCCCTTGCCTGGTTTGAGGCAGTTACACAGTCCCTCCAGGAATGGAATGCTTATTTGCCGCTAGAGCAGGTTGATTCCCCTGAAGCGGCCGACATTTCCATTTGGCGATCGACTCCACCCCTTCAAGGTTGGCGTGAAGGCAATCTTCGTGCCCGTTCTGCGGAAACTCGCTATCAGATTTATCGGGTAAATCCGGCAAGCGGTCCAGCCTATTTAACTCAGCGATTTAACATTTTGCTTCGCCCCAGCCAAACGGAAGAATACATCCGGGCAGCGGCAAGACATGAGCTAGGTCATGCCCTGGGCATTTGGGGACACAGTTTGTCAGAAACCGACGCGCTCTACTTTTCACAAGTTCGCAACCCTCCTCCAATATCGCCCAGGGATGTAAATACGCTCAAACGGATTTATCAGCAGCCAACCCAGTTAGGCTGGCCACTTGACTAATCAGGACTTACGCAAGCAGGAGGTGAAGTTAGGCGATCGCCAGGCAAACAAAGGGCTTAAGCTCCTTGTTCCAAAGAGGAATGCGTCAGTCTCGCTAATTTGGGGCAGATGAAACTTGTGAAGACGATTGTCCAGCCAGGTCTGAATTAAGCTGAAACACCAGTGGCGCTCCATCTTCACCACCGACAATAATCACTTTGGCATTGTCAGATTCAGCTAAACTTTCAGTCGCCTCGATCGCCCTCAGTTGCAGTGCCTGGTCGGTCAAACTCTCAGCCACAATTGCCTGAGCATCTGCCACACCCCGCGCCTCAACTCGTTTGCGTTCTGCCTCCTGCCGTTCACGCTCCAGGGTAAACGCCATTTGCTGGCTTTCTTGTTCAGCGCTCAGCTTCTCTTGAATTGCGGCTTGCAGTGTTTCAGGCAAAATTACTTCTCGCAGGTAAGCGCCCTCTACACTAAAGCCTAACGGCTCAAGCTGTTCACTTAGCCGCACTTGCAGTTGTTCCGACACTTCCTGCCGCTGGCTAGAGTAAACAGACTCAACCGGGTAACTAGCCGTAATTTCTCGCACCGTAGAGCGAAACCGAGAGCGGATGATTTCTGCTTCATCGTCACCAATGGACTGATAGAAATTAACGACCTGCTGCGGCTCTAACCGATATTGCAGACTGACGTGCAGGTTAAAAGTCAATCCTTCCTGGGAGGTCACTTCAATATCTTCAGTCACATTTCTGAGACGAGTTGAGAAAACTTCTAGATTAGAAAACGGATTGACTGCATGGATTCCCGGACTCAAAGGACGCTCAGCCACGCTGCCAAAGGACTCTACGACTCCAACATTGCCAACTGAAATGATTCTCAGCGTTCGTGAGAAACAAACGATGATAGAAATTAAGCCGATCAGGACGGCGATCGCCTGTATGCCAGAGCGACTGTGCGAACTCACCATCTTTTTACTGGAAAAATAAACCAGAAGCGAAACCAGGGTCGCTAAGAGGGAAACGATAAAAGCCATAAACTTATCCTTTGCGAAGATTGCAATCAAATTACAAAGGTTCTAAATGGCTTACTTCCTTTCAGGTAAAGATGAGCTAAAAGGTTAAAGATGCGCTTCTGCGACGTGGGGGCGCATCTCTGGTCTTTCATTGGAAAAGAAGTAGAAGCCTGTGAATACAGTGTCAAGGTCTAGCAAAGCTCTTCTCACAACCACACTCTCACAGACACATAACAGCCACATTAACTACAACAGTTGCTCCTACCTCAATTTCGGGTTGAGCAATCAGATTAAGGTTGGGTGAAGCCAAGCGTGAAACAACGCCGCCTTGCAGCGCTGAGATCTGCGACTTCTTCGAGAAGTCGCAGATTTTAACCCCTACAGTTGGCGATCGCCCTACCTGACAACACCACTAACCTTGAGCAAATCGGCAAGGGTTGGGCAGTAGGTCGGTAAGCCATAGCTGGCGGGACTCACCGGATTCTCATAGGTAAAGTGGCGATAGCTGAGGCAAAACCGATCCCAGGCTGCCATCTGAATCCGAAATAATACGATAAACAGGTCGGCTAACCGGGTTGAGAGCGGAATTCGCAAAAAAATAGGCTTGTTGAAGTAGCGACAAATTTGTTCTACCGCTTGATTTACCGTAATCGCAGGATTACCCAGGACGATCTGACGCGATTCTCCTGGGGCTGGGGGATGCTCTAACAGGTGCAGCACAACCTGAGCAATGTCTTCCCCGTGCAAAAAGTGAAAGCTGCCGTCGGCCTTAAAGAAGCGAATCAGGTTAATCCACTTTGCGATTTCGGGTAAACCAGACGTAACGTGAGAGTAGGGCTTTTGCTCATCTCCACCAAAGACGAGCGTGGGGAAAACAGTAGTAATGCGATGGGCGATCGCCAACCTCGGCAACTGCTGAAAACAATTGTGCTTAGACTTGATGTAGTCCGTACCTAACTCTCCGGCTTCCTTTAGAAGCTGATTGTGGCGATCGAGAATGCTGGCAGTAGAAAAGTAAATCACCTGCTGGCACATATCGGGGTCAAGCAAATTCATTAGCCGCAGCGTTTTTACCACGTTGATGTCATACACCTCCTGAGCGCCACCCCAGGCAGTTGCCGTTAGCACTGCACTATCAATGGTTTTGAGCAAGTCGGCAAACTGCTCAATCTCTCGCAGGTCAGCCTGAAGCACGGTCACTCCCGGACGCGCATTATAGTCAAACTTCAGCTTTTGCGGATTTCTCACCAGCAAAAACAGATCGTGAGACGTTTCTCGAATGAGGCGATCGCAAATGTAGTGACCAATGCAGCCGCTAGCCCCCGTTACCAAAATTCGCTTCGCAGTCATAATCCAGCAACCTTGTATCAGCGCACCGCTAATGGGGTGCATTCAATTGAGTAAGGGCGTGGCATTCGGTAGCTACCCTGCTCATTCCAAACAGGATCTTTGCCCGAATGCCGCGCCCCTACGGGGTTGGCATCATTTTAGCTGTGTCGTTCTACTAGGCATGAACCGCTAACAGTTGGTCTGCCTGCTTCGCGGTTTCAAAGAAGAAAGCTGCATTTTCCTCTGGCGTGTCGGGCAAAATGCCGTGCCCCAGGTTGAGAATGTGCCCCTGGTTGCCTGCTTTGCGGATTGTGTCGAGAATGCGATCGCGAATAAACTCGCGTGAGCCAAACAGCACACCGGGGTCAAGGTTGCCCTGCACCTTCATCTGCCGCCCTAGCCTCTGCCTAGCCTCTGTCATATCCACCGTCCAATCAAGGCTGATGATGTCGGCTCCAGAGCGTCCCATCCGTTCTAGCACGCCTGCACTGCCGCTAACCAACAGAATCAGGGGTGTATCGGGGTGCGTTTGCTTGACTTGCCGAAAGACACGCTGCTGGTAGGGCAAGGCAAACGTTTCATAATCTTGGGGGCTGAGTTGACCTGCCCAAGAATCAAACATTTGTATGACCTGTGCGCCGCTGTCGATCTGGTAGCGGGCGTAGACGGCGATCGCATCTGCTAACTTAGCCAAAAGCTGATGCAAAATCGTTGGGTCAGAGAAGGCCATTCCCTTAATTACCGAATAGGTTTTTGAACCTTTGCCCTCTACCGCATAGGCTGCCAGCGTCCAGGGCGCACCGACAAAGCCCAATACGGTTGAGCGATCGCCCACTTCCTGACGCAATGCCTGCAAAATTTCTCGAATAAATGGTAAAGACTCCACTGGGTCAAGCGATCGCAGTGCATCGACCTGAGCCTGAGTGCGAATGGGGCGATCGATAATGGGACCCTTCCCTTCTGCGATGTCCATGTCAATCCCTAAACCGGGCAGAGGCGTGACAATATCAGAAAATAAAATCACTCCATCTGGCTGAAATGATCGCCAGGGCTGCAATGAAACCTCGATCGCCACTTCTGGAATTTCAGAGCGCTGTCGAAACGACGGATACTTTTCCCGCAAATCTCGATAGGCTTTCATGTAGCGCCCGGCCTGTCGCATCATCACACAGGGGGACGGTCTAACTTTTCACCACGAGCAGCCCGCAGCAGATAAGGAACCTGGTTCAGTCCAGCCATCTAAAATTTCTCTCTTAAAGTTACAGACTTCACAGCAAGGATTTGGCGATCGCTACCCCTAATAAACTTTTGTGTTCAGACGCTGACGTTTCAAACACAAAAATGCGCTTAGATTCAGCAATTCCAGGATTATGATTATATAGCGATTTGGCGTGTCAAGTTGGTTGTGGGTCGTGGGTCATGGGTCATGGCTTTCAGACATCGGCTGTTTACAGATGCCGAATAGCAAATGACAACGCCAACTCAGCTTAAACTAGTGAGTATTAGAGTGAACGTTAAGAACTGTTAGTAACTGCATCGATTCATGGATATTACAGAATTTTTTCAGCAAAGTGCTGGCAAATGGTTTTCACAGCGCACGAGTCATCACCTCGCCTTCAAGCAATCTGAGAGCGGCAAGTCTGACATTCGGATTGAAATGCTGCCTCAGGATGCTCCTGAAGTGGTTGAGCTTTGTCAGCAAAATGAAGTTGATCCGGCGCTAGCACTCTGTGGGGCGCGAGTCATTTGGGACGGCACGATGGAATGGGACAAGGAAAAGCACGAAGGCTCTACTGTTCTAGTTCCCGTTGCTGATCCAGACAAGCCTAAGGAAGGCAAATTGCTGCGGGACACGGGCTACGCCGAAAAAGTGCCCGTTGCCGGACGCTATGTGATGGGCGATGACGGTTCCCTGACGCTGATTACTGAATACGAATCAATGTATTCCGAAGAGCGTCTCTGGTTTGCCAGTCCTAACCTGCGCCTGAGAACCAGCATTCTAAAACGTTTTGGTGGCTTTAGCATGGCTACGTTTTGCTCGGAAATTCGGATGGGAGGGCAGGGGTAAAGTGAGGGATGAGGGATGAGGGTTCGAGCCGTAGAGCCAGAGCCGTATATGCAGAAGATTGGGTTGAATATTGGGCTAGCACAATTCAGCAAAGCTAGATGTCACCTTCTCATCCCTCCTCCTTGACTCTTCAATCCTCTTGCCAAGAAACACTATCTCCTGCCAGGGCAAGATCGGTGAAATAGTCGTCCCTGTTTTGCACGACGGCTTTGAGCTTGGTGTAGAAGTTTGAAACGCCTGTAGCCGGGACGAACTGGTGAATGGGATGCTTGCTCATCCGATCGCCGGCCCATTGCACCAGTTCTGTTGTATCTAACCCAACGTTGACGGGTTTAAAGGTTTGAATTGGAGAATCTGCGCTTTCTGGGTCAGTGGGTTGGCGGGGTGCCGCGGCGGCAGGCGGTTTACGGCTAGCTTCGGGGGGTTCAGCGATCGCAGAAGCTTCTGGGGTGGCAGCGGGATCAAGTTTGGCAGGGGGCATCTCAGAAGCAGTTAGTGGCGATTGGGGGGATTTGGCAGCAGGCAGTAGGGCGCGAATGGGGCTGCCTGTACCTGATTCTGCGGGTGCTTCTTGATGAGATGGCTCATCTTTACCTGGCGCTACACCTGTCAATTCTGGCGTGGCAGCATCAGTCTGGTTGTCTTCGGCAGCTTTATTGGATGGAGTGACCGTTTCGGGGGGGTAGGGCGGAGCAACGTCGCGGGTTCCTACCAGGCTAGATGAAGCAGGGCGATCGCTGCTCATAGATGCTCGACTTGAAGTTCGACTTGAAGCAGATGATTCAGGCGACGCAATCAGGGTTCTAGGAAACTTGCCGCAGACCATGCGCTCAAACTCGTGATTGAAGTGATGAAGCGGTTGCCCCCGTCTTTTCCAAAGCGTCAAAATTTGCGTTACCGATACCGCTTTGTATCGGCCCTGATAAAGCGCTTCCACTAGCGCAAACCGCAACCAGTTGACCGGATATTCACGCAGCCAATAGTCAATCAGACGCTCAATTGTAAACCCACTCAGGTCAAAACTGTAATGGGTTAACAACTCAGCAGCCTCTATCGCAGCATCTCTCGCTAGTTCTGTCATTGCTAGGGTAGAGTCAAATCAAAACTCTAACAAAATTCTGCTCATTCCGCCGAGCCTTAACGTTAGTCTGTTTTTTGACAAACTTAATCGTTCCTGCGGCGTACACCTCCGTCTACTGTACCCGTCTCATCTCCACCAAAGGGTTCAGGGTCAATATTCCAGTTAAAGTCACTGATACGCAGTCCAAGAGAGGCCTGTTCCCGTCTCGGATTCACTCGTAGCGTGATTGCATAGGTTCTTCTACTGTATTCCAAAATATATTCCGTTTGAATTTCGCGATCCCGATCCAGACTGAGTGAAGTTTGAAATCCAATTCTAAAGGGGCCATAAAGCTGCTGGATAATGCCGCCTGAAATTACTCGATCATCCACAACTCGGTCAAATCGGAAGGGCGATTCCCCGTCTCGAATGTTTTGTGAGTAGGTCAGGTTGAATCCGGTGTAGTCCAAGAATGGGCGAGAGAAATGTCCAAATTGCCCGCGTACTCCAATGCTGGCTGTGTAGACTTGCTGGGTATCGCCATTGCTGTAAGCGCTAAACACTCCCCTCAAGCCAGTCACCAAATCCACATAGGGAACGACAGGATTGGGAGTGTACCTTAACCCTTCTGTCGCTGTGGGAGGAAGGGGTTGACCTCGCCACAGCAGAAAGTTTCGCCGCAGGGCAATGCCACCCTGATAGCGGGTTAGCTCGACGGGGTTGCCATCTGAGGCAAGGATCAAATCGCGGCGATCGGTATTGGCGCTAACGAGTTGCACACCAGCCTGATAGCTTAACCTGATGCCAGTGTCGCCTAAGACGTAGGTAGGTGAGGTGAGAACTAAACCCAAACTCCGCTGCACGGTTTGGAAGCCCAGGGAGCCGTTGAAGAGGCGATCGCGATAGCTATATTCTGCCGTCAGCGTATGGTCATTAAATACCTGCTGCTGTAGCCGTAAACTGCCACGAAACTCGGTCTCCAACTCATCCAGATCGAGACTGGTAAACACAGCGTTACCCCGCAAAATCGTCGTCGGGCTAAACCGAACATTCAACTCGCCAATGAGTCCGTAGTTTGCCGGATCGGTCAGGTTAAAGCCATTGTCGTAGGCTCGTTGAAGGAAAATTTGCGGTCTAACTGAAAACTGGACTTGGGGACTGAGGGCATATTCAAAACTGCTTTCAATAAAAAAACCACCCCGGTCTTCTTCATCAAACCCAAACTGAATCAGTCCAGGGCTGCGCTCTCGGTCATCTAAAATGACGCGATTTTGGAAGTAGGGGATAGATAGCCCCTGATCAAACACAATTCGAGGTCGCCTAGCCCGAATCTCACTGCGACTGGGCGACAGGCGAGTAAAAGTAGCAGTGTCTGCTCTTAGCTCAAGTTCTGGTGGCGAGAAGGGGTCGTTGGTAATGCGGATGTTGGTTGCAACCCAGCCGTCTGGCGTAAACTCAATTTCCTCTGCCTCAAATCGAACCCGCCGCACTTCACCGCCTGTGCCGCCTCCCCTGACATTTCCTGAACCGAGAATTACAGATAGCCCACCCGGACTGCTGACATCCGCATCTGAATCTTCATCGGCTCCAGAATCGATTGCATCTGAAGCATCGGCTGGAGCTTCGTCTTCGTCCTCGTCTTCTTCGACGGGTGTGCTGTCCAGGTCGGGCTGGGGGGCAACATCGGGCGGCGTATCTGAATCATCTGCATCTGTGACGGCACTTTCATCGGGCAGAATTTCAGGCTGTTCAGCACTAATCAGGTCGCCTCTGAGCGGCTCTTGCGCTCCAGCGCTAGCATCGGTGGGTAAGGTTGCCGAGAAGTCTTCGCCCGTTGTGGGGAGAAATATTTCGCCGCTGGCGTTGAGGATATCGCCGCGCTCCTGAACAAAGTTGTAGACAAAGCGATCGCCCCTCAACTCCTGCTCTCCAGTGACCAGGGTGACGTTTCCTTCGGCAACTGCAATGCGGTTGAGCAAATTTACCCGTAGCTGATCTGAGGTTAAGACGGCTCTGCGGAAACGCATTTCAACGTTTCCCTCAGCCACAAACACCTGTTGGATCTGGTCAAATCGCTGGCGATCGGCTGAAAGTTCGATCACCTCTCCGGTGCCGGATGGGTCGAGCATAAACGGCTCACCGTCTGCGGGCACTGGGTCAGGCGATCGCCCCTCCGGAGAGGGTTCCTCTTCCTCATCGATTTGAGGCGAGTCGAGCGGCTCATTTCCAGGTTCTAAGTCCCCTGCTTCTGGTGTTTCTGGAAGGGGAGGCAAATCATCTGGAATGACTAACTCTTCCCCTGGTGGCGGGGCGCTATCTGAGCCAGGTGGGCGATCGGGCAGCAGTTCAGGTGTCGGTTCACCGGACTCAGTTTGTGGCAGGGGAACTGAATCTAGTGGCGGCAATGGCTGCGGTTCTAGCTGCGGCAGTTGAGCCAGTTCTGATTCTGCTTCTTGAGCAAAGATATTTAGTCGCAGCGATTCAGGGATGGGGGAACGATTTCTTTGGGGCGATCGCCCAAGCTCAGACAAATAGCGAGACGAAATCTGCCGCTGAAACAGAGCGATCGGAGATTCGGCGGCCGTTGCCGTGTCTGACTCAACCGCTTCGCTGGTTCCTCGACTGGTTTCTACGGTTGAGGAGGGTACTACCGGAGGTGAGACAGAAGGCACTGCAATTTCAACTGCTTCGGGTTCAGTTGTTTCAGTTTCGGCTATCCCAATTTCAGGTGTTTCCCCTTCGACTGTGCCCTCCTCAACTTCTCCAGGTAGAGCATTTGCCGTAGAGGGAACAGATACAGGGGTAGAGAGAAGATCTGGAGAAGTAACGCCGTATGTAACCCCAGTGCCCTGGCTTGGAAAGACGGGCTGGGTCTGGTCGAGTTCGACGGGTTCGCCTAGCAAAGCAGCATCAGAGGTACCTACCTCAGCGGACTCTGAGACGGTTGACCACTCGGCTGAAGCAGGCGATCGCTCCGGCGCGAAACGTTCAGGTGGGGGAGGGACGGGGGCAGTGCTGCCAACCGTAAATTGGGCAACTTGGGTAGACCCCGCAGGCAAAACCGCTGCTGAGGGAGGGACAGTGGGACGGGTTTCCTCCGATTGGGACAAATCGATAACCGGAGAGGGAGGCGGCAGAACCGGGTAGGGCATACTTTGGCACGACAAATTTATGCGGACAGCCCGGATACATCGCTTTAGCCGTCCTCAGCGCAGGCTGATTGCCTGGGGGAGCAAGGGAGTGTTTTGGCTGTTTATTCTAAATCCCGGCGCTTGGGGTTACGAGCGGGATCATTTGACAAAAATCCAAACACAAAGAGCGCAATAAAGAAGCCAACGACGATGTAAACGGCAATTTTAAGAGTCAGCATGGGAAGCATCTCCAGCAATAGGCTTTCTTATAATATCGAAACAGTGTCCTTTTTCTTACACAGCATTTCGATTGCTGTTGGATGACTGAAGATTTTTACTGAATGCCTAATGAGGAATCACTCGCTGAAGCATCCCTGAGGGACACAGCGATCGCCATTTAAGGCAGCAACAATACACTCTACCTTAAGTCAGATGTGTTCTGGTAATTGGATGTTCCCTGGACGGGTCGTTCTCGGTTTCACCAAAGAAGCGGTAAGCCGTGCCTTTGCCGGAGCTGCTGGGCGGCAGTTGTTCTGGTCAAGCAGTACTATCAGGCAGTACTAGAGGTTTAGAGAGATGAAGTAGAATTAGAAGAATTTGATTGACTGATGATCTACGCGGTCAACAGGAGTTTCTATGGCGATCGCCCAATCCCATCCCACTCTTAGCCTTCCGGATCATACGCAGTTGCCGGAAACCGACGGTACATTTGTGAAAAATTTCCAGGAGCATCCGCAAAGCCTGCTGCTGACGGATTCTATTCGCCCTATTCTGGATACTCTCCACCCAGACGGACAGTACGCCATTGGACAAGATTGCGGTATCTATTGGCGGCTGACCGAGCCACCAGAGCGCGGTGCTGAGGCTCCTGACTGGTTTTATGTGCCGAACGTGCCGCCGCTGCTCGACGGGAAGAGGCGACGTTCCTACGTGATGTGGCAGGAAATCGTTGCCCCCCTGATTGTGATTGAATTTGTCTCTGGCAATGGCTCTGAGGAAAGGGATAGCACTTCGCCTTTTGGAGGAGATGGTTTAAAAGTTGGAAAATTTTGGGTTTACGAACAAGCCATTCGAGTGCCGTTCTACGCCATTTACGAAGTAGATAAAGCCTCCGTTGAGGTCTACGAACTGATTGCCAACCACTACCAGCGCTGTAACCCCAACGAGCGAGGACATTTCTCGATTACGCCAATGGGAGTGGAATTGGGCATCTGGCAGGGGCAATACATTAACCAGTCCCTACCCTGGTTGCGCTGGTGGGATAGCGACGGCAATTTACTGCTAAACGGAGACGAGCGAGCCGAACAAGAAAAACAACGCGCTGAACAGGAAAAACAACGCGCTGATCGCTTGGCGAACAGGTTGAGGGCGTTGGGACTCAATCCAGATGAAATGCAGTAATCGGCTAGAGTAAATCAGCAAATCATCATCCATCTTGTCAAGAGAGTTTTGGCTATTGGAGGTGTGGTTGAGTTTTGCTACGCTTTATCCAAATCCATCTGGAGTGCTTGAGCTAAAGCATTGAGTTCCATTCTTCAACTTGACCCCTGAAAGGAGTTTGATTTAAGCCTTTACTTCTGCTGTCCTCGTCGTAGCCAGTTCCAGGCTTTAGCCAGGATTTCTTCTATCCAGACCATGCCTGAGTCAAGCCATTCCAGGATTTGTTCTAGGGGGTGTTTGACGTAGCCGACGAGGGTAGCTTCTGTCTCAATCCAGGGGGTTTGAAGGTTGGACGAGCCATCTTGAGAATTGGATTGCTCTATCTGTCCAGGGGGATCGGGTTGGGAGGGTTGTAGGGTAGAGTCAGGTTCGGGAGAGGGAGAAGAGGGGGTTGGGGCGATCGCCACTGTTTTCGACTCTGCCCTTTCCACTTGAGCCAGTCTGCTCTCTGAACGGATGCCTTTCAAACCTGAAAAATTTTTGCTAGAGCGATCGGTTTGAGGATTGTTTTGAGTTGCGGCCAAACCCTGCCGTCTGCCTGCAAACGGAAACAAACCGCTAAAGCGAGAGCTTTTGAGCAAGCGCGTTGGCGTTCCAGCCAAAGGATTCAAGGCAGCTTGCCCTCGCCGCTTCCAGGGATTGATTGCTGTTTCTGAAAACTCCGTCATTTCGACAAAGCCGCTAGTGTCGTCGTCCTCAGTCCAGGGAGCTTCAACTCTGGGTTCGCTCAGGTTAACCGTTTGGGTATGGGCGATCGCCCGCTCAGCCTGCAATCTTGCAGCCAGGGCAGATTCCTGAAATAGGTTAGTGGCGATCGCGACTGAACTGGTCTGCATCCACGCCATCAGCCGTCGAACCATCCGCACGGGCGGCAGGGCATTCTGACGTACTTCCGGTAGCGGCAAGGGAAAGGAAGCAGGCTGCTGTGCCCACAGGTTTCGTCGAGTTCGCCAATAGTGAGCGACTTCCCACACAATACGTCGGTGCAGTTGCGCCTGCTGCTCGGTCGTTAGGATGTCTAAAAGCTGTCCCTGGTTGGTCACTAGCACTAGGGAGCGGCTGGTCAACAGGGATGCAATGCCGATGATTTTGCCGGAGAGGGAGAGCGATCGCGTAGCGCCATGCTCACCCATAGCTCCAGTTAAACTGATCAAACTCACAGCGCCATTCTCACGGGCAGCGCTTGGACTGACAGCGCCGTTCTGACTGACGACATTTTTTGCGTCAGTCGCTTGATCTCCCGTCGCGTTGGGTTGGGCGGCACGATGATGAATTGCCCGTTCGCTAGCCTGATCCGCTTGAATCGATAGATCGGATAAGGTAACTAGCTCTAGCGGCGATTTTGCCGTTGGCAGCAGCGCAAATGCTTCTACTGTTTGCAGTGCCCGATAAATTGGCGTATCAGAACTGAGGGACGGTTCTGGTCGGGGAGGCGCGTTGACGTGCTTGACTTTTTGAATCGCCTTTTCGACCGTCTTGAGCCGCAGTGAAGTGGTTTGCACTGCCTGTCGAAGCTGCTGTGCCGTCACTCGCCCTGTCTGAAACGCCACGTAAGCTGGATACAGTAAAATCTGTACGCTCCAGGAGGCCGTCATTTTGACCGAGCGAACGGTACGCCTGACCTGCTCACTCAATTGCAGCGATCGCCGATTGAGAAAGTTAAATACGCTGCTTTGATAGCGACCGGGGGAAGGCATGGGAAGGGATGAGAAATGAGGGATGAAGGATGAGGTTTGGAGCCGTATAGTAAAGCCTTAGAGGATATTGGGTTGACGCAATCTAGCGAAGATGGATACTAGCTTTCATCCTCTGTCCTTCATCCTGTTCACGAGTGTGTTCAGATTTTTGTGTAAATGCGGGCATTCTGCCCGCATTTACACAAAAATCTGAACAGTCTCTGTTCACGGAATGCCCTGATCTTAGTCGAAAGATGCCTGACTCAGTTACCCCATTTCAGAATCAGATGCCCCTCACTGTTGCTGAAGCTGCAACCGTGCAACTTGAGTGGGCGATCGCCGTTTGCGTCAACTGACCCAGCTTGACGTGCAGACCAACTGGCACCATTGCTTTGAGGATCTGTCAATTGCTCAAGCAACCCAGCCTGAACGGTGGAAAGAGTGGGCGATCGCGGCTCTTAATTCACGTCATCACGTCGCTTGGACAAAACGGCGGGTGCTGTGGCTGGGGCAAACTTTGACCATTCCGCAGGCTTTAGAGGGATATTTCCTGGAGGGGTTGGTTTTGCGTCTGGCTCTGGTCTGGTGGGCAGCGGAGGCGCAGGTTTTTGTAAACGGGAAGCTGGTGCAGGAAGGCGATATTTTTGATGCTTCCACCCGAATTTTGCTTAGCCCATCGGCTCGATCGGGAGAGCAAATTCACCTGGCGCTGCGGCTGGTCAGTCCGGGTCATGACGATGGCGCGTTGGTTAAGTCACTCTGTGTTTACGAAAACTCTCCCGATTCACTCATTCCCGAACCTGGATTTGTGGCGGATGAGCTAGCGGTTTTGCAGCGCTATCTCACATCTTTTGCGCCCGAAAAGCTGAACTCAGTGGCGACTGCCGTTGCTCAACTTGATTGGGCAGTTCTGCAAAGCCAGTCCACGACTTCTCGACTTGCCTTTGACCAATCGCTGCAAGCCTTGCGGCAGCAGCTTCAGCCATTGGGTGATTGGCTCAATCAGCGGCAAATTCAGCTTGTAGGACACGCCCATCTCGATCTGGCGTGGCTGTGGACGGTGAGCGAAACTTGGGAGGCGGCGGAGCGGACTTTTAAGTCGGTTCTCTTGCTCCAGCAAGATTTTCCTGAACTGACTTTTTGCCACTCGTCGCCTGCACTATTTGCCTGGATTGAGCAACACCGCCCAGAATTGTTTGCCGCAATTCAAGTGAAAGTTGCAGCGGGTACATGGGAGATTGCCGCAGGGCTGTGGGTGGAGCCAGAGCTAAACCTGGTCAGCGGTGAATCAATTGTGCGGCAGGTGCTTTATGGTCAGCACTATGTGCAGGAAAAATTTGGCAAATTCAGCGCGATCGCCTGGTTGCCCGATAGTTTTGGTTTTCCCTGGCAGTTGCCGCAGATTCTCAAAGGCGGCGGCATTGAATACTTCGTCACGCAAAAGCTGCGCTGGAACGACACCACCGAATTTCTCCATGAACTGTTTTGGTGGCGATCGCCCGACGGCAGCGAAATTCTTAGCTTCATGTCACCCCGCATCGGCGAAGGCATCGACCCGCTCAAAATCTCCGAGTATGCCTGCACCTGGGAAGCAAAAACCCACATTCAGCAAGCCCTCTGGCTCCCCGGCGTAGGCGATCACGGCGGCGGACCTACCCGCGATATGCTAGAAACTGCCCAACGCTGGCAGCGTTCCTCCCTCTTCCCCCAACTCACCTTCAGCACCGTCCTTGGACTATCTGCGATCGCTCAATCCGGTGGACAATGCCCCCCCCTAC
>JAAUTN010000123.1 GCA_012031415.1 Leptolyngbyaceae cyanobacterium SM1_4_3 | reverse complement strand
AATTCTGATAGCGCTGTTTGTGGCGATCGCCCTTGCTTTGGGTTTGCCATTGACAGCGATCGCCAACCCCCGTTGAAACTGCCCAGGTGACTGAGACCGAAACGCCATCAGACACCTCAGATATCGACAGTTCAATCACCAGAGAATATGAGCCTGCTGTCGTCTACATTCCAGACCCGCAAACTCAAGAGCTAGTGCCGCAATCAGTCCTTTTGGGCGCTGACGAACCCGTTGAGGGCGCAGTCGCCCAAATCATGCAGGCATATCAGGGACAAGACGTTGGCATTACGGGCTATGAGGTAAACGTCGATCAGGCAAATCAGGAAGCAGAAATCAACTTTGAGGTCGATGACCCGCGTGGTGAAGAAGCCTTTCAAAGCCTCAGCAGTGCTAACCAATATTCTTTATTTGAGGCAATTCGAGAGACGTTGCTAACCGAACCTACCTACAACGTTGAAGAGGTAATCTTCCTGGCTAACGGCACCTCCTTTGACATTTAGAAGATCGCTCAATTGTGCATTCTGTTTGCGTGAATCTTGAAACCATAGCTAGGGTGACTTGTTTAATGAACGAGTCACCCTTTTTTCAGGCTCTACAACATTTCTCCATCTAGTTGCTCAACTGGCTGGATTTGGCTCTCCTCAGTTTCCCGTTTAGCAGGTTCGTCGTAAATGACGGATTGGAGAAAAACTACAAAAATCGTAGCGATTATGAGAAATGGGAAAAGCTCAAACCGATTGCCCACGTTCCGAATGTCGTAGTTGAGTCGGCAGATTTCACAATAACGAACCTCAGGCATATCGGGATGTACAGCAATTCTGCAAGGTGGGGCCGCCGCATCCTTAAAGGGACAAGATTCCATGATGTAGTCCTCCGGTTAAATAAGGTCGATTGAAGCTCACTCCTCGCTGGACGGCGATCGCCGCTCGAAGTTGGGTGATGGTCAACTTTGCTGATATACAAAATCAATCTTTTGTATATCGTACACATATACGTATAGCATCTACGACATACAGGATCAAGTTGTCTGAAATACAATTTTTTTGCTAAAGTTATCCTAGAATCCTTCTTCCTCAGTCTGTTTGACGTAAAAGAAGTGATTGACGGATGCATCTACTGTAGATACAATTAGGAATTGTGTGTATGTACAAATCGGTCGTATAGTATGTGAGCCGTAAAGCTCCTGAGATACATGGTTAATAGAAAATTAGTAAGTTTTAGACTGCCGGATGACCTGATGCAAGAGCTAAGAGAACGGGCTGACTCCGATAGCATCTCTGTAACAGAGCTAGTGTGTAGACTTTTGCGGCAAGGTTTGGAATCTGGTGGAAACGAGCAACTGTCTACGCAGGTTGACGAGCGCATCGCCAACCTAGAGGCAGAAATCCACGAACTGAGACAGGTTAGATCGGTTGGCATTCATCCTGCGCCGCCAACGCCCGTCTATGCCTTGCTGACTCAGAGTGCGATCGCTCACGAGAGTGCGCTCGAAACCAGAGAGCGCTTAACTCGCTTAGAGCAAATGATGGAGAAATTTATGAATACCCAAAGTGGGTGTGATTCCCATTCTTCCCCTGACCGGGTAGGTTTTGACGCAAAAGGGGTAGAGCGCTTTAAGCGAGACGACTGAAATAGCCCTTGAGCCACCGAGAGATTGCATCATGCCCCAGAGAATCACTGCTCTGATTACTGCCAACGTTTTTCAAAATGGGCTGTCGAGGTGTGAGGAATCTTGGAGATATTACACTGTTTTGCTGAGAAGGTTAGCCGCTAAACCTGTTGACTGGTACATTTCAGACCTGGATTTTGATTTAGCTTTTGTGCTGTGGCATCTTTATCAGTTTGGCGGCGATCAAGCGTGTCGGGCAGCCTATGAGGAAATGATGCAAATTTTGCGAATTTGCAAGATCAACGAGTCCATTCTAGAAAATTCAAAGTTCTACAGACTCAACTTTTATGACTCCCTTCGTCTAGCGTGTTCGGTAGACTGCTGTGTTGACGCGATTGTCACCTGGGAGCCTAACCAGTTTGCGACTTCAGACCGGGAACGCAGCAGCATTCGAGAAAAGGGCTATTTCTACCGAAACTTCAATGCGGAAATGGCTGATGACCAGACCCGAACAACGCACAGCATCGGCATTTTTTCAGTCGATGCTTTTTTGCTGCATTTGCATGAACTGGAAACCACTACTTCATCTATACGAAAGGCTCCTAGCGTTCTACAAATCGAAAGCTTGGAAGTTCAGATTACCCGCTCGATCAAGGCAACTGTCACCCTACAAACTTTTGAAGGACGGCAGTTTCGAGAAACAACGCACGGTAGAACACCCTGCGATGCTTTGTATAAAGCCATTGATCGGTGTGTCGATCGCCACATTCAGCTACCTGAGCGAAATTTAGTTTACTTCTCCATGCCTGACACCATTGGCGGAGCAGATGCTGTGGTAGAAGTATGTATTCGAGTTGAATGCGGAGATGCTCAATTTGAGGCGAGTGCGACAAACGATAATGTACTGTGGGCATTTGGAGATGCTTATGTGGCTGCAATTAACTCAATTTATGCAGGTTTAAGCTCGGTCTGGGGAATGGGGGGCGATCGCCCAAATTAGTTCGTTCAAGTCAGGACAAGGGGCTTAAGCCCCTTGTTCACGGGACAAGTGCTTTGCGTGTCGGAATGTCCTAACCTGTATGACTACAGCCATAACATAGCAATCGTAAGATTACCTGCTCCCAAGCTGACTCGTTGACTCGTTCCCGAGCTTGAGCCTGGGAACCAGAAATCCTAAAGGGAGTGTGTAACCTAACCTCAAGCGGGCTTTCTGACAAACTCAAGATAATCGATTCGGGCATACTCGCCCCTATCCCGAACGCCCTCAAGTTTGAACATTTCTCCCTCCTTCAACTGCACAGAACCCAAAGTGCGCCGTGCAAAGCTAGATGAGCTTGCTTTATCACTCGGCAAATTCTGATCAAAGCGTAAGGTAAAGTCCTTCGCGGCAAAGTCCAGCTTCAAGATAGAGCGACCGTCATTTTCGTCAAAATAACCCACCACCACGTCATAGGTGCCAAACTCACCCCTAAACGTTTGGCTCAAACTTCCTTTTGCCCCGCTTAGTTTAACCAGTTTCCTGCCCGAAGCTGAAGACAAATCTTCAGTCGAGTAACCTGACCTGGACATATTCTCAGCCTCATAGCGCAAGCTACCCGACGGAGATGGTTTGGGAACTGGGCTGGGCGTAGGGCTGGATATCGGCTCTGGAGTTGGAAGGGGCACAGGCTCAGGAGGTTTGCCAGGATGCATCTGTAAATTTTCAGCACGATGGGCATCTTTCCACACCTGTTGCCCAAACCAACTGAGATTATCTGGCATTGAACCGTTGGAACTAAAGTTGGCTTTGTATCCACCGCCATTCGTGGTCAGGTCAAACGCATCACCTCCCTGCCACGCCCAGGCAAAGCGCCCAACTTCCCGCTTTTGAACAACTGGTAAAACGCCACTCACGGTTTCCTTGAATCGACCTGAGCTACCGTTTTCAGCACCGTACTCACCCACAATTAGAGCAAGTCCTTTAGCGTGAACTCGATTGATGAAATCATTCATTTTTGCTTGAGTGTTTGTCTTCCACTGGTCATACGTATGTAGGGAAAAAACTGTGTTTTTGTTTGGGTCGGCAGCTAACAGTTTTTGTCCCAAAGAAAGAATCGCAGATTTGCTCTCGCTGACAGGGTTGCTGTTCCAGGAGCCAGTGTCTTGCCCCCAAGACCAGCCATCAACCACGATTGGATTGTCGAAACCAGTTGAGCGAATCGCTTTGATCACAGAGGTATTTTGCTGTACATACTTGCTTACGGCACTGGAACTACCGCTATCAGAACCACCAGGCTCATTGGAAACATTGAGCCAGACATAAGGATTGTCCTTGTACTTGCTGGCTAGTCCTTTATGCCAGTTCACGAGTTTATTCAGTTCGTCGGAACTGAACCATTTACCTGTGCGCTCGTGCGGTTCAATCATCACGACGATGCGCTGACTGGTAAATTTCTCAACGATCGCATCAATGGTGCCGTTCTCTGCATAGGTTTGTTTATTATCCAAACCTAGCTGACGAACATTTAGCCGAATTGAGTTAAACCCCCATCGTTTAATGTTGTCTACCTGCTCAGGTGTTTTGCCCGGCCACCCATAGCCCGGGCCGTTGATGTTAACGCCCTTAGCAATAAACTCACGTCCGTTTGGGTCATAGATTTTGGTGCCCACTACCCTAAAGTCGTTTGAGGAATCTGACCTAGCGGCCGGAGTAGTTGTAGCAGGAGCAGATCTTTGGGAAAGGGTTTGACTAGTAGCAGCAGTTAGAGAACCGCTAGAGCGCTGTTTGTGTACTGATGGTGAGTATTTTGGAATACTCAAAGGGGATGTTGTAATGTCTGGTGATGCAGTTCCTAAAGGTTGCTGGTTCTTCTGTCCAAAACCTTTGCTGGATTGCATATTGAACTCCTATGAAATAGATTGGATTGTTGGAATGATGAGCAGGCTAAAGCTGAGTCGCCGAGGTAAGTTCGGTACTCAAAACCTGTGCTTTGCAAATTGCTGCAACAAAGCGCAGCGAATTTAGTCGCGAAATATCTGATTCAGCGCTGCTTAGGGTAGATGAGCTGAACAAAGCTGGAGGGGTAGAAGGGAAGGGCGATCGCCACATTTCCCATTTCCACTCTCACCAATAGATCGACTAGATCCACACAAAACATTGACTCCTGAAACCTTAATTTCAGGTAGATTCCCCATCAGGAGCCACTGATAGATGAGTGATAGATGTAATGGATAGGCTAAAAACTTTCAGGGATTGATGTCATGTTCCACCCTGGGAGTCCAGATGCGTTATACACGTCTAACAAGTTATATTCTACCCCTATAAATAATGTCAAGGATTGCCAAAAGCAAATGTTTTTTAGAGCTAACGGGAACTTTTTTGGCGCTTTGCTTGTCTGCTAAACGATGTAAATATGAGACCAAATCCCTGAATTTTTTAACCTTTTATGGAACGAGTATTTGCTTATTTGAATAAGCAAAATGCCATGAGCAAAATGACCTTCTCGCAATAATTATTCAAGGGTAATTAACTGCGAGTAATTAACTCCACTGCATCGCGTCCATCTATTTCTTGCAGATAAACTTTTACCTGTTCTTCTTTTGCGGTGGGCAATTTCTTCCCGATGAAATCAGGGTGAATTGGTAGCTCTCGATGTCCGCGATCGACCAGCACTGCCAACCAAATTGCTTCTGGTCTACCATAATCATTCACTGCATTTAACGCGGCTCGAATCGTTCGCCCTTTGAAAATTACATCATCAATGAGTACGACAGTCCTGCCCGACAAATCAAAGGGAAGCTCAGTTTTTGCAGGTGTGCGTATCCCAATCGTATCGAGGTCATCCCGATAAAACGTGATATCTATAGCGCCAACAGGAACTTCTACCTGTTCCAATACTTCAATTTGCCGAGCTAACGTTTCTGCTAGCGGAACGCCCCTTGTGTAAATGCCCAATAGGACAATTTTGGATAAATCTCCAGCCCGTTCAACGATTTGAGAGGCTAGCCGAGTCAGAGTGCGACGCAATTCGTCAGCAGAGAGAATTTCAACAATTTCTGGCGGCATGGTGGCAATCTTCAGCACTTACTAAATTTACTTCAAATTCTTTACTAACTCCAGTTACAGCGCCTACCGCTGCATAAAAGCGTTTAGCTGGAATGCCCCAAATAGCTAAACCAATGTCTGACTTACAGCGTCTTGCAGATGAATAAGCCACAGGTAGGGGCGGCCGTTCGCCCTTACAGGGATTTGTGTCTTATGCAGGTGAAAACTGCTGTAGGTGTGTAACGTTTCCGACAAGTTAGGGAGCCAAAGACTGCTACTCCGGTCGCCCCCGAAATCTACTCCAAATCCACCCGGTTATTCCGAGAAATATTAAGATAAGATCATTACGGCTTCTTTACAGCAATCGCTCCCGATCGCCTAGAAAAACTTTGTTAAGAAGCTATTAAGCGCAGCTTATCTCTTATTCAATCTCTCTGGAATTCTCTTATGACTCTGCCGATTCGCAATGTCGCCATCATTGCTCACGTTGATCATGGCAAAACAACTCTGGTTGATGCGCTGCTCAAGCAGTCTGGCACATTTCGCGAAGGGGAAGAGGTTCCAGATTGCGTCATGGACTCCAACACCCTGGAACGGGAGCGGGGCATCACCATTCTGTCGAAAAATACAGCCGTTCGCTTCAAAGAAACGCTGATTAACATCGTAGACACTCCTGGTCACGCTGATTTTGGCGGCGAAGTAGAGCGGGTGCTGGGCATGGTAGATGGCTGCATTTTGATTGTGGATGCCAACGAAGGCCCAATGCCTCAAACCCGATTTGTGTTGAAAAAGGCGCTGGAAAAGGGCTTGCGTCCGATTGTGGTGGTGAACAAGATTGACCGTCCTCAGGCTGACCCGCATGGGGCGATCGACAAAGTGCTAGATCTGTTCCTGGAACTGGGTGCAGACGATGCTCAGTGCGATTTCCCCTATCTGTTTGCCTCCGGTTTGGAAGGTTACGCCAAGAACGACCTGGAAGAACAAGGCGAAGATATGCAGCCGATGTTTGAGGCAATCTTGCAGCACGTTCCCGCTCCAGTGGGTGATCCGGCGAAGCCTTTGCAGCTTCAGGTGACGACGCTGGACTATTCAGAATATCTGGGTCGGATCGTAATCGGCAAAATTCACAACGGCACCATCCAGGCAGGTCAGCAAGCAGCACTCGTGACTGAAACGGGTGAAATCGTCAAGGCAAAAGTGACGAAGCTGTTAGGCTTTGATGGACTCAAGCGGATTGAGTTGCAGGAAGCTTCGGCAGGCAACATTGTCGCGGTGTCTGGGTTTGCCAATGCCAACATCGGCGAAACGATTACCTGCCCAAATGAGCCGCAGGCTCTGCCGCTGATCAAAGTAGATGAACCGACTTTGCAGATGACCTTCTCGGTGAACGATTCGCCGTTTGCGGGTCAAGAGGGAACTTACGTTACGTCTCGTCAGGTGCGCGATCGCCTCTTCCGCGAACTCGAAACCAACGTCGCCCTGCGGGTCGAAGAAACCGACTCTCCTGACAAAATTGCGGTTGCGGGTCGGGGTGAACTTCACCTGGGCATCTTGATCGAAACCATGCGGCGAGAAGGCTACGAATTTCAGGTTTCTCAGCCACAGGTGATTTACCGTGAGGTCAGCGGTCAGCCCTGTGAGCCATTCGAGCTACTCGTGCTAGATGTCCCTGAAGAGGGAGTCGGCGGCTGCATTGAGCGCCTGGGTCAGCGTCGCGGCGAAATGCAGGATATGCAGGTAGGCGGCAACGGTCGCACTCAGCTAGAGTTTGTCATCCCGGCGCGAGGCTTAATCGGCTTCCGGGGTGAATTTATGCGCCTGACTCGTGGCGATGGCATCATGAGCCATAGCTTCCTCGATTATCGTCCGCTCTCTGGCGATGTGGATACCCGTCGCAATGGCGTGTTGATTTCCTTTGAGGAAGGCGTTTCTACCTTCTATGCGATGAAAAACGCTGAGGATCGGGGTGTATTCTTCATCTCACCCGGAACCAAAGTCTACAAAGGCATGATCATCGGTGAAAACAACCGCCCTCAAGACCTGGAAATCAACGTTTGCAAAACCAAGCAGCTCACCAACCACCGCGCCTCTGGCGGTGAAGAACTGGTGCAGCTTCAAACTCCGGTTGACATGAGCCTGGAACGAGCGCTGGAATACATTGGCCCAGATGAACTGCTGGAAGTTACCCCAGAGTCGATTCGCCTGCGGAAGATGTCTAAGAAGCTGGCAAAGCGCTAGAAATCAGGGCAATAAACCTTCTAAAGCGGGCATTTTTGCCCGCTTTTTTTAATTCAGCGATGCACTATAGCGATGGTCACTTAAGTTAGGACAATCCTGTCCGCAGATCGCCTGCTAGGTGAACAAGGGGCTTAAGCCCCTTGTCCTAACCTTTGTGGGTATGGCGCTACACCAGTGTTTGAAGTAGGGTTTGCAGTTTCAGTTTAACTTCTGCTAGTTCTCGGTCAGGGTTCGACCCTGCGACGATTCCGGCTCCAGCGTAGAGGCGGGCATGGTGCCCGTTGATTAGGGCAGAGCGAATTCCGACGATAAACTCAGCGTTTCCCTGAGCATCAATCCAACCGAGTGGAGCAGCGTAGAGCGATCGCTCAAATTTTTCATAGCGTCGAATTTCCTCACAAGCGAAGTCTCTAGGCATTCCGGCAACGGCAGGAGTTGGGTGGAGCTGAGCCAGGATTTTCAGCGGATGCAAATATTCGGGGAGAGTCGCCCGAATGGGAGTGTGTAAGTGCTGAATGTTAGTTAACTGGCGTAATTTTGGGGCAGCCGCAAGCTGAGGGTTAAGTCCAAACCGAGAGAGTTGCTGCGTGATGAAATCTACTACAAGCTGATGCTCGTGGCGTTCTTTGGGGCTATTTAGTAGCTGGTTTGCCAGGTCTGCGTCTGCTGTCATGGTTTTGCCTCTCGGTGCTGAGCCTGCCAGGGCATCGGTGTTGAGATGGCGATCGCAAATTTTAATTAAGCATTCTGGGCTGGCTCCAATGAAGTTTTGTCCTTTGCCATTGCCCGTCGAGAAAGTGTAGCAGTCAGGATAGATTTTGCGGAGGCGATGTAGTGAGTCAATCCACTGAAAAGGCAGTTTTGAAACTACATCTACTGCATGAGCTAACACAAGCTTATTGAGGCGATTAATTTGAATAGATTTTAACGCTGAGGCTACGGCTACTTTAAAGTTATTGGTGTCACTTACGTCCCAGTGATTTAATTTATATCGAATGTTGCTTGAGAGATTAAAAATCCCATATTTTGCCAAACGAATATTTTGAAATTCGCGACAGGTTTGTTCAATTAAAAGCTCTAAATTGGAATCAGCATGAACCGCTAAATTTGCAAATAAAGCCGATTGGTCTGCTGTTGAGAAAATCTGCCATCTTGGTAGAAAGATAGTTGCCTCTGAAAAAGCAGATTCTGAGGTAGATTCTTGATCAAAAAAGCTAAAGCTACAGAAACAGCGAGGGAAGAAATGAGTTGAAGAATTGGCTAAAACCAGGCGGCTAAAACAAGATCGAGTGAACTTTTGAGCCTGCAAAAATCGCGCTTTGCCCGACGTTTTCAGGGATGAAACGGACCCAATAGCGGCGATCGCCTCATCCTCAGCAGGGTTTTCAATGTAGAAATGAAGCTGATCGGGTGCTGCGAATTCATGTAGCACAGCAAGCGGATCAATCCGATCAATTGTTAAGGAAACACTTGCAATTTGCGTCTCATTCTGCTCAATTGATTTCTGCTGACAAATTGAAAGAAATTGAAAAAGCTGCTTACAGTCTTGAAAGAGATTAACAGAATGCGGTATGACTGGCATGGACGCAAAAAGGTCAGATTTTCCCAAAATGGATCGGACTATCAATACAGGTAGCACACTTCCAATTGCTCTAACCACCGCACCCACTTCTCGAAGCAGCGGGCTTAAAGCAAGCAGTCAGGCAGTTTCTCGGTTAGATTATCGTCAAAACTTGGGTCTAACACGGTTTCTATGGCATCTTACAGCCCCAGCCGAACCAAAGTAGCCGCTTTTCTTAATCAAAGGAAGAGTCACAAATCTTTGAAAACTGACACATTGCACTGCCGCTCAGCTTCCCGTAGGGTGGATTGAAGAGGAAAAAGGGATGTCTGAGAAAAGCTGTCCATGTTTCATTTTATTTAGTTTTAAGTTGCTGAGTTTTAAGTCATGACCACAAAGTCTCTCAGTTATCCCAACTCCAAGCTCTGGCTAGCAGCGATTAAGCCACCCATGTACAGCGTCGCAGTGATTCCCATTGGGGTTGGAACAGCCGCTGCATTTTCTGAGACAGGAACGATTCAAAGTGGGATTTTTTCAACTTTTTTGATCGCAGCTATTTTGATTGTGGCATGGATCAATTTGAGCAATGATGTGTTTGATTCAGAGACAGGAATTGACCAAAACAAAGCCCATTCCTTAGTCAATTTAACGGGCAACAAATCTCTGATTTTTTGGTTAGGAAATTTGTTTTTGGCGCTGGGTGTTTCTGGAGTTTTGGCGATCGCCTGGCTTCAGCGTGACCTGACTGTTCCTGGTATTATTTTGCTCTGTTGTATGTTGGGCTATAGCTATCAGGGACCGCCTTTTCGCCTCGGCTATCAAGGACTAGGCGAAATCATTTGCTTTGTTTGCTTTGGCCCCCTGGCGATCGCCGCTGCTTACTATAGCCAAACTCAGTCCTGGTCAATTTCTGCTCTCGTCGCTTCAATTATCATTGGCATCAGCACCAGCTTAATTTTGTTTTGCTCACACTTTCATCAGGTTAAAGACGACCTGGCAGCAGGTAAGCGATCGCCCATCGTGCGATTGGGAACCGCGAAAGGGGCTAGTCTACTGCCCTGGTTTTGTGGCAGCATTTACGGGTTGACGGGGTTGTGTGTAGCGCTGCAAGTTTTTCCAGTCTGGACGCTGCTAATTTTCCTCAGCTTGCCACCTGCGGTCAAACTTTGCCGTCATGTAGCCCAACACCACGACCAGCCAGAGCGAGTGAGCAACTGCAAATTTATCGCCGTTGCCCTGCATTTCTGGAGTGGGCTATTGCTAGGTCTAGGATTTGTCTTGTGAGCAATGTGAATTGGATGGTGGGAGTCGTGCTGTGCTGGTTCCCTCTAGCGATCGCTCCCGCTTTAGCAGAGTTAAAACCTGAGCAGGCAAACCAAATTTCAAGCCTGGAATCCGCAGAATCGACGGGTTTAGCCGGGTCAAATTCAGATCCGGCGATATCAGAAACCGTTAATTTTGAAACGGCTGAAGCCGATGCAATTTCTCAGGTTGAAGTGCCCCCGTCCGCCGCGATCGCCCACACGACGACTCTACCGCTGCCAGGACAAGCTGCTGATTTAGAAATTTCAGGCGAAGTGGCTGAGAATTCTTTGAGGGCGATCGCCTCTTTCGATCCTGAAACGGCTGCAACTGCTCATACAATGGGCTTACCAGAAATAGAAGCGATCGCCCAAACTTCTCCTTCACAACCCAGATCTGAGCCATCAGAATCGCCGAATTCAGACCGCTCTGACGCGATTGAATCCCTGAATTTAGACCCAGAGATCATCGAAAATAGCCCAGTTCTTCAGCGCTGGCTGGAAGAAATCCCCAATGTGCTGTCTGAAATTCGCAGCGATCCTAGCTTTCGGACTCGGTTGCGATTGGGCTATTCACAGTTTCCCTCTACCGATCAGGCAGGTGGCTTTAACGCTGGCATTGAGGACGTGTTTATTGGTGAAACAGGTCTAACCGTCAGCGCTGATTATCAGGCAACGTTTGAGGGCGATCGCCAAGCTTACGGTGCCGATTTTCGCTACTATATCCGTCCACTAGGCAGCTACATCAACGTTGCTCCGGTTATTGGCTATCGTCACCTGGAAACTGACGAATACACCACCGACGATATCAACTTGGGGCTACGCTTTTTGCTTGCCCTCTCGCGCACTGGAGCCGCCGACATTTCACTAACTCAAACCTGGGTAGCACCCGGTCGCGATGAAGAAGTAGGAATCACAACGCTATCCGTTGGCTACGCTATTACAGAAAATTTGCGGCTTTCAACTGATATTCAAAAGCAAAATTCTTCATTCAATCAAGATAGTCGAGTGGGAATTGTGCTGGAGTGGATGCTTTAGTTAAGGATGAGGGATGAGGGATGAGGAAAAGCTTAACCGTGTATATTCGTCACGGCTAAGGAATGGACTTTTAGATAATCCTCTTCCATTAATGATATGACGAGACGAGGTAATCTACCTCTAAGTGATAGGGACAGTTGTCCTCTACTCATTACCAAACTGCTTCATTGAAGCTACACCAGGTCAGGGAGAAGCTAACTTATGTCACTCGCTAAAGTTCGGTTGTGGACTGTTGATGAGTATCATCGCATGATTGAGTCCGGGATCTTAACTGAAGGCGATCGCGTTGAGCTATTGGAGGGCCAGATTGTCGAGATAAATCCTCAACTGCCGCCCCATGCTGCCACCACGCAACGAGCCTTTCGTTACCTGGATCGGCTGCTAGAAGATGTTGCTTATGTGAGAATGCGGCTTCCAATCACTCTGAGTCCTAAGTCGGAGCCGGAACCAGATATTGCTGTGGTGCGGATTGATTCAAATGAGTATGGCGATCGCCATCCAACCTCTGCCGACATTCTTCTGATCGTTAAAGTAGCAGATTTTACCCTACTGAATGACCGTCGGCAAAAAGCGCTCATCTACTCTAAAGCCGGAATCTTGGACTATTGGATTTTGGATGTGAATGCTCGACAAGTGTATGTTTTCCGAGATCCGACTCAAGCTGGCTATCGGAAAGAAACAACGCTTCCTGCAAATACGATGCTGGCTCCAGTTGCATTTTCTGATAAAGACATTCCGCTCACCCAACTTTTTCTACAAAATGCTTTTTAGCACTAATTCAACAAACGTGCCATTTTAGCCATACGACGTGCAAGCCTGAAATAGCATTATTGAATTTAGGGACTTGCATAAAAATAAAGTCCCATGTTCGGGTAGGATACCCATCCCACAAGTTATTCAATCCGTAATCCTTAGTGCCGTTCATCCTGAGATTAGTGCAATTCTAAAAATTCCTCAAGTTCGTGTAAGCTGGGCAGTGAAGTTTGCGCTCCGGTTTTGGTGACAGAGAGAGCGGCGACTGCGGCTCCCCAGGTGACAGCTTTTTGAATGGGGAAATCCTGCGCTAAAGCAGCGGCGAAGCCCCCGTTGAAGGCATCTCCGGCGGCAACAGTATCTACTACTTCCACTGGGAAAGCCGGAATTGAAAAAGTTTCGGCTGCGGTCTGGCAGAGTGCGCCCTGTTTGCCGAGTTTGACGATCGCCATCTGCACCCCTCGCTGCCGCAAAACCGAAGCTGCTCTTGCCGCTGTTTCCCTATCCTTTACCGGAAAACCTACTAGCTGACTGGCTTCTACCTGATTTGGCGTAATTACGTCTACCAGCGGGTAAAGTTCTGCGGGTAAGTTGCCCTGTGCCGGAGCCGGATCGAGAATCACGGTGATACCTGCGGCTTTTGCAACCTGGGCGGCGGCTATTACCGCATTTAGCGGAATTTCTAGCTGGAGTAACAACACTTTTGCGGCTGACAAAACTGGCTTTAACCGCTCTACATCGGTTCGATCAACCCGTCCGTTTGCGCCTGGAATGATAATGATATGGTTTTCACCAACGCTATCAACCGCAATCACGGCAACGCCAGAGGTTATGGACTGGTCGATCAGCAGGCGATCGCACCCCACACCCGCCGTTTCTAAACTTGCGATCAGGTCTTGACCAAAGCGATCGCCACCCACTCGTCCCACCAGTTGAGTCGGCACACCCAGCCGACCCACCGCGACTGCCTGATTTGCGCCTTTACCCCCAGGAATGGTGTCAAACTGGTGTCCCGTTAGCGTCTCTCCAGGAACAGGTAGCCGAGGCACCCGCGCCACCAGATCCATATTGACGCTGCCAAACACAACAACCGCCATGCGACCTCCATAAATCACGGATGAGGGGTGAGGGATGAAGACAGGCAACTCAATCCTCATCCTTCATCTTTCATCTTTCATCTTTCCTATTGGCTGGCTACAGCATCTTTTCTAAAAACTGGCAGGCGCGATCGCTTCTAGGGTTAGTAAAAAACTCACTGGGCGGTGAGTCCTCTACCAGTCGTCCCTCATCTAGAAAGAGAATGCGATCGGCGACCTCGCGGGCAAAGCCCATTTCGTGAGTCACGATCGCCATTGTGATACCCGTGTTGGCAAGAGACTTAATTACCTCCAGTACCTCTTTCACCATTTCGGGGTCGAGTGCAGAGGTAGGCTCATCAAACAACATCGCTTCTGGTTCCATTGCCAGGGCACGGGCGATCGCCACTCGCTGTTTTTGACCGCCAGACAGCTTTGATGGATACACATTCGCCTTCTCCGACAGCCCTACCTTAGACAGCAGATCCATTGCAATCTTGTGAGCATCTCCTTTTGAGATTTTTTTAACCTTCATAGGTGCATAGGTAATGTTTTCCAACACTGTTTTATGCGGAAACAGATGGAAGTGTTGAAATACCATACCAACGTGTTGACGCACTCTGAGAATATCAGTTTTGGGCAGCGTGATATCTTTTCCGTCTACATACACCCTGCCGCGAGTCGGCACCTCCAGCAAATTCATGCAGCGGAGCAACGTTGATTTACCTGACCCAGAAGGGCCAATAATGGCAACCACTTCGCCCTTTCTAATCTCGGTTGAAATGTCTTTTAGGACATTCAACTCCCCAAAAGATTTGCAAAGAAATTCAACTCTAATCACTGCGCCTCATCCTCATTTCTAACTTTTGTGCTGCCCAAGTCAATGCCATCACCATGACGTAATAAATCAGTCCAACAAAAAGCAATGGTTCAAAGTAAATAAACAGTTCGGCTGCCACAATCACACCGCGTCGCATCAAATCTAACGCGCCAATTGTAGACACCAGAGCAGAGTCCTTTAATAGGGCAATGCTTTCATTCACCAGGGCAGGCAAAATGTTTTTAAAGGCTTGTGGCAAAATGATATCCCACATCATTTGGCGATAGGGAACTCCCAAAGACAGAGAAGCTTCTCGCTGCCCTTTGTCCACTGCCATAATGCCGCCCCTAATAGTCTCTGAACTGTAGGCGGCAGAGTTAAGTGCAAAGGTAATAACACCCGCTTCAATCGGCTTAACTGCATATCCTGTAATCTGAGGGGTGGCAAAATAGATGAGCGATAGCTGCAAAATTAATGGAGTACCTCTAAAAATAGACGTGTAGACTCCTGCAAACCAAGTGAGTGGTTTGATGTTTGAAATTTTAAGCAAAGATAAGAGGGTGCCTAGAGTAAACCCAAACAGGGCTGACAATAGAGTAAATATAAGCGTCACCCTAATTCCCTGCAAAATGTAAGGAATAGAGGGCAAAATTTTTGTGAAATCTAAATCCATGCTCGAATGATTGCCTTTGGGGGAGTTTTACTTACAGCGCAACGTTAAAGTAGTGAGAGGCATTTTTAGAAACAAGGGGCTTAAGGAGTCAAGATCTGCGACTTCTCGAAGAAGTCGCAGATCTGAGCGCTACATTTTTACTTATTTTGCGATCGCCCTTCTCCGACAAGACAGTATCTCAGCTAGGAGGAGCAGTTTCTGGCTCGGCGGGAGCGGCTTCTGGTGACTCGGTTGCCTCTGGCGATTCCGTTGCTTCGGCTTCTGGCTGCTCTGGAATTGGCTGACCAAACCACTTCTCAACCAGACTCTCCAACTCTCCATTCTCCTTCATCTCGGAAATCACCCGATCGAACTCACTCACCAGCTCTGAACCTTTGGGAAAAGCAACGGCTGAACCTGCTTCCTCAGATGGAATGGTATTGAACTCCAAATCAGGGTTGTTTTCGACGTAGCCCTTAGCAACCGTGTCTTCAACGATCGCCGCATCAATTCGTCCGGCTTTAAGTTCCTGAATGATTTCGTTAATTCGGTTTAGAGGAACTACATTTGCCCCTTCAATTTCACTCGCGGCTTCTTCCTGAATGGTGCCAAGCTGAACGCCAACCTGTAAGCCAGATAAGCTTGCCGGGTCGGTCAGGTTGCTGCCTGAAGGAGCCACGATTGTATTTTTGGCTTCGTAATAGATTTGAGAGAAATCAACGTTTTGCTTGCGTTCTTCAGTGGGAGTCATGCCTGCCATAACAAAATCAGCCCGACCAGCCTGCAACGCCGGGATTAGACCGTTAAAGTCAATGTTGGCAATTTCTAACCCATAACCCAACTCATTCGTGATGTAGTTGGCAATATCTACATCAAAGCCTTGAATCTCTTGCTGTCCGCTGGTTGTATCAATAAATTCGTAAGGGGGATAGTCTGCTGAAGTTGCCATTACTAACGTTTCACCGCCTGCCTCCGGTGAAGCGGCTGAATCACCGGGCGCTTCCCCCTGAGAATTGCAGCCAGTCACAATGGCAATTGTTAAAACTGCGGTTAGCAGAACAGTAAACAAAAATTTGAGTCTTTTTACCATGATTATTTGCTCGATTGCTATTGCTGAATCTGAAGTTTAGCGCTGAAGTCCTGATGTATCGTGCAGTAGCGTTCACACAAATTTAGTATTTCACAATACAAAATTCGGTTAGCCCAACACTTCTCAAATCAAAAGATTTCTTTAAGTTTCAACGCTTTAGACACTACTTGTATTTTTTCTAACGCGATTTTAGAAATAGCAGTAGCAGTTCTACGGAGTTTTCAAAGTGAGTTATAGTTTTGCCAAACGATTGGTTAGCAGTTGATAGAACTTTTCGGCGTTGGCGGATTGAGCAACTTTAACGTTTGGCGATCGCCCGCTACTGTTCCACACATCTACGACTGTCCGTCCGACAGTGAGTTCACTCATCGTCTCAATTTCTACATAACAATCGCGGTAAGTAAACAGATCGGGCTGCAACAGATAGGCAACCACACAGGGGTCATGCAGCGGCCCGCCCGTCATCTCAAACCGTTCGGCATCGCGACTGCTGTAATGCCCTAACAAGCTGGCAGCGGCGGTGCTAACGGGAGTGGCGATCGCCCGAATTCTTTTCAACCGCTCTGGCGTAGTGAGAACCTGATGAGTCACATCCAGACTAAACAGCGTTAGCTTGATGCCGCTGGTAAACACCACGTGTGCCGCATGGGGGTCAACATACAGGTTGAACTCAGCCGAAGCGGTGACGTTACCCTGAGAAATTGCGCCTCCCATCATCACAACTTCTGGAATTTTGGCAGCAATGCGGGGTTCCTTGATCAGGGCGATCGCCAGATTCGTCAACGGGCCGAGTGTAGCAACGGTTATTTCGCCCGACGAACTCATTAAAGTCTCAATCAAAAAGTCAACTCCGTGCTGTGGCTGAAGCGGCATCTGCGGTTCGGGTAAATCTACGCCCTCCAAACCTGTTTTGCCGTGAACTTCCTCAGCAGTAGTGAGCGATCGCATCATCGGACGAGAACAGCCTGCATACACAGGAATCTGCGTTTGTCCTGCCAGTTCACAAATTTTGCGAGCATTCTTCTCCGTTAAAGAAAGCGGCACGTTTCCGGCAACGGTTGTGATTCCTAACAGGTTCAGTTCGGGAGAAGCAAAGGTGAGTAGGAGGGCGATCGCATCATCCACCCCTGGATCGCAATCAATCACGATCGGTTTTGCAGCCATAGAATCTTCTCTGTAAATGTATGGCGCTATATTACCTTCAGTAAAGCGATAGGAGATGCGTTATGGCTAGCGCCTAACGGAAGTTACGAGATCTGTTCAGCGGCGATGCGATACCGTTCAGCAGCAGTGCAAAATCATTCAGCAGCAGTGCGGAATCGTCGAGGAGCAGTGCGGAATTGCTGAGGAGTAGTGCGGAATTGCTGAGGAGTAGTGCGGAATCGTCGAGGAGCAGTGCGG
>JAAUTN010000558.1 GCA_012031415.1 Leptolyngbyaceae cyanobacterium SM1_4_3 | reverse complement strand
TAGTAGCGTGGTCCATCTAAAATAGCAGTTGCTTGAGGTGTCACCATCCCCAGTACGAGTCACCGCAATCCCAGTTATCACAATAATTACCAGGTCTCGTTCGTGACCCCAAATCGCAAACCGGAGCAAATCTAATGTTTTTAAGTCCTTCTTATCTGGTAAAGGCCGATAAAACATGTAAGCTGACGTAGACAGCGTCGCAGCAGTATTAGCATTAACAGGATGATGAGAATGCTCCAGCGGATTAAAAATATCATAGCGATTACCAGGTAGCGGTAACAGCGCAACCGGATTTTCATCATCTGCAAAACCCTAGCAGCGGTCCGCATCCCTTCTTCCACCAATCATCCACCAACTGCAACCGACGCATCCGGACTCTAGAAGCACGAGCAATAGCTTCAATCGGGTCTTGACAGCGTGAAAGGTCTTCCGAAAGAGCAGGAGGGCAAATTTTTATCCCCTGAGCGCGTCCCACAGCACCCGCAGCAATTAACAAAGCCTTATCTGTTGAACCACTCGCAGTTTGTTCGGGAATAAAACTTTGCGGTTCCTGTTGTACCATCGCAGTCAACTGACCCAAGGTATCATCCATTACCTGGCGATTTAACCGTTTTCTTTCCTCAAACCTCTGTAACTCTTGATGGTTTTCTTGCTTTTTTCATCAAATCAATCGCTTTGAGAAAATCTATTTGCAATTGACCCAAACTCACCATCAAGGTATCTGGCTCAGTAATATCAGTAGTGCGAAGGTTTTCTAACTCCACCGTATCTGATGCTTGCAGCCACATAGAACCGCTCATCGGAATCATTCCCGAAGCCGGTTCTAAGAGCAGTTCCGAAAACCCCATCAGTTTTGCATAACCTCGTTGAAGTCGCACCCAAGATACAGTATCTGGGTCAGGTTGGTATATTTCACCACTAGCCACAGCCGAAAACTGCATACCGCTTGAGCAACATTAAAATTATGAGCGGGAATATTTTGAGCAAGAGTATAACCCAGTTGATGCACCCAACGCTCCAACCGCTCGACAGCATAACCACCCTTTGTCGCAAGGAGATACTCAAAACCTTTTCTCGATAATCTTAATAACTCAGTTTCCTCCAGAGATACAGCTAAAATTTGTTGCACCCCTCCCTGATGTTCTGCTGCAATAGAGAACATCGCATCCCCAGTCGTTGTATTAAATAAAAAACGCCGCTTACCTTCTGGAACCCCATTCCTGACCTTAATGGCAAACAGCGACATCGAACCAGATTTCATCAACCAAACATATTGCGGGTCATTTAATAATAAAGGCTCATTACCCTTAATTCGTAATTCGTAATTCTCAATTTGCAATTCAGATTTCATAATAGTATTTATTTATTTTATTTAATTAATTATTTATTCCTAAATCCTAACTCATCACTCCTCAATAGCTCCTCCTTCACTTTGAATTAACTCCAAATAATGTCCGTCTTCTTGTTGCAATTCATCATGAGTACCTCGTTGCACAACTTGACCGCGTTCTAAAACAATATTTACCCTCAAGCACAAGGTAATTTGCTGAGGCAAGTGCCCTCATTCTTGGCTCTCAGGTAGTGAGAATGTTGCCGCCAGTGCCAAAAAAGCGGCAGGAATTAAAGGCGATATCGGCAGCCGCGAAGCCCTCGATTACCTGCTCGGCATTTTGCAGATCGTCAAAGCCGCAGGCTATAAGGGATGGGCGATCGTCATTGATGAAGCGGAGACTATTCTGCGAATGCGCCAAGACGTGCGTGGTAAATCCCTTAACGGCATCAGACAAATATGTGATGTAGCCGATCGCTTCCATGGACTGCTCTGGATCTTTACGGGCACACCCGATTTTTTCGATACCAAACGTGGCATTGCAGGACTGCCACCTCTCCACGACCGCATTAAATTTGAGACCTTCGGCGGTTTCAGCAACCCCAGACAGCCCCAACTCGAACTCACCCCGTTTGATAATATACGATTGAAAGAAGTAGCTTTAAGGTTGCGCGAACTTTTCAATACGCCCAATCCTATTCGCATAGAACAGCGTATAACACTAGATTTTATAGATCGCCTGATTGCTGAAGTTACGAAAGGCTTTAAGGGGGATGTGGGTGTAGTACCTCGCCAGTTTTTGCGTCAGTTCGTTAACATCCTCGATCTTGCTGCCGAAAATGAAAACTTCGATCCTATGACTGTTTTGGGTTTTACCGATCAAAAACTTAACCATGAAGAGCAGCGCCTGCGCCAAGGTCTACCCTACTTTGATTCCGAGGCAGAGGAATCTGAATCTTATGCGGTAGTGGAGTTTTAATCAATGACTTCTACATTTGCACGCTTCCCTCCACGCTTGCAGCAGCGATCGCAACGCGCTTGGGATGGTATTCTCTTCGTCCGGTACAGGAACTAGCGGGACAAGCCATACTTGATGGTAAAAATGCAAATTGTGCTTGCTCCTACCGCAGGCGGCAAGACTGAAGCAGCAGCCTTTCCCTTGTTGGCAGGACTGATCGAGCGCGAACTCCAAAGTGTGGGGTTACTATATATTGCACCGATAAAGGCATTATAGCAATCGCCATAGCCAGCAGGACAGGGAATAGCTGGTAGAATTAGGTGAGAGATTCAATGAAATGTATGACAAAACCCTATAGTTTGGACTTCCGCCAAAAAGTTATAGAGGCAATTGAGCTAGATGGATATAAAAAGAGTGAGGCAAGTAAGATCTTTAATATCAGCCGTAACACCATAGATCTATGGCTGAAGCGAAGAGATGAGACCGGAAATTTGAAGCCAAAGCCTAATAAGCCGCCAGGTAGTAATCACAGGATTACAGATTGGCAGAAATTCCGAGAATTTGCCAATAATCACGGCGACAGAACTCAAGAACAGATGGCAGAACTATGGGAGGGGGAAATCAGTTCGCGAACAATCAGCCGTGCATTAAAGAAAATAGGTTTTAGCCGTAAAAAAAACCTATGGCTACCAAGAACGGGACGAAGAGAAACGTCAAGCATTTCTGTCACAAATAGCCAAAATAGAACCTAAGGATATTGTTTACATAGATGAAGCGGGCATGGATAGTCGAGATGATTATGCCTACGGCTGGAATGAGAAGGGAGAACGTTTTCACGCTCTCAAATCAGGGAAGCGACAGGGACGAGTCAACATGATTGCGGCTTACTGTGAGCATCAGGTGTTTGCTCCCTTTACGATTGAAGGAGCATTTAACCGAGTCGTGTTTGAAACTTGGATTGAAACCTGCTTAATTCCACTCCTAGAAGTTGGCAAGTTTTTGGTGATTGATAATGCCACTTTTCACAAAGGTGGACGCATTATCGAGTTAATTGAACAAGCAGGTTGCCAAGTTCTTTATTTACCGCCCTATTCTCCTGACTTTAATAAGATTGAAAAATGTTGGTCTTGGATTAAAAGTCGCATTCGTCACTGTCTCAGCGAGTTCGATTCTTTGCAGGAAGCAATGGAATATGTCTTGGCATCTGTGTCCTAATAGCCATGGCGGCTGCTATAACACTGCCTCTGTAACTTATGGTCGGAATAGCGGGGGAGTTTGAATACTCCACAATAATCTCCGCTCTGCGTTCTAAGATAGATCTGCCCACTGAAAATATTTGAAATGTTGAATCAACTCCGATTGTGGAATTCAATACAAATGTTCCTGCACCAGAAGTTCTTACAAATTCTTGATCTGAAAATTTTATAATTCACTAATGCAGCTCTTACATCTGGTGTATCTTTAAAGGTTTCTAAGAGCCCAATATTCTCAAGATTAATTGTTGAGCCATTCCCGGTAAGATAATGTTCAAGG
>JAAUTN010000122.1 GCA_012031415.1 Leptolyngbyaceae cyanobacterium SM1_4_3 | reverse complement strand
TGCTTAAGCAACAGCTCAGTCATTTCACCATAGAACTTGGTGGATGTATTGCTGAGGTGGCTTTCAAGGTAAATTACCTCTTCCAGCCGATCAAACTGACCGTCCACTTCTAAACAGAGACGCTGTTGCCGTAGTATTCATCTGGTCCGTAGAACATCCGAATGCCAGGATAAGAGCAAGTTAGCTTACGACCGCAAGGAACCCAGTCAATCGTAGAACCTTCGTCAAACAGGTAAACTGGCTCAATTCCCTCAACGTTATCTTTCTGAACCAGACGAACTCGCAGCACCTTGCGCTCTTTATCGTCCTTGATCAGTCTGGTCGGCAGGATTTGAATGACCACATCGGCGTATTGCCTTTGCGGGTCAATGTAGGCATTGAAGTCAGGGCGGCGAGAGTTAATCGAAGCCAGGATGTCTTCATAGCGATGCCCCCGTTCTGCCATGTCTCGCTGAATCTTCCAGGCAATTTTCACCTCGTCATCCAGGTCAAGGTAGACGCTAAAGTCAAGGAGCGATCGCACCCGCTCGTCATGCATCGGATGTAACCCCTCAATCACCACAATCCGATTTGGATTCACCCGTTCGGGGGGGTCAATCATCCCCGTCTCGTGATTATAAATGGGTTTGTCAATCGGCTGACCTTCCTTAAGCGCCTTGATCTGCTCGTACATGAGATCGAAATTGTTAGCCTTTGGGTTCAGCGCCGTTACCCCAACCTCTTTCCGCTGCTTCCGATCCAGACTGTGGTAGTCATCCAGGCAAATGACAGTCATCAATTCTTCCCCAAACAGGTCTGCCAATCGGCGCAGGAAGGTCGATTTACCGCACCCGGAATCTCCGGCTACACCAATTAGAACCACACGGTCTGGCTTAATGGTCATAGGAATCCTCTAACAAAGTAAAACAGTTCAATAAACTCAAGGCTGAGCCGACTAAACCCTCAGATCAAAGTCGCCTCGCAAATTTGAAGTGAGGCATTCCCTCCAGACCGTCAAGCGTTCCCTTGCAGCTTAAACCTTTGACCAACGCAGCAAAGCGACATCAAAGCAGTGCATGAACTCAGGTACGCCTAGCAGAAAAACCTCATACTCTATTTTGGTAAGTATTTAGTACTACCGGATACAGCGATCCTACCAGAATGCGATCCTACCTACAAGGTTCACCTGGGCTGATTGCTGCTCAATAGCACCGCTTGATCACTATGCTAAATCCAATCGTGCATTTAGAAATCATGAAATTGCTCGATCTTGACATTCTCCCCCAAGATTGCTCGTTATCGTAGAGCTATGGCAAGTAAGGATTTTTATGCCAAACTTGCTGCCTTTGATGAGTGAGTGTCGTCCTGCAATGCTACGCTAATACAGACTGGCTCTAACCTTCGGACTAAAATCCGTAATTTGGCTGGGGCGAATCAGTAATGTGCAACTTTAGCGCATTTCAGTTGGGTTCAGGATTTATTGATTAGCAATGTACAATCCAAGTGCAGCGGGTGGCGCTGCCAACACAGCCTACGGTAGCCGCCTTTTTGTCTATGAAGTTGAAGGGCTTCGTCAGAACGAAGAAACCGACAAGACTGACTATCCAATTCGGCGTAGCGGCAGTGTGTTCGTCACAGTGCCCTATAGCCGGATGAATCAGGAGATGCAGCGAATCACCCGCATGGGCGGCAAGATCGTTAGCATCCGCCCTGCAACTATCAATGGCGTAGCAAATGGCAACTCCTCATCGGGCACGGTATCGCAGACATCAGCAGAGGAGAGTAAGCCCGTGACTCAAGCAGAAGAGACTCAAGCAAAACCCAAGAGAGAAAAAAAGGACGTTCCTGTTAATACTTACCGTCCTAATGCTCCGTTTGTAGGTAAATGCCTCTCGAATGAGGAATTGGTTGGTGAGGGTGGTATCGGTACGGTTCGTCATCTAGTTTTTGACCTTTCTGAAGGCGATCTGCGTTACGTAGAGGGTCAAAGTATTGGCATTATTCCAGAGGGCACTGACAAAAATGGTAAACCCCATAAGCTGAGGCTCTATTCTATTGCCTCAACCCGTCATGGTGACAACTTGGACGATAAAACGGTTTCGCTCTGTGTTCGACAGCTAGAGTACAAGCACCCCGAAACAGGTGAAACGGTCTATGGCGTTTGCTCTACCTATTTGTGTCATTTGGGTCCAGGAACAGGCGTTAAGATTACTGGCCCAGTTGGTAAGGAAATGCTGTTGCCTGACGACCCAGAGGCAAACGTGATCATGCTGGCAACAGGGACTGGAATTGCGCCTTTCCGGGCTTACCTGTGGCGGATGTTTCAGGAAGGTGAGCAAAAGCTTAATCCTAACTATCAGTTTAAGGGTTTTGCCTGGTTGATTTTTGGCATTCCGACTACGCCCAACATTCTCTACAAAGAGGAATTGGAAGCGCTCCAGGAGAAATACCCTGATCACTTCCGCTTAACCTACGCAATTAGCCGTGAGCAGAAGAATCCTGAAGGCGGCAGAATGTATATTCAGCATCGGGTGGCAGAACACGCTGACGAACTGTGGAAGCTCGTTCAGGATGAGAAGACTCATACTTACATTTGTGGTCTGAAAGGCATGGAAGGTGGCATTGACGAAGCCATGACTGCTGCTGCTGCTAAGGATGGAGTGGAGTGGAAGGTTTACCAGAAGTCGATTAAGGAACGCTGGCACGTAGAAACCTACTAGGGAAGTTTCTTAGTCCTAATGCTTAAGGCGGAAGTGCGGCAATGCTGTGCTTCCGCTTCTTTTAGGATTGTGAGTTAATCAACCTGGGATGTTTTTATCACTGTCGATCTGCTCACTTGAGGTATTGAGTCAAATGCAAAACTTTTTGGAGCAGTTCTTCGTAGTTTAAGGGGGGCGATCGCCTCACTAATCTACTCACTAAACTACAGGCCGCAAACTACAGACGTTGTATTAGGAGTTTCATGGTTAATAAATTTGGCATAGTAGCGCTGCTGGTAGCAGGAAGCCTCTGGTCGGGCAGTGCCAGGGCCCAGTTTACAGGCAATCTGACTGTAGAAGTGAACGGTTTGCAAAGCCAGGAAGGGAATATCTGCTTCAAAGTTTTTCGGGCAGTCCGGGTTTCCCCAATAACAACGATAGTGCAGTGACGCAGGCGTGTGTGGCGATCGCCGACAACCTACCCGAAGCCCCCGAAGCCCCATTTGCCTACACCTTTGAAAATTTAGAAGCAGGTAGCTACGCCGTCGCGATTTATCATGACAGCAATGGAGACGAACAGCTAAACCGGGGCGGTTTGGGAATTCCGGTGGAAGGCTATGGGTTTTCTAATGATGCGCCTGCGGTGACTGGCCCTGCTCAATTTGAAGATGCGGTATTTTTCTTGGGAAATAACACTACCGTTCCAATTCAGATGAGATATTTCCAGTGATGTAGTGCTAGGCATTCAGCAGTTTTCAGTTATGCAAGACACAAATTCTCGCAGGGGCGAACGGTCGTTCGCCCCTGCTTTTGTTTTTTCATTTGAGAGACACTGTAATTCCCTTGTTCTACAGAGGAATGCGTAAATCCTGTGTATGAAAAAGCTATGAATTTCTGGAATGTGTCCTGTCTTTTCAAGCAAATGACTGAATAACTGTAGTGTTGATAGGTATTGAAATCCTATTCTTCAGTACAGTCCACAACTGATTAAAACTGAAATTGCCAATGCCAGTCTCCCAGCAAAAGAAACGACAGCAAAAAATGGGCAAAGCGCTTCAGAGCTTTTTGCAGGAAAACCTGAAGACCACTCACGGTCGAATTGTTCTGTGTGGTTTGCTGGTGGGGTTGTGCTATTTCCCGGTGTGGCTAGGCGTTTTGATCGAGAGGGCCTTTCAAGGGTCGCCAGGTTTGCCGCTGATGTTGGGCGTTGTGGGTCTGGCACTGCATGAGCTTTGGAAGAAACGAACTCAGCTTATCAAGGAAACGGTTGGCGCTGAAGATCAACTGCTAGGACACATTTTGATTCTCAGCGGAGTCGTTTTCTTTCCGTTTTACCGCAATGCAGTCTGGTCACAATCTTTGATCTGGCTGATCGTTCTAATTGGCATTGCGTGTAGCTCTTGGGGACTTGAGTTCTTTCGCAAGCACACTGTTCCTGCCCTACTTATGGCATTGAGCGTCTATCCTAGACCGGGGGAAACGACTCGTTTGCTGTGGGAACTGGTGACTCCTTATCGAGCGCTAGATCACTTCATGGCTTGGGCAGGCAGTTTGACGCTGAAGGCGATCGGTCAAACGGTTGAGGTGCAAGGGGCGTTTGTCTCTTTGCCGCAAGGCTCGGTAGAAGTGGGCTGGGGCTGCAATGGGTTTAGCATGGCGGTGAATATTGCGATGGCTGGCTTGGTAATGGGGCTGTTGCTCAAGCAAAGCTGGCAAAAAGTACTTTTGATCATGGCGTTTGGCGCTGGTACTCAACATTCCACGAATCACGCTTGTCACCCTTGCTTCGGTTTATTGGGGACAGTATTGGTTTGACTTCTGGCACGGCTCTTGGGGTAGCCAAATTTTCATGAGTGTGGTTTTCACAATTTACTATTACATCATTATGGGTGTGGCAAAGCGGCGATCGCCCAAAACCCATGCTTAAAAGGGCTGGGCTTACAATATCTGTAAGCTAAGTCTTTTGCGGGGAGTGCTAAATCTGTGGCTGATGGCGATCGCCTAAAACCTGTTCTGAAATGGTTTGAGCAACAGGGATGGCAACCGCTGCCCTTTCAGCGAGAAACGTGGCAGGCATATCTTGACGGCAAAAGCGGCATGATTCAGGTGCCGACGGGTTCCGGCAAAACCTATGCCGCTGTGATGGGAGCCATTCTGGAAATGCTGCAAGCTCCCAGTTCTGGCTTGAAATTGCTCTACATTACGCCATTGCGGGCACTGTCACGAGATATTCAACAGTCCATTTTGCGTCCGATTCAGGAAATGGGCTGGAATCTGCGCGTCGAGTCGCGCACGGGAGACACCCGTTCTTCCCAAAAGAGCAAACAGCTTAAGAATATGCCCGATATTCTGATTACCACGCCTGAATCTCTGGCGGTGATGCTGTCCTATAAAGGCGCGAAGGAGCGGTTCAACTCTTTACGAGCCGTGATTTTAGATGAATGGCACGAGTTGCTCAGTTCCAAGCGCGGCACTCAGACGGAACTGTGCCTGTCTCATTTGCGGCAGCTTCAGCCTCAGCTTAAAACCTGGGCAGTTTCTGCGACGCTGGGCAATGTTCAGGAAGCAGCGCAGGCTGCCGTAGGCATCGGGTGTGAGCCTGTGATTATTCAATCGAATTTGCAGCGGCAGACAATTATAAAAAGCATTCTGCCTGCCTCGGTGGATAGTTTTCCCTGGGCAGGACATCTGGGGCTGAGGATGTTTCAAGAATTGGTAGATGCGTTGGACATTAATCGTTCGACGCTGATTTTTACCAACACCCGCGCTCAGGCAGAGCGATGGTTTCAGGCACTTGCGTTTGCGGTGCCAGAGTATCTTGATCGAATTGCGCTGCATCACGGCTCGATTGATGTGCAAGAACGAGAGGCGATCGAGGCAGGCGTTAAAGCCGGACAGATCAAGTGGGTCGTGTGTACGTCATCGCTGGATTTGGGGGTAGATTTTCAGCCCGTCGAACGAGTGGTGCAGATTGGCAGCGCGAAAAATCTGGCGAGGTTATTGCAACGGGCGGGGCGATCGGCGCACGTCCCGGAAGGTACATCAGAAATTCTGTTTCTGCCTACGAATGCTCTGGAACTACTGGAGATTTCAGCCTTTCGCAGCGGTTTAGCCGCAGGAGACGTTGAAACCAGACGACCCCTGGAAAACCCTTACGATGTGCTGGTTCAGCATTTGGTGACGTTAGCCTGTGGAGACGGATTTAAGGCTGACGAATGCTTGGAAACTATTCGGCAAACGGTGACTTATTCTCAGCTAACCGATGAGGAATTTGGTTGGGTATTGGACTTTATTGAGAAAGGTGGGAAGTGTTTAGGTGCCTATCCTCGGTATCAAAAGGTTGTTCAGACGGAAGGGCTTTACCAGGTAACGGATCAGAAAATTGCCCGAATGCATCGGATGAGTATTGGCACGATTACGTCTAATCAAGCGGTACAAATCGTCTATACAAATCGGAGAAAGATTGGCACGGTCGAGGAAAATTTTGTATCGAGATTGAAGAAAGGTGACGTGTTTTTCTTTGCGGGTCGGCAGCTAGAGTTTTTCATGATGAAGGACATGGTTGTTTATGTCAAAAACACTACTAGGAAATCGACCGTTACGCCAACTTGGGGAGGAGGAAACTTAGCGATATCTGATTCGTTGAGTATGTATTTGCGTTCTGAAATTGAGCGATTTCAACCTGATGCAAACTCCAATCAGAAATTGAATCAAGAATTGGAGTGTATGTTGCCGATCGCCTCTACTCAAAAAAGGATTTCTCATTTACCCGCATCCAATGAACTATTAATCGAAGTTTGTAAGACTAGAGAAGGACAGCATCTCTACGTCTTTCCATTTGAAGGACGATTTGTGCATGAAGGGTTAGGGTTTCTGTGGGGCTACCGCTTTGCCAGTCAGCAGAAAGCAACGTTTACGATTTCGGTAAACGATTATGGATTTGAGATTCTAGCGCCCAAAGATTATCCGTTTAAGCAGTTGTTTGGCGATCGCTTCTTCGATCTAGAAAACCTCTACGAAAATATCAAATCCGGCTTAAATATTTCTGAATTAACCCAACGCAAATTTCGCGGCATTGCTCAAGTTTCAGGCTTAGTTTTCAAGGGATATCCTTCTGCCCGAAAAGATACGAATCAATTACAGGTCAGTTCTTCCTTGCTCTACGATGTTTTCTCAAAGTACGAGCCAGATAATCTGCTACTAAAGCAAGCTGAACAGGAAGTCCTGCTCGATCAGCTAGAAACCCATCGGTTAACTAAAACGCTCGATCGCCTCAGCCAATTAAATATAGTTTGGAAGGAAACAAAGCGCCCTTCACCTTTTGCTTTCCCCTTATTAGTAGAACGGCTTAACTCCCGAATGTCCAACGAAAGTTTGTTAGACCGGATCGAACGCCTGAAGCAGCAGTGGATGAATAAATGAAAGAAATTGATGTTCTGGGGATGCGGCTTCAGCTTCTTGCAGAAAAGGCAGTTTATCTTGAAGACAAGCAAACTCTTTTGGTCGCTGATATTCATTTAGGCAAATCAGAAACCTTTCAATCCCTCGGCATCCCAATTCCGAATCGAGTCAATCAAACAACTTTAGATCGGCTTGAACAGCTTTGCCTCAAAGTCAAACCTCAAAAGCTGTTTGTTCTGGGCGATCTGTTCCATTCTAAATATGCATTAGTTGATGAAGTTTTAGAGGGTTGGTCACAATTTCAAGCGGCTGTAGATGCAGAAGTTGTGTTGATTGTGGGGAATCACGATCGCCCCTTAATTCAAGTTCTAAAAAACACCTCAATTCAATGTTCGACTCACGCTATTGAAGCTGACAATTTGCTGTTGAGCCATGAACCTTCTCCTCAACAGGGATTTCTCAATATTTGTGGTCACATTCATCCCTGTGTGCATCTTAAGGAAAAATTAGATCAATTGCGGCTACCTTGTTTTTATCTCGATCGCACTCAAAATCTGTTAGTTCTACCCTCTTTTGGAGAATTCACAGGTGCTTATGAAGTCTCCTTAGAACGCAATTCTGCTGCCTATGTCATTGCTGACGATTGCGTTGTTGCTCTGGAACGATAATGAGGATTGAAAGAATATTCGAGAAGCCATCGTAGAATGGGCAAAGCATCGCGTGCCCATCAACTTGTTAGATTCATCTGATGGGCACGGGCGATCGCCCTTTGCCCATCCTACGGTTTCTTGGCATGACCAGGCAGAGCCTAGTCACGAGACATACTTGACAAAAGAAACTTGAAATTAGGTTTTGATCAATGGGCTAAGGCTGGGAGCAAGACAAGTCCGCAGTTACAAAAACTGATTTTGCTTACCCGGAAATTGATTTTGCCTGCCCGAACAGCGATTTCACATACCTACAAAGCGATCTTACATACCCGGAAATTGATTTTGCTTACCCGGAAATTGATTTTGCTTACCCAGAAATTGATTTTGCTTACCCAGAAATTGATTTTGCTTACCCAAACAGCGATTTCGCCTACCCAAACGTCTTTTTCGCCTACTTACCTGCTTCCTGTTCCTCGCTTTTCTTTTAACTGCTGCTATGGATGCCGCGTTGACGAAGCTGATTGACGAAAAATTCTTCTAGGGAAGGACGTGCCAGATTCATTCCAACCAGTTGAGCATTCATCAGGCGAAGACTGGCCATAAAGTCTTGGGGATGTCCTTTGAGGTGTCCTTGCCAGTAGCCATCCTGATGTTCCAGGTCAGCGATCCACTGCTTCAGCACCTCCGAACTGCCACCTTTGACCCTGACGTGATAAACATCGGGAGTGCCTAATAGCTCGGTGAGTGAGCCGACGCAAATTAGTTCGCCCTGCGCCAAAATTGCGATGCGATCGCATATCTTTTCAACATCGGACAACACATGACTGTTAAAGAAAATGGTTTTGCCTTGAGCCTTGAGCGACAAAATGATTTCACGAATCTGGTAGCGCCCCATTGGGTCGAGTCCAGACATCGGCTCATCCAAAAACACCAGTTCCGGATCGTTGATGAGTGCCTGAGCCAAACCGATCCGCTGCAACATTCCTTTGGAATATTGCCGCAGTTGTTTTTTGCGGGCAGCAGATTGAGCTAAACCAACCATCTCCAACAGTTCTGGAATTCGCTGACGCTGCACCGAGGCGGGAATTTGAAACAATCCCGCAGCGTACTGCAAAAATTCCCAGCCTGTGAGGTAGTCGTAGAAGTAAGGATTTTCGGGCAGGTAGCCAACTCGCTGTTTGACGGTGCGATCGCCCAAGGGCTGTCCCAGTAAAGCAGCTTTTCCCTGAGTCGGGCGAACAATTCCCAGCAAAATCTTGAGGATCGTCGTCTTGCCTGCTCCATTTGGGCCGAGCAAGCCAAATGTCTCGCCCTGGAAGACTTCAAGCGAGCAGCTTTTGAGCGGCACCACTTTTTGATTGAGCCAAAAGCCCGTGCGATAGACCTTTTGCAGTTCAGCAATCTGCACTACAGCCTGACGTTTGGCGATCGCATCGGCAGTGGGTTGAGAGGCAGTATCCATGAGAAGATGCAGGGCTGGGTAAATCGTCGCTGTCACGGTGATACGTAACTCATTGAGTATAGTAGTCCTCATTTCGCAAATGCAGCACGAGGATTAAGGCGAAAGAAATTAACGATTTTGAGGATGCTATAAGCGATCGCCTCGTTACCAAGCTCCGACTTGGTAATGACGGAGACAGGAAGCTCCTGCTTCCTGCGCTAGCAAAGAGCCGCTCAATTGCAGCAGCCTGTGGGACTCGTCCGCTTCATCCAGGGAAGCCGGAGCTTCCCCGGCTGCATTGCCAAGCTGGAGCTTGGCAATGAGTTTGAAAGCGGCTCTCAAAACTCTGCCTCTGGGTCTAGAAATCGCTACAAGCCAGCAACATCAACGCTGTTAGTGTTAACTTGAGGATTGAGACAAAAGTTTACAAAAACGTCTCATTAGCAGCTTGAAATTGAAGGAGTTCAGCGAGGCTATCATGCGTAGACTGCCTAAACTATTCGGAATTGCCATCGCAACGATGTTTTTGGTGTTGTTATGGGCGTTGGCTAATCCTCTGGGCGATCGCTTATCCGTTGCTCAGGAGTCCAATCAGGATTATGCCAGCCGACTAATGGAGTCTCACCGAACTGACCTGCCCATTGCTTCGGAAGCTGTGACCTACGCTCCGGCGACCGCTGTAGAAACCGAGGAAGTTACCTACGCCACCGTTAACGGCACTCCCGTAACGGGCTATCTGGCTCGTCCGGCTAATGCAACTGAACCGCTGCCTGCGCTAATTGTGATTCACGAATGGTGGGGGCTAAACGACAACATCAGGATGATGACCGAGCGCTTGGCGGGTGAAGGCTACACCGCACTAGCAGTCGATCTGTACAATGGTGAATTTGCAGAAGACCCTCAGACTGCACGCGGTTTGGTGGAATCAGTTGCCCAAAATCCTCAACTGGCTGAAGAAAACTTGCGTCAGGCTTACCAGTATTTGGAGAGTGAACAGTCGGCAACGGCGATCGCCAGCCTCGGCTGGTGTTTTGGGGGAAGCTGGTCACTCAACACGGCGCTCCTTTTGCCTGATCAACTGGATGCCGCAGTCATTTACTATGGTGGACAGCTAGAAACCGATCCGACTCGTCTCAGTAGCCTGGAAATGCCAATTTTGGGAATCTTTGGCGCACTGGACGACAACCCATCCGTTGAAACCGTGCGTGAGTTTGAGGCTGCGCTCCAATCTCTGGACAAATCGGTTGAAATTTACGTCTACCCTGGTGCAGACCATGCTTTTGCTAACCCCTCTGGCATGAACTACGACCCAGAAGCCGCTGAAGATGCCTGGGAGAAAACAACCGCCTTCCTGGAACAACATTTGAAATAGCGTTTGAAGGAATCATCCGTCGAGGAGGTCAGAACTATGAACCGCTCAAAGATTGTGGCTGTGATTACGGGGGCGATCGCCCTCCTCCTGGGCATTGCCTACCTGGTTCTGGTACAGCTTCTCGACTTTCGCGGCGAAATGTTACCTGCTCCAGTTGATTTGTCTCAGATTGATGAGTTTGAGGCTGCGTTAGTTCAGCCAACCTCAAGCTCCTCAACCTTCTTGCCCTGGGAAGAGGCGTAGTCCACTGTAGATTGGGTGGAACAACGTGAAACCCAACACCTGCCCGAACTTTGTTGGGTTCCGCTTTACTTCACCCAACCTACTTCATCCCTCATCCCTCATCCCTCATCCCTCATCTTCCTTGTCTAACCCTTCCATCTACCAAATTGCTGTTCTGGGCGCAGGTGCCTGGGGTTCTGTATTGGCAAAGCTAGCCCGTCAAAAGGGGCATCAGGTACGCCTATGGACGCGGCAGGGTGAACTATCTTTGGCAAATTGCTTAGCAGAGGCAGACATTGTGATCTCTGCCATTTCCATGAAAGGCGTGTCAGAAGTGGCAAAGCAGGTTAGGGACAATCAGCTTCCGGCTCATGCAATTTTGGTCACTGCAACGAAAGGGCTAGATACCAGAACTAGCTGCACCCCTTCACAAATCTGGCAAGAAGTGTTTCCCCAGAATTCGGTAGTCGTGCTGTCTGGGCCAAACCTATCCAAAGAAATTGGGCAAGGGCTTCCTGCTGCTACGGTGGTATCCAGCGCCAACAAAGCCGCCGCTGAAACCGTACAAACGGCACTCTCATCCGATCGCTTCCGGGTTTACACCAACTCTGACCCAACTGGAACTGAGCTAGGCGGAACGCTGAAGAATGTGATTGCGATCGCCGTTGGAGTTTGCGACGGGCTTCAGCTTGGCACCAACGCCAAATCTGCCCTGATCACCCGTGCTTTAACCGAAATCATTCGCGTGGGCACTCACCTGGGTGGTCAAACTGAAACATTTTTTGGCTTATCGGGTTTGGGCGACTTATTAGCAACCTGTAGCAGTCCGCTTAGCCGCAACTATCAGGTGGGCTTCCGGCTGTCTCAGGGCAATTCTTTAGAGCAAATTTTGGCAGAGCTGCAAGGCACGGCTGAAGGGGTGAATACCGCTAATGTTCTGATTGAGATTGCCAAGCGAGAAAACATTCCGGTTCCGGTTTCGCTGCAAGTTTATCGCTTACTGAATGGGAAAATTACACCTCAACAGGCAGTAGAAGCGTTGATGGAACGAGATTTGAAGCCTGAGGCTTAGAGAGAACATCAGAGTAGGCAGATTGCTATGCCTGATTCTCAGACTGACCAAGCTTCTCTCTTAAAAGAGCTTCCACCTGAATTTGAGGGTTCTCTAAGTCGAACGGGTAGGGTTGCTGGGTTGTTGGGTCACGACGATCCATCAAAACTCCTAAAGCTGCACGAAATGCCTCTTCATTGTTGCGGTTTTGTGAAAGGAAGCGTTTTAGCTCAGCATTAGTCATTTGGCTAAGGTTCTGCATCATAAGACAAAGTTCCAATTTCCATCTTGATTAATTATCGCTGCAATTTCATCTGCCCTACCAGCTTGGATGTAAAGCGTTTCTAATTTCTGGTCATAACGAAAGACTTGAATAGGTTGATACAGATTGGAGAGCAATTGACAGAGGAACATTGCTGTATCTGATTGTTTTTTCGTTGGCAAGAGACAGAGCCTCACAACGCATCACGCATAGCCTACCAGAAAGCTAATCTTCAGATGTTTGCTTATTTCCTTAGAGCATTGTCCTACCTATCTGCTTCAGGTAAAAAATCAAATAGGATTTCGTCAGGTTCATCCTCAATTTCGTCTTCCTCCAAACCAATAGAACTTACAGGAATAACAGAATTGGCGATGGAGCGTGTCACAGACAAATACTTGACCGATTGATTAATCGAAGCAACCTGCTCCGCCAGATTCTTCACCCAGTTTTCTAATGCTTCCACCTGTCTAACGGGGGCATAAGTTGGAGTGTTAGTCTTCCCTTCAAAAAACCTTTGAAGTACTTCAACAATTGCACTAGAGGTTGATTCAATTCCGTTTTCCTGTCGATATTTCTCTAAGTCCTGCTGCAATTCATCAGGAACGGAGAAGGATATCAGAGATTCATTGGTTGCCATTGTTGTACCGCACAAAGCCTTTAATTAAAGTACTGGATCACAGCGAATTTCAACTAATAAGCCGTCTGGATCATAGAAGTATATTCCGCGTCCTGTAGGGCGACTAACGGGCCCATGATCAATCAGAATCTGATTTTGGCGAATTATCTCAACTGCCTGGTCGAACAAGTGTGGATCGATATCGAACGCCAGGTGACTGGTGCGGGTAAAGGTTTTGTCAGGGTCGGGGTGAGGGGGTTCCAGGTGAGGTTTCCAGAATAGGTCTATCACGGTGCCGTCGGGTGTGACGAAGTTGGCTGCTTCCCCTGCTTCAAACAGTGCCTTGAGCGTTTCTGGAACTTCCTCTCCCTGAAGTTCACGCAATCCCAAAATGGTGCCGTAAAAGTGGCGGGATGCCTCCATGTCTTTGACATTCAGGGCAAGGTGATGAACTCGACGCAGCATTCCCTGGTTTAGGGCGGGTGAAGATTGAGGGGTAGATAGCATGGCGAAAGGTGGAAATGGAGAGTGGTCAAAGGTTTAGCAGATTTATGTTGTGCAGTCCAATATGCTCTAAAGGAATGGGACTGCTTTAGAGAGTATTGTAACGAGGTTCTTTTGGGCGATCGCCGCATGACTCTGCAACATCGCCATGTTCCTTAGAACGATCGCTGCATGACTCTGCAACATCGCCATATTCCTTAGGAAGATCGCCGCATGACTCTGCAACATGGTGATGTTACTCTGCAACATCGCCATGTTCCTTTATAAAAGGCGGATCTTCCCTTGTAACGCGATTATATTTCTCTAGGACACTCGCCCTGACACCTTCTTACCCATGACTCATAGCCAACACTTGCTCTGGCGCAGGCGTAACCAGGGGGTCATAGCCTAGCTGCTGCACAATTCGCTGGCGGGCGATGGTGCGATATTCCAGGAAGTGTTCACCAGCGGCGCACAAGCCGAGGTACATATTAAGGAATTGCGGTTTGGTTCTAAAAATTGCCCAGAGTTGCCGCCAGAACTGAGTTCGGGTTCCAGTTCGTTTAATTCCTTGCCGCCAGAGTAAACGTGCAACCAGCTTAAAGCTTTTACTGGGTGGAAAGTAGACGTTTTGCTGAAGCTGAGGGTTTGGGGTGACGTTTAGGCAGTGCTGGAAGCAGCGCTTGAGGTAGTTTGAGGGTTCGTACATCGTCCAGAGAGCTTGAATGTACTCTCTGGCAACTTCTGCCAGGGGGCGGGTTGGCATGAAGTTCATTAAACAGTTTTGGTCGCCAATCGCAACAACGCCCTGATCTTGAAAGAGTCGCTGTTCCTGCTTGAGGCGCTCCCAGAGGGCGGTGTTGGGAAGTGCCTGGAGGATGCCCAGCATCGGCTGAGGAATGCTGGTGGCTTCAACAAAGGACTGGATGCGATCGCCTGCTCCCGTCCGTTCCCCATCAAAGCCAAGAATGAATCCGGCATAGATCATCAGTCCTGCCTGGTTGATGGTGCGACAGGCTTCAATCAATGGATTGCGCGTATTTTGCAGCTTGCGAGTCACCTGGAGACTGTCCTGGTCAGGCGTTTCGATGCCCAGGAACACGCCATAGAAGCCTGCTTTGGACATCAAATCCAGCAGTTCGGCATCTTCGGCTAGATTGACAGAGGCTTCGGTGAGAAAAGTAAAAGGATATTGGCGCTGCTGCATCCAGGGAATGAGTTCTCGCAGCATCAGCTTGACGTTGCGCTGATTGCCAATGAAGTTGTCATCTACTACAAAGATGGAACCGCGCCAGCCTAAGTCGTAGAGAGTCTGTAGCTCGGTCAGAGTTTGATGTGGAGACTTGGTGCGGGGTTTGCGACCGTAGAGGCTGATGATGTCACAAAACTCGCAGTTGAATGGACAGCCGCGCGAAAACTGGATTGCCATCATCAGGTACTGATCGCGCTGGAGCAGGTCAAACCGAGGAACGGGGCTGAGGGTGACATCGGGCTTTTCAGCGGCACGGAAGATTCCCTGAGGTTGGCTTTGGGCGATCGCCTGCAAAAACATCGGCACTGTCAGTTCGCCCTCATCCAAAATCAGATAGTCGGCTCCAGAATCTAACGCATCCTGCGGTACAGAAGTTGGGTATGGGCCGCCGACAGCAACCTTTTTGCCCCACTGCACCGCCTTGCGAATCATTGCGTGAAAGTCTGGCTTTTGCGCCAGCATTGCCGACAGAATGACGATATCGCACCACTCCCAGTCGGCATCGGTTTCGGGGGTAACGTTGCGATCGCAAACCGAATTTCCCAATCCTGGGGCAGCAGTGCAGCGACGGTGATAATGCCTAAAGGGGGAATGGTAGCCTTGAGGCTAGCGATCTCCATGAAGCGATCGTAGGACCAGAAAGTTTTTGGGAACTGGGGATAGAGCAGCAGGGCTTTCATCTTCTAGACTCCAGTAGCGACAAATAAGGAGGCATAATTTCCCCAGTCTTATTTCTGCTCTACTACTTCGGACATCTGTCAGTAGATGGATGCCCTGCCGACCAGTTCTTAAGTTTTTCTACGACGTTACATTACGCAATTATTGCTTCTTGATGTCACGCGCCATGTTGCGAAACATATCCATGCTGGTGTCGGTGCTGCGGCGATCGCTAGAACTTCTTTGGCTGTTGGGTGCCTGACCGTTTTGAGAAGCGGTTGCTTCTCGCTGAACGGCTTCGATTTGAGCATCAATCTTGGCGATCGCCTCTGGCGCAACCGAAGCAGCAACTTCCTTCATTGCCTTTAGCTGCTCAATCGATGAAATTTGATTGATCTTTTCAAACCCGTCTGGATTGGCTAGCGTCTTGGGAAATGTGCGCCTGACAGCTTTAGCAGTCCGCATATACTCTAAATCGCCCAGTGTCTTCGCTGAGTCTGCATCCAAAAAATAAGCCTGAGCCTTTGCAGCTTTTGCAGATGGGGACGAATCACCTTGTGGCTCATCCTGCTTCTTTGCCTTAGAACCAAACAGTCCTTTGATAAAACCTACCATTACGCTTTGCTACCTACAGAGACAGTGATGTTATGTAATGTAAAGCATTACGAAGAAGCGTGTCACCATTTCTGCCTTGAATCTGCTCATCTACGGTGAGGCTGATCATTTAGGGTGAGGCTGATTTGCGCTCCACTCCCAGCGAAGGCTTCGTTAAGATGACAAAATTATTCATGAATGCAGGTTGAGCTAAGGCTACAAATGCTGAACAGGTTAAGAATCGGCCCCAAAATTGGCATTAGCTTTGCGGTAGGTGTAGCGATCTTTGCAGCACTGGGCTGGTTTTCCTATCGGAGCGCACTTCAAGTCAGAACAGCCTCCCGCATGGAGAGCCACACTTATCAGGTTCTCAATGAGCTTGAAAGTTTGATTTCTGCAATCAAAGATGCTGAAACGGGTCAGCGAGGCTACATCATTACGGGGCAGGAACGCCATCTAGAGCCTTACACGGCGGCGGTTGGCACTCTGGATGGAAGAATTGAGCAAATTCGCAACCTGACGCAGGAGAATCCGATTCAGCAACAACGGCTTGACCAGCTTGCGCCACTGGTAGCTAGTCGTCTGGCAATCTTGCAACAGGTGATTGATGTTCGTCGTGCCGATGGGTTTGATGCTGCTCTGGAAGTGATTCAGGCTGATCAGGGCAGGCAGGTCATGAATGAAATTCGGGATGTGGTTGAGGAAATGGAAGCCGTAGAGACAGAGTTGCTCAACCAGCGCACCGCTCAGGCCAATTTGGCAACCCGACAAATGCTGTATGGGGTGGCTTTTGGCATTCCACTGTATTCCATTTTGTTGGCGCTGATGGGCTTTTTCCTAGCCAGAAATATTTCCAAACCGCTAAAGCAGATTTCAGATGCAGCAGAGGAAGTGACCGATGGAAACCTATTGGTTCGTTTACCGGAGAGCGATCGCCACGACGAAATCGGCATATTGACTCAAACCTTCAACCAGATGGTGACGACGCTACGAGAGACCACCCGTGAAAACGAAGAACAGGGGTGGCTCAAGTCTAGCCTGGCAGAATTTACCCGGATGTTGCAGGGGCAACGCAGCATGGAAACCGTTGCCAGAATGATTTTGTCTGACCTAGCACCGCTGGTCGGCGCAAGTCAGGGTTTGTTCTACCTGATGCAGCTTGAAGCAGAGCAGCCGACGCTGAAGCTGTTGAGCAGCTATGCCTATCAAGAGCGGAAGCATTTGGCTAACCAGTTTCGGTTGGGGGAAGGGTTAGTTGGGCAGTGTGCCCTGGAAAAGCAAAAAATCCTGCTGACCGAAGTTCCCAGCGACTACATTCGCATTCGCTCTGGACTGGGACAAGCACCGCCGCTGAATATTTTGGTACAGCCCATTTTGTTTGAGCAAGAAGTCATAGCGGTGATTGAGCTAGCGTCTTTTCAGCGGTTTAGCCCGATTCACCTGACGCTGATTGATCAGATCACGGACGGCATCGGAATTGTGCTGAATGCGATCGCCGCTGATATGCGAACTGCCGAACTGCTACAGCAATCGCAAGCTCTCACCGAAGAGCTACAGAGCCAGCAAGAGGAACTAAAATCTAGCAACCAGCAGCTTGAAGAACAGGCTGAAACCTTACGCGAATCGGAGATTTTGCTGAAACAGCAGCAGGAGGAATTGCAGCAAACCAATGAAGAATTGCAGCAACTCAATGAGGAACTAGAAGAAAAAGCCGAACTTTTGTCCGTCCAAAATCGCGAAGTCGAGCGCAAAAATCAGGAAATTGAATATGCCCGTCAGGAACTAGAGGAAAAGGCAGAGCAACTGGCACTCAGTTCGCGGTATAAGTCAGAATTTTGGCGAATATGTCGCACGAGTTGCGAACGCCGCTCAACAGCTTGCTAATTTTGGCGCGGCTGCTAACCGACAACAACACGGGCCG
>JAAUTN010000557.1 GCA_012031415.1 Leptolyngbyaceae cyanobacterium SM1_4_3 | reverse complement strand
CGATGAGTATCAGGTTCTTCGAGTAACAGTGATGTGATGCAGCGACTCTTAACCGCGACGGCTATTGCTGCGCCTACTGGAGCAGAAGGGTAGCCCGGAGACAGATCTGGAACTGTTGCGATCGCTCCGCACCCAATCCAGGCTTCTAGTTCAAGAGCAAGCGTTTCCCACCACTCGTGATGAGGAGTGGCGATTCACTGACCTATCCTCACTGCTGCAAGTTAACTTTGAGGCACTCACTTCTCAGCCTGAAGTTAGTTCCGAGCAAATTGCACCGTTCACCTTGCCGGAAGCTGCAAACAGCCGACTGGTGTTTGTGAATGGGGTGTATCAGCCGCAGTTGTCCTCAGTGCAAGGTTTGCCCCAAGACATATATGTAGGCAGTTTGTCTGAATTGTTAGAAGGGAAGCCGGAAGGGGCGATTACCCCAAAGGGGGAACTGCCTCGCATCGCCCTCCAATCTCGGTTGCCTGACTATCTGAGCAAACAGCCCGGAGCCGCAGAACTTTTCACCGCTCTCAATACGGCAAACCTCACCGATGCGGCTATCCTTTGGGCATCCAAAAATTCGGTCATAGAAACACCCATACACCTGTTGTTTATTTCGACCGCAGCCACTCCCGTCTTTTCCCAGCCCCGCTGCTTGGTTGTGGCTGAACCCAGTAGCGCTCTGACATTCGTTGAAGAGTATGTTGGGCTAGACGAAGATGTTTATTTCACCAACGCTGTGACTGAAGTGTGGGTCGAAGCGAATGCTCAGGTGAACCATTCCCGCATTCAGCGAGAGAGCGGAAAAGCCTTTCACATTGGCAAAACGGCAGTTTCTCAAGCAAGGGATTCACGCTACACCTGCAACACAATCAGTTTGGGCGGCAAAGTTTCTCGTCACAATCCAGAGATCTTTCAAACTGGAGAGCAAACCGAAACTCACTTAAATGGACTGACGATCGCCCTCAATGATCAACTATCCGATACCCATAGCGCGATCGCCTACAGCAAGCCTCACGGCAGCAGTCGTCAATTGCACAAATGCATCATTGGCGACAGGGCACACGGCGTTTTCAACGGTAAAGTGTTTGTGCCACAAGCCGCCCAGTTGACCGATGCCGGACAGTTGAATCGCAACCTGCTGCTGTCGCCCAAAGCACGGATAGACACCAAACCCCAGCTTGAAATTGTCGCCGATAACGTTAAATGTACGCACGGAGCCACCGTCGGACAGCTTGATGCTGATGAAGTCTTCTACCTGCAAAGCCGAGGCATCGACGCAGCCAGCGCCCGCAGCCTCCTGGTCTACGCCTTCGCCTTTGAAGTAATCGAGCAGGTGCGATCGCCTCCCTCCAACAAACCCTCACTCACTTCCTCAAAACCCAAATCCCCTAATCTTCTGTCCTCCCTCCTCCTTCCTCTAGGGAAGCCGGAGCTTCCCCAATGGCAAATTCAACCCCTCCATCCTCATCCTTCATCCCTCATCCCTCCCATGACCCTCACCCAAGAAAAAACCCTCGCTGTCCAAGTCCGCACCGACTTTCCCATTCTGAATCAGGAAATCAACGGCAAGCCGCTGATTTACCTGGACAACGCCGCCACGTCTCAAAAGCCAACGGCAGTGCTGAACACCCTTCAGCACTACTACCAGCACGACAACGCCAACGTACATCGCGGCGTGCATACCCTCAGTTCTCGCGCAACGGATGCCTATGAAGGCGCACGGGATAAAGTGGCTAGCTTTGTCAATGCCGCTTCTCGCCAGGAAATTGTCTACACCCGCAACGCTACCGAAGCAATTAACCTGGTTGCTTATGCCTGGGGCAACAGCAACTTGCAGCCCGGAGATGAAATTATCCTCTCGGTAATGGAGCATCACAGCAACCTGATTCCCTGGCAACTGCTGGCTCAACGCACCGGAGCCGTGCTGAAGTTTGTTGAGCTAACCGAGACGCAAGAATTTGACCTGGAACACTTCAAGTCTCTGTTGTCTGACAAAACCAAATTAGTATCGGTCGTTCACGTCTCTAATACGCTCGGCTGCATCAACCCAGTCAAGGAAATTGTGGAACTGGCGCATCACTACGGAGCAAAAGTTCTCATTGATGCCTGCCAAAGCGTACCGCACATGACCGTAGACGTGCAGGCAATGGACTGTGATTGGTTAGTCGCATCCGGACACAAGATGTGTGCGCCTACCGGGATCGGCTTCCTCTACGGCAAGCTAGACCTGCTGCGCTCTATGCCTCCCTTCCTGGGCGGCGGTGAAATGATCGCGGATGTGTTTCTTGATCATTCTACCTACGCCGACCTGCCCCACAAGTTTGAAGCGGGAACGCCTGCGATTGCGGAGGCGATCGCCCTCGGTGCTGCCGTAGACTATCTTTCCAACCTGGGAATGGACAAAATCCACGCCTACGAAACCGAGCTAACCGCTTATCTGTTCCAACAGCTTCAGCAAATCCCTGAACTGAAGCTTTACGGGCCCAAACCCGATGCTAATGGCGAAGGTAGAACTGCCCTTGTGTCCTTTACTGCTGGTAGCGTTCACCCGCACGACCTGTCTACCATTCTTGATCAAGCAGGGATCGCCATTCGAGCGGGACACCACTGCACCCAGCCGCTACACCGTCATGTTGGCGCACAATCTACTGCTAGAGCTAGCCTCTATTTCTATAACACGCACGAAGAAATTGATGTTTTCATCTTGTCTCTTAAGGAGGCGATCGAATTCTTTGGCAGTATTTTTGGTTAATGCGTATGCCAATCCGACGAAGGTATGAAATCGTGTTGCCCTTCTATTAAGAGACACGATTTTTGCCATTCCGTAACCATTTTTATCGAATCGGTATTACAGTTTGAGTGTTTGCTCAAAATATATATCAATTCGCTTGAGTGCTTCTGCCAGGAAATTTGAGTTTGACCCAATACCTATTCTAATATAGTGATCCAGCCCAAACCAATCTCCTGCTACTACAAACACGCTTTGTTGTTCTCGCAGTTGTTGAGAGAGCGCTGACGAATTCATTGGGAAAGAGTAACGAACGAACGCCATTCCGCCTGCTTGAGGGGGATGATAACTGACCAGGTTTGCGTGTCGGCTGATCCACTCATCTAGCAAGGTTAGGTTCTGGCTGAGAATCTGCTGGCTGCGATTGAGAAGCTTGTGCCGCATGACAGGTTGAAGGATTACCTCCGCCACAATTTGATTAAGGATTCCTGTACCAATAGTTGTATAGTCTTGCCGCTGCATGGCATTCTGAATTACCGCTTCCGAAGCGACTAGCCAACCAAGTCGTAGTCCTGGATGAGCAAGAGATTTTGCAACTCCCGATACAATGATCACTTTTTCATAGCTGCCATAAAAGGTTAATGTTTCCTTGCAATCGAGTTCAGCACCTCGATAAATCTCATCAGACAGAAGATAAAGATCGACTTCTTGGGCGATCGCCACCAACTCTTGCATCACTGCCTGGCTAAACACAGTTCCTGTTGGATTGTTTGGATTTGAGAACGCGATCATTTTAGTTTGAGGTGTGATCAAGCCCCGCAGCTCATCTAGATCGAGTTGCCAACCATTTTTCTCCTGTAGTGTGATCGTTTTTACTGTGACTCCGATAGAGTGAGCCAATCCGCAAATTTGCATGAAGTTAGGAATGACAAAAATCAGTTCATCACCTGGTGATAATACACTCCACACCGCAATTAGGTTGGCTTCTGAAGCTCCATGAGTGATGAGTATATTTTCTGAGCTAGCGTTGGGATACCACTGGCTTACAGCCTGTCACAACTGTGGTCGTCCCTCGGTATAGCCGTAATCTAAAGTTGTGTTCAGGA
>JAAUTN010000556.1 GCA_012031415.1 Leptolyngbyaceae cyanobacterium SM1_4_3 | reverse complement strand
CAGCGGGCAGAACAGGAACGCCAGCGGGCAGAACAGGAACGCCAGCGGGCAGAACAGGAACGCCAGCGGGCAGAACAGGAGAGGCAAGCTAAGGAGCGTCTAGAGAACTATTTGCGATCGCAAGGAGTTGACCCCGACCAGATTTCTAGTTTATAAATGGCGATCGCACTCGTCTCCAGCAAACAGAATTGGATTTTGCAGCTACAGCAGAAAATTGAAGCACTGAATCAGAGCAATCTAGAAAAGGACAGCTTCCTCAGCACAGCCTCTCATGAATTGCGTAACCCAATTACGAATATCTTGATGGCAGTTCAGATGTTAAAAAAAGCTCCTACCAAAGAGCGAATACAGCGCTATCTGGAAGTATTGCAAGCAAAGTCAAATCGTGAACTTGAGTTAATTGATGACCTTCTGGATTTGCAGCGCCTAGAAACTCATCCATATCCTGCCAAACTTGAAACTATAACGCTGCAAGACTGGATTCCAATGCTCGCAGAACCTTTTCAAGTTCGCGCTCAGGCTCGTCAACAAACACTGCAAGTTAATGTACCGCCCTATTTGCCTGCAATTACAGTAGATTCTTCTAGCCTAAAACGGGTGTTAACCGAGTTACTCAACAATGCCTGCAAATACACCGCTCCATCCGGCAGAATTGCCCTAGAAATTTACTGAGCGCCTCAAGTTTCAACCTCACCTGACGTTTTTAGTTCAACCGTTATGCTGGTGGTGAGTAATGAAGCAGATATTCCTGCCTTCGCACTACCCCGCTTGTTTGACAAGTTTTACCGAGTGCCAAATGGCGATCGCTGGCAGCAAGGAGGGAGCGGTTTAGGATTGACGCTGGTTCAGAAAATTCTCGAGCGGCTCAACGGCACGATCCAGGCTACAAGCGAATCAGGATGGACTCAATTTACAGCCCAATTTCCCACTTCTTGAGTACTGGCTAACGGGTTGAAACGATTCAAGCTACCCCATTTGAAGGAGGTGCGATCGCCCTTACTTTCCTAGTATTACGACAGAAGAGAGAACCATCACAACTCACTAAAACTTCTGTTATGGATAAGCAAACCAACAACCCAATCAAACAACCTACGCAACCAGAAGACGTTAGCCCAGAGCAGAAAAAAGAGATCAAGCAAAAGATGCGTGAGGGTGGAAAGCATTTGACCGCTAACCCAGGCGATCGCATTTCAGACGAGCCTCAAAGTATTGAAGAGAAAGCACAGCAGGTCGCTGTAGATACCGCAGACATTACAGGCGATCACATCACTGTTCCAACCTATTTTGTAGTAGACGAACCGGATGGTGAGCAAAAAGCCCTACATCACGTGAAGGATGCAGACGAAATTTCTGATGTTATTCGACAGGCACGTGTTGATGAAGACGGAAACCGCGTCTGGTCATAGGTAATCACGAGCTGTGGTTAGGTTAACGTCCATTTTCAAAGTAAGTGTCTGAATTAAGGAGATTCCCAGGAATAAATTTACACTTGGGTTAGGGACAGGTTCTGCCAGAATCTTTGCAATGACCGACAGTTTTGATGCTAAACCTGCCCTTACAGGTATTTTGTTTGCTAAAGATCTCCTAAATTGCAGTCTAGTCAGCAACAGTAGGATGTAGAGTAATGCCTCAGAAGCAGAAAAACAAAGAAAAAACTCAGCAGCCTCCCCAACATCAAGAGCAACAGCCTGGAATTGAGGAGGAAATGACTCCTAAACCTCAAGCCCAGGATTCAAGCTACCAGGGCAGTAACAAACTCAAAAATAAAGTTGCTTTGATTACAGGGGGTGATAGTGGAATTGGACGCGCTGTAGCGATTGCTTTTGCTAAGGAAGGAGCGAAAGTTGCGATCGCTTATTTAAATGAACACGAAGATGCTGAGAAGACAAAACAACAGGTCGAGCAAGAGGGTTCTCAGTGTGTTTCAATGGCGGGCGATATTGGCGACGAGCAATTTTGTCAGCAGTTAATTCAGAAAACGGTGAACGAATTTGGACAGATCGACATTCTGATTAACAATGCCGCTGAACAGCATCCGCAAGACAGCATTGAAAAAATTAGTTCAGAGCAGCTAGAGCGGACTTTTCGCACTAACATCTTTTCAATGTTTTACCTTACTAAAGCAGCCTTACCTCATCTAAAGGAAGGCAGCGCAATCGTTAACACCACCTCCGTAACGGCTTACAAAGGAAGCCCTCAACTGCTGGATTATTCCTCTACAAAGGGTGCAATTGTTGCATTTACTCGTTCTTTATCTCAAGCATTAGTTGAGAAAAAGATTCGAGTTAACGCAGTTGCTCCTGGCCCCATTTGGACACCATTAATTCCTGCGACTTTTCCTGAAGAAAAGGTAGAAAGCTTTGGACAGCAGGTGCCGATGAAACGCGCTGGACAGCCCGAAGAAGTTGCTCCAAGCTACGTGTTTCTTGCATCAGACGATTCATCCTACATTACCGGACAGGTAATTCATCCCAATGGTGGCGTTGTGGTCAACAGCTAGTTCGCTTAAAGCTGATCACTTTGAAAAATTCAAAGCTTGGCGGTGCAGCAGTTCAGTGAATGCTTCTGCTGAAACGGGCGGACTAAATAAGTAGCCTTGTGCCAAATCGCAGCCGTGTTGACTGAGAAAATCTAGTTCTGCTTGAGTTTCTACACCTTCCGCAATCACCTGAAGCTGAAGCTGATGGGCCATTTGAATGATGGCAGTTGTGATCGCCCCATTTTTAGCATCCTGGCTGATACTTTTAACAAAGGTGCGATCGATCTTCAGGGTGTTAAACGGAAATCTTTGCAGGTAGCTGAGAGAAGAGTAACCCGTGCCAAAATCATCGACAGATACACGAATGCTCAGCGATCGCAACTGTTTCAAAGTTAATATAGCAGAATCGACATCCTGAACTAAGGCACTTTCAGTCAACTCTAAATCTAACAGGGCAGGGTTAAGCCCAGTGCGTTGGAGGGTGCGGGTAATTGCCTCACAAAGCTTGGGCTGTCCAAACTGGTGCGCCGATAGATTAACCGCAATCTGGAGATTATCAAATCCTTCAGCCTGCCATAGCTTTGCCTGCTGGCAGGCTGTTTGCAACACCCATGCTCCGATTGGAACGATTAGTCCCGTAGATTCGGCTAGAGGAATAAACTCGGCGGGCGAGATCATTCCTCGTTGTGGGTGTCGCCAGCGCAACAAAGCCTCCGCACCTGTGATTGCCTTCGTCTTGAGATTAATTTGAGGCTGATAATAAACTTGAAACTCCGAACGCTTTAGCGCATAGCGCAGGTCTGCCTCAAGAGCAAGCTGGTCAGATGTAATTTTAGTAATGGGGTGATAAAGCTTGAATTGGCTGTTTCCCTGGCTTTTGGCTTCGTGCATGGCGATATCTGCATGACGAATTAGCGTATCAATGTCACTACCGTCTTTTGGATAAACTGCAATTCCTAAACAGCCCGTCAAAAAAACTGTCCGATCTTGCACCGTAAAAGGCTGACTGATGGCCCACAAAAGGTTTTGAGCAACGCGGGCGATCGCAGGCTGAATGTCTTCAACTTCGGACAACTCCGCTCCCATTGTTCCTAAAATGATGGCAAACTCGTCGTCTCCTAACCGAACGACCGAATTTCTGGAGCCGACAAAGGCTTTCAGTCGTTCTGCCATCGTTTTTAGCAAATAGTCCCCCAGTTCATATCCTAAGGTACTGTTAACTCGGCGGAACTGACTGATATCTAGATATAAAACTGGAATGGGTGAGTGAGCTTCGTTAAACTCAGCTAATACTTGATGGAAGCGTTCGCTTAACAGCAGTCGATTGGGCAAACCCGTCAAACTATCA
>JAAUTN010000555.1 GCA_012031415.1 Leptolyngbyaceae cyanobacterium SM1_4_3 | reverse complement strand
ACCGACCCTGGAAAACTATTTAATGTGTAGAACCAACCGTCCCTGTCCAGTAGTGAGGACTGAGATTGCGTATCTTCCACACTCACGTTTTTAACCTGATGACTGCGCCCTTAGCCCAGAAACTCGCTGTTGATACTCTTCTAGCAACTGGTTAGCGCGTTCTGTTTTGCCCAGAGCAGCTGCGAATAAGAGGAAGTTTTCTTTCCAGTCACCAGAACGCCCGCTACCTTCGGTTAAAACAGTGGGGGCGATGCGAGAGAGGGGGCGGTACAGGCGTTCTGTGGAGATTTTGGTTCCCAGGATCAGATCGGGCTGAAGCTGAAGAATGCTCTCCAGATTGGGCTGATTCACCTCGCCGACGATTTCAATATCCTCAGTTTGGTTGCCTAAGTAGTCAGGCAGTTCTCCAAAGATAGTAGAGCCAACAGGTTTTACACCCAAAGCGAGAGCCGAATCAAGGGCAGCGGAGTCAATCACGACAACCCGTTCAGGCGTTTCAGGAACTTGTGTGGTTCCCATTGCATGATCAATTGTGCGAACTGCACCACTGGGAGAATTGGCTGGCGTGGGGGAACGGTTTAAAGATTGAGGGATTCCCCCTGCACAACTGATGAGTAGGGAAACGGTGACGCTAGCAGTGGCAAGGGCAGTCAGCGATCGCCACCCTAGTCTGCGACGACCTTGCAGCATTCGCCGCAAATATTGAATGATGATCACAACTAGCCCTCCTATTAACCCTAGAAAGTAGTGGTATAACGCAGGCTAATCGTTCGTCCCTCAGCCGCATAGCGTCGAATTTCCTGAATCCCAATTCGCTCTTGAGAATCGACCGGGAAGTACTGTTCATTCAGCAGGTTTTGGATACCCAATTCCAGCCGTCCAGATGATCCGAGACGGAGGCTGCTGATTAAATCGAGGGTAGTGTAACCGTCTATATTGAACTGATCAACCCCATCCTCAAAGGCGCGATCGCGGCTGCCAACGGTCAACGCTTGCAGTCGATTGCGCCATCCGGGTAGCGTTTCATTCTCAACATATAAGGTAAAGCTTAAAGGTTGAACTTCAACGGAACTGAGAGCGAGATAACTGCCATCATCTTGAGCATCAAATTCCCCTTCATTCCAGGTGAGTGCGCCGCCAATTTGCCAGCGTTCAACAGGCGACCAATCCGCAGTCAACTCCACGCCATAGTTGCGTTGGGGTGCCCGAACGACATCGGTAAAACCAGTGGGGTCTACAATCAGGGCTGAACCTAATTCCGACTCATTAAAGAACCCCGCAAGGCTGAGCTGAAGGTCATCCCAGATGCCGCGCACGCCAATCTCATAGTTGTTCACCTTTTGGGGTTCAAGGCTAAAGCTATCTTCAATATTGGTTCCAGCAGGCAAGAAACCCAAGACGGTACTTAGCCGGGGAATCGAAAATCCCTGAGCAAAGTTAGCAAACAGGCCCACATTAGGAGTGGCTGCGTAAACTAAACCCACATTAAACACTACGTCATCGGCGTTTACCCGTCCCCCTTCGATTTGAGGAGGAGAACCCGCAATGTTTGAAAATGGGGAGGCGGTGTAGTCATCGATATCCGCCGTGATGTTTTCATAGCGCAAGCCGCCGCTTATGAGCCAGCGATCGCTCACATCCCAATTGAGTTGGGCAAACAGTCCCAAGCTGTCCAGTGAGTAGAAAGGGGTTTGAGTGGGGTTGCCAATGATTCGGGCTTCTCGGCGCTGATCAAAGGCATCCAGATCAAGGGCATTAAAAGGCGCTTCATTTTCTTCGGAGTTGTAGTCTATGCCCCACAGCAAACTAAGAGATTCAGAAAATGGAGTATCCAGTTGCAATCGAGTGCCAAAGCTCGTGGAATCTAGATTGGTTTGAAACAGTCGGGGTGCATCAGGGAAAGCCCCAGGGGGAAATGTGGCGCGAATATCGTTAATGGTCTGTGTCAGGTCGGTGGTGCGATAGTAAGCTTGAGCGTTTAACTGTGAGCCAAAGATATTGTCATGACGGTAGGTGAAATTCAGGTTTTGCACCGTCTGCTGAGGGCTTTCATCAAAAATGATATTGCCAACTTCTAAAGCCCTGGCTTTTTGCAGATCGGGAATCTGCAAAATCGATCGATCTGAAATGAAGTTGCTATCAAAGTCATTATTGAAGATGTTGTAAGACAGCTCTAACCGCTGTTCATCGGTAATCTCTACACCAACGCGGGCGAGAAAGTTGAGCAGCCGATTGTCATTAGATAAGCCATTGGGGGGGATGCGATCGCCCTCTGCGTCAAAGGAAGCTCGTTCTGCGTCAAACGATGCACCAACCCGAAAATCTACGTTGCCTTCTCGACCTGAAAATCCGTATTGCAGCCCATAGCCAAACCCCTCTTCTTCTAAATTCACCAGATCCGAAATGAGTGAGAGGGATGCTTCAGAAACAAATCCTTCTTCAGCGGGACGGCGCGTAATGATATTGATAATGCCGCCCGTAGCCCCATTTCCATAAATAGCGCTAGGACCCCGGACAACCTCAATACGTTCAATCGCAGAGGGGTCAATCGCAAACAGTTCTGTCGAAAAACTGGTGTTTGTGTTTTGGGGAATTCCGTCAATCAAAATGAGAGCAGGTCGCCCGCGCAGGCTTTGAGCGCGAGTGCTGCCCGTTGCGGTGGGCGGCCCAAAACCTGGAACGAGCGTCCCTAAAATTGTAGATAAATTATTGCTGAGCAGCGAAGCTTCTTCAATTTCTTCTCGCTCAATCACGGTGACGGAACGAGGTACATTCAGGATGTCTTCTTCGGTGCGGGTCGCTGTCACCACCACTTGAATTGCATCTTCTTCTGTCGTCGCTGCTTCGGTGCCTGGAGAAACGCTGACGAGTAACCCTTGCTCAGCCGCTGTGATATTTGCGGTGGGGGGAGCGTCTACCCCCGGTGATTGCCACTCTCACTCGGTTGTCTGGCAAGCTGGTGATAGAAACCAGGGCGATTCCTTCAGCGGGGCTGACCGCCTGAAACTCACTTCCTTCAGCTAGCACTAGCGTTGCGTTAGAAATATCTGCAATCAAAGCATTTCCAACGGTTGAGGTTGCTGGAGGCTGAAGCTGCCCGGTTGTTTCCAAAGCAATCTCTACTCCACCTGCTGTTGGCGTAAGCTGCACTCCGGTAATTTGAACCGCAGCTTGAGCGATGATCTGGGTTGCTTCAGCCGCTTCGACTGAAATTTGCGAGACCCATTCCTCAACGGTAGTCGCAGCCGCTTCGGCATCTTGCACACGAGGAATATCCGCATCGGACGTAGCCAGTGGAATTTCTTCAGCCAATCCCGGTTGAGCCATGATTGTGGCGATCGCCCCTAACCCCAGCAGCCCTATAGAAAACGAATGATTCACATAACCTCCTTACAGCACACCACAAATCCCTTGCCAGACCGCAAGAGAAAAAACAGCGACTTCTAAAAGTTGAATTCAAATGAGAATAAGTTGCAAGAACTGAGTGCATCCATATCTTTTATCGAAAGCAGTTTCTTGTCAAGCGCGAATCAATAAATTCGAGGAAACACTGAAAAATAAATTGATTGAGTACGTTAAGCTACCTTAAAAGCTAAATTGAGCGATTTGTGATTATTTTGTTAATCTTCAAAAGCATTGTCCAATAGGAATTTCAAGCCTTAAACGTTTGCCAAGAGCATTCAATCAGAATAAGTAGCCATAAATCCATGTGAAGAAAGATGTATTAACCAACAGCGGCAAGTAACAGCAATTTTCAGGAAATACTTTCAATAATGCCTTGCAAATTTTGTAAAAGGATGTAGATAATATTTGGAGGCAATGCACCTGTGACGG
>JAAUTN010000554.1 GCA_012031415.1 Leptolyngbyaceae cyanobacterium SM1_4_3 | reverse complement strand
AGTCTGAATAAGCTCCTGGTTGCGCTCGGCCAGTTGTGTATTCAGTTGAGCCAACTCCTGACGCATCCCATGTCTGGCTTTCGACCAGATATTGATAGTCCTGCTGGCTCAAGCTGCGCGTTTCTGCCCACTCCAGCGCGGCGGTAAGCTGTGCCCCTTGCAGCAAGTACTCATCTGCGGTGCGATCGCTGCCTAACCAGGCTTGAATCTGCTCAGCATAGGGGCGAATTGAGGCAAAGGTATCCTCAACCCACTGCAAATCAAACACGGCTCGATAGATTGGATTGTAGACCTGCAAATGCTCCTGCCGCTGTACTACCAATCCGGTTAGCCGTAGTTCCATCTGTTCGGGGCTGTGATCAATTGGAACTTTACCCTGTTGCAAAATCTGTTGATAGAGTCCCAGCAATGCGCCTGTGTTTTGCTGACTGTTGCCGAGGAAGCGATCGCAGGTTGACCGCAGACGCTCTACTAGTCCGGTCACGTGCGGCTCCATTTGCTCTGGGTTAAAGCTAGCAAGCGCTTCACCCTGTTGCACAATCTGCTGATATTCTAGGAGCCGTTCGGTGTTTGCCGACTGCTGCGAAAGAGGCGATCGCGTATAGTTCGCAAATGTTCTGGCTGGTCTTGTGCTTCCCACTGGTCAATGACTTTGGATTGCACCAGTGCTGCAATCCACTGCGCTTCACCGCCTGCGGGAATTTGATCTGTTGTTTGCTGCACCAGTCGGCACAGCTTTTGGGTCAAAAAGGGCTGTCCTCCCGTCCAGTGCAAAATTGCCTGCAACAACGCTTCAGATTGACTGGAGTGTGCTAACCCTGGCAGCAGGGGAGTGGCTTCTGCCAGTTCAAAACCCGTTAGCTCAATGGCGCGACCAATATTAAAGGGGGTGCGCTGTTTGTCTTGAATTAAGTCTGAGGGAGTCGCCACGCCAATCAGGGCAAACGTCAAGCGGCGATAGGCAGGATGGTCGGCTCGACGGTCATAACAGTTGCGAATGACGGCAAAAAAGTCATCTTGGCTGAAGGGCAGCGTTAAAACACTGTCGATTTCATCGACAAAAATTACGATGGGCTGGGCGATCGCCTCCAGCAGCACTTCCTCCACAAATTTGCTGAATCGCTGCACGGGAGACAGCAAATGATGGGTTTCCCACCACTCGTTCAGGTCAAATTGGGGATACAGCTTGAAGTCATTCACCAGCGTGTCGATCACCCCGGCATACCATTGTTCAGCAGTCGTATCTGATGCGCCGATCGCCGTAATGTCTAGCAGCGCACAGGCAACTCCTTCCTGCTGCAACCGCCGCATGGTCTGCACCCGCAGACTCGACTTGCCCATTTGCCGCGAATTGAGGACATAGCAAAACTCGCCCGCCTTCAGCCCTTGATAAAATTCCTGGTCGGCTTTGCGAGTCACATAGGTCGGCGCGTTGTCGGGCAAACTGCCGCCAACCTGATAGGGAAAGGACAAGGGATGCACAGATTCCATCAACCCACCTCCAGGCGATCGCGGAAGTAAATGCGGTACAGGTTACAGAGCGGTTCGATATCGTTTTTGCGTCGCTGCACCAGTCCCATACTGTGTAGCCGAAATCCTACACTGGACTCTACTCGCACGGGTGTCTCTGAAGTGACGACTTGTTTCATGGCCTCAGCTAACTGGGGGTCATAGTGCAGGTTATTCAAATGATTTCGGAGATGATCGCTATACAGCCCTTCTTCGGTGGGGGCGATCGCCAAAAACTGCTCCAGAGTCAAGTTTCCACGCGCAATTTCAAACAGGGCTTTTCGCACGAGATAAGGGTGTCCGTCCACCATGTTAATTAATTGGGCGATCGCTTCAGCAGACCAGGGCAACCCATGCCGCTGCACCAAATCCTCCACTTGAGACGGGTTCAGGGTAGGCAACTCCATTGGCACTCCCACATTAAAGGGAGAGTGGTTAATGTTTAGGGGAATGTACACCTCTCTGGAATGAGCAATCACCAAGCGAAACTGCTGCCAGGTGGGATCATTCTTGCTTTTCTCATGCCAAGAGCGTAATAAGCCAAAGAAACCTTGAGCTACCTTCAAGTGATGAAACACCTGATCTACTTCATCTAGCCCCAGCGTCAGCGGTTTCCCCACCGTTGGCAGCAAATATCGCTGAAAGTAGTTCGTACACTTGTTTTTACTGCCGACGACTCCTTTCCATAGCTGATCCAGGCGATCGTCTAGCTCTAGCTCATTCGCAACACTGGCACAAAACCATTGCAGAAACTGATCGATGCTGTCCAGAAATTCTATATCGATGGATTGCAGATTCAGGTAAACCGATCGCTGCCCATGCTGCTGAGCCTGATGTAACGTCCGCTGCATCAGGGAAGTCTTGCCCATTTGCCGGGGCGCTTTCACCAAAATCAAGGCTCCCGGCTTCCGAATTTCTTGATAGCAGGTCGCCTCAATCGGAGGACGCTCAACGTACAGGGGAGAATCCAACCCAACCGACCCTTCTGGATTCTCTAAGAGCAGTTTAGAAGGTGGGACAGATGCAGCGGATGGGATGGAGGCAGGGAGGGGCGATCGCTCCCGAATTTCTTCAGCCGCTTTCTGAATTCCCTGAACAATATCGACAAATGCTTTTGCTTTCCACTCAGTCACGGGTCTGGCATTCTTAGGGAGCGCCTGCAATTTGCCAAAGGGCGCACCGCTCCACTCTACGGGTCTTAAAATAATTGGAATAACACAGGCTTCTCCGGCTTCATGGCGCTCGATCGCCCGCTGCATCTCAATGCTGTAGCAGTAGTCAGATGCCAGGAAGTTAGCGCTGACTAACAGCAAAATAATCTGGGCAGAATTGAGATTCTGGTCAATTTCCTTTGCCCATTCTGAGCCAGCGCTAATGTTGCGATCGTGCCATGTGCTGATCACTCCTTGCCGCTGTAACATCGTTAAATGCACAGCAAGCTCATCGCGCAGCTTTTCGTCCTTGTGAGAATAGGAATAGAACAGGTCTACAGGTTCAGGTGGCATGATTAGGGCTAATGAACTGACCGCATTAGTCGAAGCAATCAAAATCCATTGGATTCACTAGAGCGATCGGGAGGCTGGTTACAAGATAGACCTACCTTTAGGAATACACAAATATACTTAATCTTGTTGTAGGTTTCTAGACTTCGCAGATTTATCCCTAAATCTTTAATGCTTGCGAGTGGGAGCAAAACTATGGGGGCGATCGCTCCCCTTCCACAAACTGCCCCATTTCACAAACTGGTAGTCTGACCGCTACAGTTACAGTGACGAGCAAGCTCCAATTTTCTATGATTCTTTCTACGGTTAATGTTGTCGGTCAATCTTCAACTTTTCTAGGACTATTGAATGTAGTGCTGGCAATTTTTTATGCAGCCTTCTACTTCAGCCTGATTGTGAGTCAGCGTCGCCCAGTCAACGCAACGACGTTCTACATTCTGCAACTTGTGTTTGTCCCAACCGCTCTACTTGTTGCATGAGTAATCATGTTCTTCAATGGCTGGCGGCTAGATCCACTCCTGCAATTTGCTTTCTTCCTGCTCAACACCACAGTCGTCTTTTTAGGCGCTAAAGAATTCTTCCTGTACCGCAATCAGTAGATTTTGACTGATAAATTATCTGGGAAATAGATTTTGATCCCTTCTACAACCGCCAATGTATCCGTTTCGGGCTAGGCTAGGCATCTTATTTCTGATTTTTTTAGTCCTCGTTTTACAGCCGCAAGCCGCCTGGGGAGCGATCGCCCAGCCAGCACAAGCTCCTCTAACGTTAGAGCTACTGCAAGAAAGACTGCGATCGCCCCTCCAAAGTGAAGGCGTGCGAACGCTC
>JAAUTN010000121.1 GCA_012031415.1 Leptolyngbyaceae cyanobacterium SM1_4_3 | reverse complement strand
TCTTGGTAATTAAAGGACGATTAGTGAGACGTGAGCGCTAACTATACGCCAGCCTTCAGGAGTTTTGAGCCAGGTTTTGGCTTTGTCGCCCAACCTTGTCAGAACCTTGACGCTGAAATTCGGTGTTAACGGTAGCAAAGTCTTGCCCATAGGTAGTAATTACTGTGTTTCTTAAGGTACGAGCGAGGTTAGTGGCAGGGCGATTGGCACGAAAGCTGGCGATCGCCTCATAACCATACAAATTCTCAGTCACACCGTAGCGAATAGTGTGAGCGCTATTCCAAAACAACTCGTCCAACACAGCCACATCGTTGCTAACAAGAGCAGCTTCATAGCGTTGAAAGGCAGCCGTTACTTCTGCAACCACTTCGGGGAGATTGATTTGCATGAATCCTTAGGGGTGAAAGTGCTGACTACACTATCACCCTTTCTAAGTAAACCCATCAAGTTTTTAGCAAACGCACTTAGCTTTCTAGCGATGCACAGTACTCATGTCGGAGTAGCGATCGCCTGATGCCACGCCTTTTGGCGCAACTGCATCAATTCGCTCTAAATCACCAGCAGTGAGTGTAATCTTTGTGGCTCCAACGTTCTCTTCCAGATATTGCCGCCGTTTTGTACCTGGAATGGGAACGATATCATTTCCCTGCGCCAGCAGCCATGCCAGGGCAAGTTGACTGGGAGTGCCCCCTTTCCTGGGCGATCGCCCTCACCTGCTCCACCACTTGCAGATTCTTCTGGAAGTTCTCACCTTGAAAGCGAGGTGAGTTTTTGCGGTAGTCATCTTCAGCTAAGTCATCAGGACGAGTAATTTGTCCTGACAAGAAGCCACGACCCAGCGGGCTATAGGGTACAAAGCCAATTCCTAATTCACGGATAGTGGGCAAAATCTCATCTTCAGGGTCACGACTCCAAAGTGAGTACTCCGTTTGTAGTGCGCTAATCGGGTGTATTGCTTGGGCGCGTCGAATTGTGGCTGGAGCCGCTTCAGAGAGTCCCAAATATCTCACTTTGCCTTGCTGCACCAGTTCTGCCATTGCGCCAACAGTGTCTTCAATGGGAACCGTTGGATCAACCCGGTGCTGATAGTAAAGGTCAATTACATCCACGCCCAGTCGTTTCAACGAAGCATCACACGCCTGACGCACGTATTCAGGTTTACCGCTAATGCCTGCCCAGCCACCACCTTCAGTGCGAACATTGCCAAACTTGGTGGCAAGGATAACCTGATCGCGACGGTCTTGAATCGCTCTACCCACAAGTTTTTCATTCGTGAACGGGCCATACATATCAGCCGTATCGAGAAAGGTGACACCCAGTTCAATGGCACGATGGAGAGTGGCGATCGCCTCTTCTTCATCCCGTCCGCTATAAAACTCCGACATCCCCATGCAGCCGAGTCCGAGTTCTGAAACAACCAATCCTTGATTACCTAATGTGCGAGTTTTCATTGTGATTCTCCTAATTAAATTTGGTGGTTAGTGAAGAACTGACAGTTTAGTTAACGTTTCACTCAGTCGCCAAAGTTTGGTTTGAGCTTCGCAATCATAAGCCTGGGCGATCGCTTGCTCCTCGTCTTTTTGGTCAAAATATTTGCCTGTCACACTCTCCAATTCGGGTGCAGTTGCAACATAGACCACAGCATCTACACCTGATTGCACATTACCCCAGGCTGAGTCAAACATTTCACGTACCATTTTGGTATCGAGACGCGAGCCGGGATGCAGGCTGTTGACCGTGATTTGCTCATGCTTAAGCTGTTCAGCCAGATCAAAAGTAAACATGATGAGTGCCAATTTGCTTTGACAATAGGCTTTCATCGGGTCGTACTGTTGCTCTAACATGACATCATCAAAGTTAAGTGGACTTTGCCCTACAGAAGCGACGTTCACAATTCGAGTGGGTGTTATATGACGCAAACTGGGCAACAACAGGTGAGTCAGCAGGAAAGGGGCAAGATAATTCACTGCAAAACGCAATTCATAACCGTCCTGACTCAATTCACGAGTAGTATTTGTGCGTTTACCTGTGCCTATTCCAGCATTGTTGATGAGAACATCCAGATACTTGTGATCAGCTCGTACTGCTTCTGATAGCCGTCTCACTTCGGTGAGTGAAGACAAATCTGCCAGGTAATATTTCAGTTTATTGTTTCCAGTTGTGAGCTGAATTTCGTCGAGGACAGATTCTGCCTTTTCTCGGCTGCGCCCATGTAGGAGAACAGTTGCACCCATTTTGGCTAAGTCATGAGCAGTTTGTTTGCCAATACCGTCCGTTGATCCGGTAATTAGAATCGTTTGATTGGCGATCGCCTTCATCTCTCATCCTCTTCTACAAATATACTCGGCATACTCCGGAGTCACATAATTTGCCGTTTTGATGGTGAATCCTGCGTCAGTCAACATCCGTTCGAGAATCCAGCCAAAGGTAGTGTATTCTTCGCGAACGTGAGTGGCAAAATCTTGAGCAGTCCAACCTTCACCCGGAGGCTTTGCAACACGCTGAATCCAATCACCAATGCGAGTTTGATACTCTGTTGGGTGAAATGAAAACACAGTATCCCACAGGTAAAAGATGCCACCAGGCTTGAGCATATTAGCCATGCGGAGGAATGCCACCATCTTCCAAAAGTCTGACAGATGATGTAATGCAGATTGAGTGACGATGACATCTACTGGAGCAGCGGTATGTTCATAGGTTAAAAATCCTCCATGATGAAATTCAATGCTGCTCTCAACATTTACGAGTTGTGCTTTCTGCTGAGCGAAGGTGAGCATTGCAAGAGAGACATCGATCGCATAAACATGGGCACCTGCGATCGCCGCTTGAATCGCAAAAGTCCCCGTTCCACAGCCCAGGTCGATGACGGTTTGCCCTGCTGAAATGCCCAATTGAGCGACTAACTTTTGGCTTTTCTCAGCACTGGATGAGGTTTGATTGCGATCGTAGGCTTCAACTTGAGCAACATCTTCAAAATCAGTGCCAACCTGCTGCATATCGTTGTAATACCAAGCGGAATGAGTTGTCATAATGTCTCACTTTCCCTCGTCTCAACGATTTTTTCTTTATCCCGTTCAGCAAATACTTCTCCCGCTGCGGCAATCCCATTGAGAGCGGCAGGAAATCCAGCATATACTGCCATTTGCATCAGCACCTCAATCACTTCTTCGCGGCTGCATCCTACGTTTAAAGCGCCATGAATGTGAACTTTGAGTTGAGGATGAGCATTGCCAAGTGCGGTTAAAGCAGCGATCGTGGCAATTTCTCTAGACTTCAAATCTAAGCCAGGACGCGAGTAGATATCTCCAAACGGAAACTCAATGATGTAACGCCCTAGATCAGGGGCAATCTGCTGCAAACTCTCAATGACGCGATCGCCCGCCGCCCCGTCTATCTCTTTAAGCTTGCTTAAACCTCGTTCAAATCGGCTAGCTTCTGAAGATTGAGGTGACTGTTGAGACAACTCTTGAAAAGACACCATAGCTGAATGCTCCAATACAACGTTCAACCTTTTGTAAGAACTGGGAAAACTGCGATCTATACTCTTTATTGTTTTGGAACGTTTACGTCAACGTCATAATTTAGATACAAAACAAAGCCTAGAAAATTGGATAAAGAAGATTTAACGAAAAGACCTCTCTATACCACGTTAGACTAACAGGTGAAAAACTTACTGACTCTCACTATGCTCATCAATCCATTTTTGGATACGAGTGATATTGGTCTGTAGCTCGGAGCGAAACTGGGTTAGGGCTTCTATTTTTTCGTCAGTTTCTTGCAAGTGATCGTTGAGAATTTCCACAATCTTCCGTTTGCCGCTTAGCCGAGTCGGGTCTTCAAAGTAAAGTGGCATCACTGTACTGATTTCCTCCAGGCTCAGCCCCAAACCTTTGAGGTTGTGAATGGTTTGCAGTCGAGATAGCTCAGCGTCGGTGTAGTACCGAAACCCCGTCCCCTCACGCTCACTTGGCCCAAGTAGCCCCAGGCTTTCGTAATAGCGAATCGTGCGAGGCGTAACGCCAGCCCGTTCTGCAAGTTCTCCTATCCGCATTTTTTCGTTCACGATCTATTTGTATCACAACTTTTACGTTAACGTCAACTTGCCGCCAAGTTTGAATTCTACTGGAAGTGGCGATCGCTCAGGCACCTAATTAGCTGATTTTATGTTTTAGCATTGCTAGGATAAGGAACATACCTGCTCTCAGGAGGCATGGCTACGATGACCATCACATCCCAAAAGATGACGCTTGAGGAATACCTCAACTACGATGATGGCACAGATACTCAATACGTACTGGAGAATGGAGAATTAGTCGTCATGCCTCCAGAGAGTGATTTGAATCGACGAATTGCATCTTTATTATTTGCTTTTTTCCTACAGCAAGGCATTCCCCCATATCGGTTAAGGATTGGAACTGAAATCGTAGTCAGCGGCTCACGAGCAACCACACGCTTTCCCGACTTGATGGTACTGTCAGAAGAGTTGGCAACGGCACTGGAGGGGGCACGTCGCTCGACTGTAATGCTCGATATGCCGCCACCCATATTAGTTGTAGAGGTAGTGAGTCCGGGACAGGGCAATCGAGACTATCGTTACAAGCGCTCAGAGTATGCAGCGCGAGGCATTGCCGAATATTGGATTGTTGATCCAATCCAGCAAAAAATTACCATTTTGGAATGGGTGGAAGGACTGTATGAGGAGAAAGTGTATGAAGGTGATGTGGCGATCGCCTCTCCTCTTCTGGAGACATTAGAACTCACTGCTGCACAAGTTCTTCAGGGACGTTAGATTTGCAAGAATGAGTCTACATCAGAAATAAGGAGGGCAATGCCATGAGTGTGACGATCGCCAAATGGACGCTAGATGAGTATCACCACATGATCGAGGTCGGGCTTCTAGAGCATCGACAGGTGGAGTTGTTAAACGGAGAAATCGTTGAAATGTCGCCAGAAGGAGAACCCCACGCCTACTACTCAACCGAAACGGATAACTACCTCAGGAAAGTGTTGGGCGATCGCGTTACCATTCGCCCTGGTAAGCCCATTACAATCATCAGCAGTAATTCAGAGCCAGAACCCGATTTAGCGATCGTGCAACCCCTCGGCAGGGAATATCTGCACCATCATCCCTATCCTGAAAATATCTTCTGGCTGATTGAATTTTCCAATACCAGTCTATCTAAAGATACTGAGATTAAGCGCAAAACCTACGCTACGGCTGGAATTCGTGAATATTGGGTAATGGACTTAAAGCATCATCAGCTAAAAGTGTTTCGTGATCCGGTCAGTGGCGATTATCAGTCAGAACTTGTATTGACGACTGGAACAATTAATCCGTTGGCGTTTCCAGAGGTTGAAATTTCAGTCCAACAATTGTTAGAGGGATAACCATTTCGATGCTAGGACCCTTTTTGATTTTGCGATCGCATCCGCCCCACCAGAAAGTCACGTTCCTTCAAATGCTTGGTTTTGCGACCGCTCACCCGTTTGCGCCACATTCTAAAACTCGATGTTTTCATCTCACGCCGCATCAGCGCAATCACTTCTTTTTCGGCTAACCCAAACTGGTGGGCGATCGCCTCAAATGGGGTGCGATCTTCCCATGCCATTTCAATAATGCGATCGATCGTTTCAGCGTCAAGATTGGGCAAATCCATATCGGCACTAACAGATATCTCTCTAAATTTAGCCTAACGTTCCGGCTCACCAGACACAAACAAGCTTTGTAGCTACCCGACCATGTGATACGCTCCAGTGCAACGTGATTGTTCTGCTGATGTATCGTGCAGTTCACTTAATTTATCATCTTAGGACTGCGCCACTCTTGCATTACAGCACATGACCATATCAAGAAACCAATTAATGAGAGTCCTGAAACTGCATCAAGCCAAATCAGACCGTGCATTTTGAGTGACATTGGAGTAACCATCGGAAAAAGATAATGTCCTGGACTCGATACACTGGTAATCGAGTAAGCGCCTAGCAATAAATATGCTAGCCAGAACGAGCTTCTAATATACAACCAGTAGCCGAGTAGCCCAATTGGGGTCATCACGATCACAGTAGCCAGAACACCGATCGGGGTAAACCAGTCCGGTCCGGGATACTCATTCAGAAATAGGGCATTGTCAGTATAGTGTAGCCAGGTAGACATGAGATTCAGAGCGAGGATCGCAAGAAGAATCTGTTGAAGGCGTTTTGAGATATTCATCCAGTACTCCTCGTTTACTATTTCTAGGATGGATGCTACCACGATTAAATCAAAGCCGATGCACGCAACAACGTACCACATTGGAACAAACGCTTCCGCCTCGCCCAGCAGATGAAGTCCTGCGTCCCATGCAGGATGAATTGCCCATCCGAAAACAAGCCACCACAGCGAGTAGCGTAGCCCTAATAGTGCAAATACACCGTATATTCCAACCCCTAGAGTTTCTGTAACTAACCAATTAACGTTTGCACCACCCGCAAGACCAAAACCTAGATAAATTAATGCTGTTATCAATAGACCAGCCGCAAAAACAGTTTGCCTGCTGCGCTTCTGTCTTCTAGCAACTATTGCGAAAGCGACTCCGAATGCAACACCCATAAATAGCCATAATGTAATAGGCATACTTCGTCTCAAACTACTTGATGCTAAAACTTCTGATTGAGTATCTTTAAAGCCATCGTCAACACGACCAAACGAAGCAGCAGAACAATTACCTGACCTGAGACAAAATCTTCAGATAAGCTTTCACAGTGTTGGATAGCCCCATCTCTAAAGCTTCTGCCATTAGCGCATGACCAATCGAGACTTCCAACACATTTGGCACAACCTCACAAAACTTGCCCAAGTTCTCTAAGTTCAAATCATGTCCTGCATTGATGCCCAATCCTACCTCTAGAGCAGCCTTAGCTGCATCAACATATCTCGGTAGAATTGCATCCGCTTGCCCTTCTCGGAAGGCAGTGGCATAGGGTTCGGTGTACAGTTCAACCCGATCGGCTCCAATTTTTTTAGCCTGTGCCATTGGTGCGGGGTCAGCATCCATAAACAAGCTGACGCGGATGTTATTGTCCTTTAACCGCTGAATGATGGGAATGAGGCGATCGCCATCTCGCACGACATCCCAGCCATGATCTGACGTTGCCTGATCTGGTGAATCGGGCACGAGCGTACACTGATTTGGCTTAACCCGACAAACAATATCCATAAACGGCAGCTCCAGCGGATTTCCTTCAATGTTGTATTCTGCCTGCGGATAGTGCTGGCTCAACAGTTCCGACAAATCATCCACATCCGCAGGGCGAATATGTCGCTGGTCAGGACGAGGATGCACCGTCACGCCATAGGCACCCGCATCCAGCACAATTCTCGCCGCTTTCACAACGCTGGGAATGCCAATGTTTCGTGAGTTTCGCAGTAAGGCAACTCGGTTGAGGTTAACGCTGAGATCGGTCATGGAGGTCTGCAAAAGTAGCTTTTCTCACCATGATAGATTCAAGGAATCAATTAAGCCTATTTTCTTTGGCTTCCAAACATTTCTGCTCCCAAGCTTCGGTTTCCCTGGTTTTCCTGGTTGCTAAGCTCCAGTTTGGGAACTGCTCCAGAGAAGCCCCAGCTTCTTCTAAACTGAAGCGACCAAAAAGCTCATGAAGAGGAATAAATTAGACATGGAAGACAATCTGCGAGCAGAATATGACTTAAACAGCCTACGAGTTAGGCGATTGGGTAGAGGCATGACTAGCAGAACGGGCTTGGGTATTAAAGAATTGTTGGATGAGCGGCGAGCGCAAATTCTCGCCATTGCCGAAAAACACGGAGCCTACAACGTGCGGGTATTTGGCTCAGTCGCACGCGGAGAAGCAACGGAAGATAGCGATATTGATCTTCTAGTGGACTATGACCTGGAGAAAATTACTCCCTGGTTTCCGGTTGGTCTAATTCACGATTTAGAAGATTTACTTGATCGTAAAGTGGATGTGGTAACGACAAAATCGCTGCACTACTTTTTGAAAGACCGTATCCTTCAAGAAGCCGTCTCACTATGAAAGATCCAAGAGTTTACGTCATTCATATTCGAGATTGCATTGCCAGAATTGAGATGTATCTTGTCGAAGGCAAGTCCAGCTTTTTTGAGGACTTGAAAACACAGGATGCTGTAATCAGGAACCTGGAGGTAATGTGCGATTCTGTTGCAAAGCTCCCGGACGACTGGAAAGCAGCACATCCTGGAACAGATTGGGTAAATATTGCAGGTTTCCGAAATGTTTTGGCACATCAGTATTTAAGTCTGGATGTAGACACAGTATGGAATATTATCGAGAACTATTTGCCCACTCTTAAACAAACGATTGAACTGATTGCTCAAGAATTTTGGAATGAGTAGAGTAGCCTGAATAGAACGTTCGTAAGCTGATGCAGATTAGTCTTAAAGTATGAAACCTTTAGTGCAGGGCGATCGCTTACTATCAAGTCATTCAATGCAGTAGACGTATGACGAGCAAAACAGGCTTAGGCATTAAAGAATTACTGGGCGAACAGCGATCGCAAATTCTCGCCATCGCGGAAAAACACGGAGCCTACAACGTGCGCGTATTTGGCTCAGTCGCACGCGGAGAAGCAACGGAAGATAGCGATGTTGATTTTCTCGTGGACTATGACCTGGAGAAGATTCCTCCCTGCTTTCCAAGTGGGCTGTTACTTGATTTAGAACAACTCCTCAACCGCAAAGTTGATATTGCGACGGTAGATATGCTGAAAGAACGCAGCCGCGATCGCATTTTGCACGAGGCTGTGCCGCTATGAGGATCGGTAAGTTCTCACTACTCAAGGGACTGAGATCTGCGACTTCTTCGAGAAGTCGCAGATCTTAGCTCTCATAACCTGCAAAACCCGTTGCACTACCAAAATTGAGATGCACACTGTAAGTGCGTCCGGGCTTTTTGAGCATTTGAAAAAAGATACTGTGATCTCGATCGCCCTTAACTAACCCGAAGATAAGTTAGGTTGGCTACGGAAAATTACGGATATAAAGTGAGCAGTAATGGAACCTTTAACTGCAACAGTAATTGCCACCCTAATTGCTACCAAAGCCTTTGAAAAAACGGGTGACAAACTTGGCGATAGCGTTTGGGCATTGGTGAGTAAGTTTCTAAATGCGCTGAGGCGAAAGGATCAGGCAACAGCAGCGGCGATCGAAACGGTAGCAAAAAGTCCGGAATTAGCAGAGCAACAGCCGAAAGATTATGGAGTGGCGACACTGGTGACGAAAGTTGAGGCTGCTGCTCGAGATGACGCAGAAATTCAGCAGGCAGCGCAGGAAATTCAGACAGCAGTGCAGGCTCAACCGGGGGCGATCGCCAACCTAACAAAGCTGGCAGATAAAATTGGGGTGGTGAATCAAGGCACGATTGTGAATCAGACCAATAACATCTCACTCTGATCATGACAATGCAGGAAAACCCGTAAATGACAGAGCCGATCGCTGAAAAGATTGGGGTGGTGAATCGGGGGACGGTCTATAACCAAACCAATCACATCACCATTCATGAAGGTCAGAAAGTAGCGCTGAGTTATAGTGACCCCGTTCCCGATCTGCGGCTGTTTCAAGGGCGGGAAGCTGAGCTATTGGAACTCAACACCTGGTTGGCAGACCGGATAATCTCGATCGCTAGCGTTCGCGGTGAGGGCGGAATTGGTAAATCAACCCTGACCGCAAAGGTGTTTGCTGAATGCCTGGGATTCGCGGGTAAATTTTGGGCAGATGTGCGGACAGGCACCTCGATTACAGCTTTAGCAGAGCGGGCACTGCAAGAGTTTGGTGTATTGCCTGAACAAGTTAAAGCGATTGAGGAAAAAGACTTAATTCCGCGACTGCTGCGCCTGTTGCAGCAGGGGCGCTATTTGCTGGCGATCGACAACCTTGAATCGGTGTTGACGACAGCGGGCGAATGGCAGAGCGGCTATGACTCTTTTTTTGAGGGATTTCAAAATTTGGGCAGTGAAAGCGTATTGCTGCTAGCGAGTCGAGAATATCCGCCCAAGTATTTTGGCTGGCGGCGATCGCGCTGGCTAACACTAGAAAAAGGCTTAGCACCCCTTGAGGGCGCAGCCATGCTAAAAGACCTGGAGATAGAAGACACCGACGAAAACCGAGCAGCGGTATCAGAACAGGTACAGGGAAACCCACTGGCGCTAACCCTAATTGCAGGCTGGCTGCGAGAAGAATATCGACCGGGAGAACGTCGGGTTAACCATCTCAGTCAGCACACTGATTTACTGCAACTGGAAGGGAAACATCGGGGCGAAGCGCAAATTAGTGTCGATCGCGTTTTGCAGTGGAGCTTTAATCGTCTCACGCCAGAAAACCAGCATCTTTTGACCCAGGTCAGCGTCTTGCGGAGAGCCTTTAGCGCTGAAGTTGCAACGGCACTGGTGACAGAAACGATAAAACCATCCGTGAGCGATGCCGACCTAGATGACCTAGAGCGACGCTCTCTGCTGCAAGCGTTACCAGAACGAAATCAACAGGGGCAACGAGTGTTTCGGCTCCAGCCCTGCATTCAAGAATTTGTCCAAAAACGGGCTAACGACCTCACGCCCGCTCACGAACGCGCTATTACCTACTTCTGGAACCATCGTAAAACTAAATTTGCCACAGAGGATACTCAAGCAGCCGTTGCTGAATATGAGGAAGCGTTTTATCACCAGTGTCAACTGAAGCGTTATTCTGAAGCCGCTGCAACCGTCTTTGCTTGCGACAGCTTCTTACAGCGACGTAGCTACTATCAGATTCTGGTTGACCTTTACAGCCAACTGCACACGAACTGGCAACCTACTCTAGAGCAGCGTCAAGACTACGCCGCTGTTTGTAACAATCTGGGTGGTGCGTACGATTCACTCGGACAATACCAACAAACAATCGACTTCTATCGGCGGTCCTCAGAGATACAGCGCCAGATTGGCGATCGCAAAGGAGAAGCCAATTCCCTAAACAATTTGGGTGGTGCGTACTACTCACTTGGGCAATACCAGCAAGCGATTGAGTTCCTTCAGCAGTCCTTAGAGATTATGCGCCAGATTAGCGATCGCATGGGCGAAGCGCTTTCGTTGTCTGGTCTAGGCAATGCATACGGGTCATTCGGGCAAGGCCAGCAGGCAATCGCTTTCCATCAGCAGTCGTTAGAGATAAATCGCCAGATTGGCAATCGTAACGGAGAAGCTATTTCGCTATGGAATCTTGGTTGTCTTTATCAGCGACGAGGCAGAATCCGAAAAGGACATAAATGTAAGGTTGCAGCCGTGAAGACTTGGCAGTCGCTAAACCTACCAGCTGATGCAATCCTGCCTCCACACATCAGTAAACACAGGTTCAGACACCTCGAGCAACAGGGCAAAAACTGGACTGAATCATTTATTCAAGCTAAGGAGTGGCTTGTTTGGTTGAAGTATGTCCTGTTTGAAGCGATTTTTTTGATTGCTCTTTTAATTACTCTTCCACTTTATCTATTTCAACAGTTCAAAGCATCTTTTGTGTTTTGGTTTGTGGCGGGATTAGTGATTGTGGTCATCATCTGGCGGCTTCAGCAGTAATGGAGAATGTCCTCTGTAAAGGCATTGCATTCAGCAGATAGTCCTTAGAATCAACCGAAGCTTCTGCTCGAATGTCACAATCCCGCCTCCTGAATGAACGAGCGCTATTAAAATAGCTTTAACTGGAAGGAGTAACTGGCAATGGCATATGACAATCCAGCGAACGATCGAATTACCGGATGACTTGGCACAACGCTTAGATCATTATCTTCGAGAGCATCCTGATGAAACGCTGTTTAGCCTAGTTATGGATACTTTAGAGATGAGACTTCATCCTAGAGATTTGTCTGAGCTTTTGGTGTTGTCAGGCGTTGTGAAGAAATCTCCCGTTACTTGCAGCCAGTACAATAGAGACACCCATAATTAAATTGTGATGTATGAACCGTTTTCAGTTTCCTGTCGTAATTGAAAAGGACGAAGAAGGCTATTTTGCATCATGCCCAACGTTGCAAGGCTGCTACACACAAGGCGACTCCTATGAGGAAGCTCTGCAAAATATTCAGGATGCAATTCTTCTACACATTGAAGACAGAATAGCGAATGGTGAGGAGGTTCCTAAATTTTCTCAGATGAGCTTGACAACTGTGGAGGTACAGGTTTGAGTTCTCGACTTCCTAGAGTTTCAGCGACAGAAGTTATCAAAGTCTTAGAGATGATAGGGTTCGCTTTGGCTCGACAAAGCGGAAGTCACAAAATCTACAAGAATGCCGGAGGCAGAAAAGTAACTGTACCCTATCATGGCAGTACGATTCTCAATTTAAAAACACTCAAGAGTATCCTCAACGATGCAGATTTAACCGTTAAAGAATTCATTGAGCTTTTGAAAAATTCTTAGAAAAAGATCTAGCACTGGATTGAGGGCGATCGCATCAAGGTTATCCTCAGGTTAAACATTCTCGCTCCAACGAGAGCATCCTAACGAGTTGGACTTGTACAAATTCTTTTGAGGAACCTGATTACAAAGTCGCAAATCAGATTTTGAGTTTGTAAATCAGGTTTTAAGCTCAAAAACTTGATTTTGAACTCGTAAACCTGATTTTGAATTCGTAAACCAGGTTTTAAACTCTTAAACCTTGTTTTGAAGTTTAAAAACAGGTTTTTAAACTTGTAAACCTTGTTTTGAATTTAAAAATCAGGTTTTAAACTCTTAAACCTGTTTTTGTTTACAATTTCTAGCAAAAATACCTGCGCGAAGGGCGATCGCCCCCCTTACTTCCTCAAAAATTCATAGCTTCCCACCTTGACGAGAAGCAACCATTTCAACTACGCTCTTAGGCTAAGACTGCCTTTAACCGATTAATTCTCACTGACCAGCATTACAGCCCAAGATTTCACGGTGTTGGTCGGCAGCGATCGCTCTCATTAAGCAATCAACTCAAATCGAGAAATAGATCAAGCTCTACATGAAAAAACTGAGCGAGTTTTCTGGCTTCATCCAGTTGGATAGGTCTTTGATGCGTGAGAATTTCTGATACTGCTGTTTCCGTTCCCAAGATTGGAATTAAGCCAGTTTCATCTAGACCTTTTGCATCCAGGAGGTGATGCAAAATTGAACTGGAAGTTCCAGTAGAAATAGGGTAATTTTCAGCTTCAAACTTTTCAATTAAAGTAATTAAAAGCTCTAGAAACACCTCTTCCTCTGGGGTTCTTAAGGAGCGATGTTCAAGTTCTTGAGCAAGGGCGATCGCCCGATCATTTTCTGATTCAGTTACGATCGGTTTAGGCTGATATCGAATTAACAAGTCCGTATAGGATTGTGCATCAAAAGTATGGGTCATCTTTCCATCGGTCCTTGTCATACTCAGCGTGAGTCAAAATATATTTGATGTAAATTCTTTGAGACGAATAAAGCAGATCAACGATGAGTCGGTATCGATTTCCCTTGATGTTGAAAACTGTGAAATTTCCAACTGCTTCAGCCTTTGGATAAACTTGCTGAACATCGATCAGGTTTTTCCATTGAGCTTTTTGAGCTGCTTGATACCAGGCATACAGGGCAAGTGCCGCCAGAATCGGGGCTAGATTGGGCGATCGCCAATCGAATCTTTTTCCTTTTAATAGCGTCTGGCGTAGTGCCTTTAGAGCTAGTGCATCCAGGACACTGTGAGATGGAGGGTCTACACCAACACTTCAACGAGAGCTATTAGAATATTTCTAACTAGAAAAGTGGCTAGCAATAGTATATGACGATTCAACGAACGGTCGAGTTATCCGAAAGCTTGGCACAGCATTTAGATCAATATCTTCGAGAACATCCAGACGAAACGCTATCTAGCCTGGTTATGGATGTTTTAGAGATGAAACTTCATCCTAGAGATCTGTCCGAACTTTTGGCACTATCAGGCATTGTGGCTGAATCTCCTCGAAACGCAAGCGAACGAGCAGAGGATTTGGTTTGAAGCAGTTGGTTATTGATGCAGGCCCTCTAATCGCGTTGTTTTATGCAAAAGATCCACAACACGCAGAATGTGTCGCAGGATTCGAGCAATTAAACGCCAGCAAGACCCTAGTTCTCACACCGATACCTGTAGTGTTTGAGGTTTATAAGTGGCTGCTACAGCGAGTTAGCCTAAATTTGGCTCAACAAACTTTAGAAGTGATGGTTACGCAGCGCTACACTGTTCCCATCCAAAAAGAGGATCTATCTGACCTCCAAACTCTAAGCAAAAGCCTTTTAGGTTGGCGTGGCAGTTTAGAAGATGCCGCAGTTATTACTATTGCCTTCCGTTACCGCTGTCCCGTTTGGACGATCAATTACAGAGATTTTAGTCCTTTCAGAGCTTTGCAGTTTTGGGTTCCGGGTTCCTTTTAAGAAGGGCAGATCTGATTAGACAGTCCTATTTGGATTTCGGGATCAAGGCAATACTTCCAAGAGAGAACTGTTTCACAGTGCATCTCTCACCGACTTTTCCCATGCTGCTGCTGCAACTGACTACTAATTAGCTATTTGGACGGTAGTTTTGGATGGGGTTGGGGCGATCGCTCTCTATGCTTACCTGCTCTAATCATGTAATTTTTACCTCTTCCGCAACCTGTTAAGCCAATCTACAAAGTAAACTCGCTCAAATTCTGGAACGCTGACCGCATCTGAACCGCCAGGGAGAACAAGCCTAAACTCTGGCGACCGTATCGTTACAGTTGAGTTTGGCTGCAAGCGGAACTGTGGATAAGCGATATCAAAAAACTGCTGATAAGATATTGCTGGCTCATAGGCATCATGGTCTAGAAAAAACTCCTCTATGAAGGCGTAGCAGTCCTCCAAGAGCATATCGTCAACCTGACGGATATCTGAATGGAAGTGGAGCGGTTCATCTGATCCAGCAGCATACTCCTCAACTACTGTTCCTTGCCTATATAGTTCATACCCGATGCAGCCCGCTGTATCACTACAAGTATATGCAATAACATCAACCCCAAGCGTTTGAGAGAGGGGGACTGGTAGTTGCTCTAATGCGGAAGTACCAATCACGATAGACCAGGGATGTTCCTGAAGTTGAAAGGCAAAGGCATTCTCATTACCTACTGTCACTGTTTGACCAATTGGATCTGGAACAGTTTCAACAGCACGCGCACTTAGGAAATCAGCAAGACTACTCAATCCAGCGCGAACCAGGATTACAAAGTTGTTATAGTCCGTAGTTTCAATACCGCGTCTTGTTGACCAGGGGCGGAGAAAATTCATTGACGATTCTTCCTTATCAAAATTAGCAAGAAATTCCAGGTGAGCTTTTCTTCCTGCTTGACTGTAGTAAGTCCAATACTTTGAGCTATGACTTGAAGTTAACGTCACTCCATTCTTCAAGACAAAAGCATTGCCAGATCGAGTTTGTTGTGCAAAGTCGGGATCTTGTTGGTAGGGTAAGGATGCCAGAATCCGTTTTGCTCGTTTTGCTGTAATTTGCCGCATTCCCCTACCTGTGGAAAGGTCAGGGATGTCAGCCAACGTAGCACTCCGGTCAATCGCATCGACAGCGCCAAGTTTCTCGGAATATTCCTGCTGAAGCTGTTGCTTGGGCTGCTCTAATATTTCTGCCTTCTGCCTTTCTCCCTTATTCAGATAAATTTCCTGAGCTTTCTCATAACTTTTAACGGCTCCATGCAAATCACCAAGCATCACTCGAACATTTGCTTGCATCAAATGTGCTGTTTCATCAGCAGGATTCAGTTGAATAGCTTGATCAAGATCAGCAGAAGCTTCTTGATACCGTCTATCTATTGCTTTTTTTCGGGCTTGCTCAACAAGAGCTTTAACCTGTTTTGCAGACTCTAAATCTTCTTGAGTCATGGGGCAGTTCTCAAAGCATTAATCCAGGTTAGGTCAGCGTTAGCATAACTGAGATTTTGCATCAGTGGCAGGAAGGATTGCACTAAAGCCTTGAGATCAATCTCAGGCTCAAAGCTAAAACTCGTTAAAACGAGTTGAACTGATCTGCTATAGCGATCCTAAATGATTCGTGAAGGTGCTCGCCCGGAGGGCGGGCACCTTCACGAATCATCTTTTCACAAACCAAAGAAGATTGCTATAGAGGGCATTTTAGTCAGTTTTAACTGACTTAAGCTTTTAGCCCGGAATTGATTCCAGGGCGGGTCATAGGGCAACAGACCAATCTGGTGCGAGCTCTCAGATAACCTAATCAACTTCAGACTGTTCTTAGAATTGAGTCCGTCTTATTGGCTAGCAGGCATAAACATCATTTTGCGTAAAGACTCCCTGCCGAATCCGTCAAGAATTGATTATATTGAAAAGACTCAATTGCTTGTGGTGACTCACGCTCAGTGAATGCTCCTCTGGCAAATTCAATGACTGCTCGGTTTCCAGGAGGCTGACTTGTCCTTTTCCTCTGACGACTTTGCCAAAGCCCTCGAACAGCACGACTACCAGTTCCAGTCAGGACAGGTGGTGCGTGGTAAAGCCTATAGCTATGAGAGTGATGGCGTTTATGTTGACATTGGCGGCAAATCCGCAGCATTTTTGCCCCTCGAAGAAGTTTCCCTGAAGCGGGTTACTGACCTGTCTGAAACGCTGCCGCTGCATGAAGAGCGGGAGTTTATGATTATCAAGGAGCAAAATGCTGAGGGGCAGGTAACGCTCTCGATTCGGCAGATGCAGATTAAGCAACTGTGGCAGCAGTTTGCCGAAATGCAGGAGAGCGGCAAGACCGTGCAGGCGCGGGTGAATGGGCTGAATAAGGGTGGCGTAACGGTGGATGTGCTGGGGCTGCGGGGGTTTATTCCGCGATCGCACCTAATCGAACGAGACAACTTAGAATCTTTAGTCGGTAAAGCGCTAACCGTTGCATTTCTGGAAGTTGACCCCAGCCGCAAAAAGCTAGTGGTTTCTCAGCGGCAAGCATCTCAAGCGGCGAGTCTGGGTCAGCTTGAAATGGGTCAGCTTGTAGAAGGCAAAATTGTCGGCATCAAGCCCTTCGGTTTGTTTGTGGACTTTGACGGCATGACGGGCTTGATTCACATCAATCAGGTGAGCAAGAACTATGTCGCCTCGCTCAATGCTGGGTTTGAAGTGGGTCAGCCGATTAAGGCGGTGATCATTGACCTGGATGATGTAAAGCGGCGAATTTCCCTTTCCACCAAAGTTTTAGAAAACTATCCAGGGGAAATGCTGGAAAATATGCCAGAAGTGATGGCAGAAGCCACAACCCGTGCTGAAAAAGCTAGAAAAACGATTGAGCAACGTGGTGTTGAGGGCGTTGAGGGTTAAACGGTATTGCTCATTGGAATGGTGAAGTAAAAGGTAGTGCCTTCTCCGGCGGTAGACTCGACCCAAATTTGACCGCCGTGACGCTCTACGATCTTTTTGCTGATGGCAAGCCCAATTCCAGAACCGGGATATTGGGTGCGGCTGTGTAATCGCTGGAAGATGGCAAAGATGCGGTCGCTGTGTTTGTTTTCCATGCCAATTCCGTTGTCCTGGACAGAGAATAGCCACGCCTCATTTTTCTGAACAGCGCCGATGTGAATGACTGGGGGGCGATCGCTGCGAAACTTAATTGCGTTGCTTAATAGATTTTGGAAAAGCTGGGTGAGTTGAATCGAGTCTGCCATCAGTTCAGGTAGCGGATCGTGAGTGATGACGGCTTTGCTTTCGGCGAATCGCCATAGGCCTGCAAATTCTCCAAAGTACGGTCAAGTGGCTGACTTT
>JAAUTN010000553.1 GCA_012031415.1 Leptolyngbyaceae cyanobacterium SM1_4_3 | reverse complement strand
GTGGGTGAATTCTAGAACAACGGCTTGTTCAACCTCGACCTCATCAGCGGTGTTTCTGCCAGACGCTTAGACTCTTTGGCGCGTTCTGCTTCGGTTTGAATGCGAGTGCGGCGCTGGTCGGTGTATTTGCGCTTGAGGGTACGCAGGTCTTTTTCAGTACTTTGAGCAACTCTCGCCGATTGTTGAGCAGTTCGTGTAGCTCTTGCATTCGCTGAGTAAGCTGGTCGTAGTTGTCTTGCAGTTTTTGTCGCTCTAGCCCGGTGAGACGGCGCAGGGGCATGGAAAGGATGGCATCAGCTTGGCGATCGCTAAACTCAAATCGCTGCTGAAGCGTCACCTTAGCCGTGCTGCCATCGGGCGCATTTCGCAGAATGTCAATTACCGCATCTAGGTTTTCCAGGGCCCGCAGCGAACCCTCTAGCAGGTGAACGTCATTTTCAGCCCTCTGCAATTCGTGGTTGTACTGGCGGGTGAGCGTTTCTTCCCGAAAGTTAAGGAAATGCTGAAGCAGGTCGCGCAGAGTCATTTGGCGAGGCTGTCCGTCTGCCAGCGCCAGCAAAATTACGCCAAAATTGCTCTGGAGCGGGGTAAGTTTATAGAGCTTATCGAGAATTCGCTGGGCCTGGGCTTCGCGCTTAAGTTCAATCACAACCCGCATTCCGTCGCGATCGCTCTCATCTCGAATGTCGGCAATTCCCTCAATTCTGGTCTGGTTAACTAGCTCAGCAATTTTCTCAATCCAGGCAGCTTTATTCACCTGGTAAGGTAGCTCTGTGACGATGATTGCATTTCGACGGTGCCGCCCTCGACCTACCGGCACATCCTCAAACCGAGCGATTCCTCGCATGGGAATGCTGCCTCGTCCAGTCAGGTAGGCTTCTCGAATGCCTTCAGTACCAATGATTTCTCCGCCTGTGGGAAAGTCGGGCCCGGGAATGAGTGAGAGCAACTGTTCATCTGACAAGTCAGGGCGATCGATCAGCGCAATCAATCCGTCAATCACCTCTCCCAGGTTGTGGGGCGGGATATTAGTCGCCATACCGACTGCGATGCCAGAAGAGCCATTGAGCAACAGGAAGGGCAGTTGAGCAGGCAGAACGATCGGTTCTTGCTGAGAATTGTCAAAGTTGCCAATGAAATCGACAGTCGCTTGCCCGATCTCAGTCAGCAGCGCTTCGTTGCCAATGGAGGCTAGGCGCGTTTCGGTGTAGCGCATTGCTGCGGGCGGGTCGTTGTCTACCGAGCCAAAATTGCCGTGGCCTGCCAGCAGCGGATAGCGGCTAGAAAAGTCCTGCACCATTCGCACCAGGGCATCGTAAACCGCCTGGTCGCCATGCGGGTGATATTTACCCAGCACATCACCGACGACGCGGGCGCATTTACGGTAGGGGCGATCGGGGGTCAAACCCAATTCGTGCATAGCATAGAGAATGCGCCGATGTACGGGTTTAAGCCCGTCTCGCACATCGGGCAGGGCCCGACCGACGATGACACTCATGGCGTATTCTAAGTACGACCGCTGCACCTCCGTATGCAGTGCCGTTGCAATTACTTGTCCTGATGGGAGCATATCAAGCTGCTTAGCCATGAGTTCTGTTCCTTCTGAAATTCCGAATCACTTGTCCTGTAACTGTCCTACAAGCTCAGTAAGCTAATTTAGGCGATCGCAAACTATTACTCTGTATGAATATCTTGCAAAGATAAAGATTAAGGTATGAAGGGTCAGTTAGTTTCACTAACTTGGCTGAGCGGTTTAGGGTAAATTTCGCAGTAGTATCAAACCGTAGGGCTTGAAAATGCTTCATCCTGAGATTAACTAAAAAGGAAAGCGTCATGAAAACTGTTTTAATTGTGGAGGATGACTTGATCAATGCTCGGGTTTTCTCCAAGATTTTGACTAAACGCGGTGGATTAGCGGTTAAGCATACAGAAAACGTGGATGAAGTCATGGAAATTGCCCACGCGAGGGGAGCCGATATTATTCTGATGGATGTTTCTCTGTCTCGCAGTGTTTACCAGGGTAAACCTGTAGACGGCATTAAAATTACGCAGATGTTGAAGGCTAATCCTCAGACCGCTAGCTTACCAATCATTTTGGTGACTGCTCACGCAATGGAGGGCGATCGCGAAAACTTTTTGAAGCAAAGCGGTGCTGATGACTATATCTCCAAGCCTGTCGTAGATCACCAAAAATTTGTAGACCAGATCGTAGCATTGCTGCCTGACGAATAAGTACCCTTGTACTATTTTGCCAGGGTTTTGGCAACTTATTGGAGCAATTTAGGGAAACTCTACAAGGAACCTGGGTGGCGATCGCCCGCATCTGCTTAGACAGCGCAGCAAACTTGAGACAGAATTTACTCTAAAAGTGAGGGTGACAATTTGAACGGGTATCGTCGGTGGTGGCTGACAGTTCTTCTAGGGGTGGGACTGGCAGTGGCGCTGATTGGACATTCTTTTTCCCCGGCAAGCGCTCAATCTACTTCCCAGACTGCCTCCCCAGCCGCAGAACTGCGAGGAGTTTGGCTGACCAACATCGACAGTGATGTGCTGTTCTCCAGAGACAACTTAGGCCTGGCAATTCGGCGGTTGAAGCAGCTGAACTTTAATACAATCTACCCTACCGTTTGGAATTGGGGTTATACGCTCTATCCCAGTCAGGTTGCAGAGCGGGTGGTGGGGCGATCGATTGACCCACATCCAGGTTTAGCGAGAAGAGATATGCTAGCCGAAGCAGTCATCCGAGGTCATCGACGCGGGCTAACTGTGATTCCCTGGTTCGAGTTTGGGCTGATGGCTCCAGCAGATTCTGATCTGGTTAGTCGTCATCCTGATTGGGTGACAAATCGGTTAGATGGTGGGCAGGTCATTTACGAAGGAACCCATCCGCGAGTTTGGCTTAGCCCAACCCATCCAGAGGTGCGGCAAATGCTGCTGGATTTGGTTCGCGAAGTGGTCACGAACTACGATGTAGATGGCATCCAGTTTGATGACCACTTTGGGATGCCTGTGGAGCTAGGTTACGATTCTTACACCGTGCGGCTTTATCAGCAGGAACATGGCGGTAACTCACCGCCCGATGATCCCCATGATTTGGAATGGGTGAGGTGGCGGGCAGATCAAATTACCAGCCTGATGACCGAAGTTTTTCGCACGGTCAAAGCGCAAAAGCCACGCGCTATTGTTTCTCTGTCGCCTAACCCCTGGGAGTTTGCCTACGAAACGTACTTGCAGGATTGGTTTACCTGGGAGCGTCAAGGGCTAATTGAGGAGCTAATCGTTCAGGTCTATCGAGATGACTTTGAGCGGTTTACGAGTGAGCTACAGCGCCCAGAAATGCAGCTTGCTAAAACTCATATTCCGGTTGCGATCGGTATTCTGACAGGATTGAGAAATCGTCCTGTGAGTATGGAACAAATTCAAACACAGGTACAGGCGGTACGCGAGCAGCAGTTTGCTGGTGTTTCATTCTTCTTTTACGAAACACTGGGCGATCGCGATGCTAGTTTTCGATCGCTCTTCCGCCAGTCTGTAACCCGTCCCAGGGTTGGCTAGCGCAGCTATCAGTTGCCCAGGTTAGGACAATTCTTTATGAAGTTTCACTGAACAAGGGGCTTAAGCCCCTTGTTCTACAGAGGAATACGTAAGTTCTGCTAAATAAACGGCACATTTTGTGAGATGGCATCTTGCCCGTCCGGGCGGGTGAGACACCCACCCCACAGGTCATTTAATCCGCAATCCTCAGCTATGCTGCATAGCTGCTCAACGATTCCGCATAGCTGCTCAACGATTCCGCATGCTGCTCAACGATTCCGCATAGCTGCTCGACGATTCCGCACTGCTCCTGAATCATTCCGCACG
>JAAUTN010000552.1 GCA_012031415.1 Leptolyngbyaceae cyanobacterium SM1_4_3 | reverse complement strand
TGCAGGTTGATCGTACCGGGATAGGTGGTGAGATTAAACCCGATCTGCACGGGCCATTCTAACGGCTCAATCAAATTCTGAATTAAGACGGGTTCTTTGAACGTGTAATTTAAACTGGATGTCACCTTTTGTATCAGTTCATGTTTCGTTGAGGCATCAGTTAATTTATTCTCTAATGAATTGCGAAGTGCTGCATCTAATTTTTGCACCAGCGTTCCATCAGGCGAAAACTCACCGTTTCCTTTATCGAGTACCAGGGTTCCAGTGCAATCGAAAATGCGAGCGTGATAGGAATCGCCAATTTTCGCAACTACAACCAAACTTCTTCCTGCGGTTGGCAGATCTTCAGCTCTATCGCGGGAAATCAGAGCTAAGTCATATTCAGATAGTAATGGTGTCTCCAAAGCATTTACAGCATCAGCCATCGACAGGCTCGCCAGGGTACTCAAATGCTGCCAATGCTGAGCAAACGTTTCGCGGGTCAGAGGTTGAAGCGATGCTGGCGGAGTAGAGTCGGGCAAAGGGATACCTGCTCTGGCTGCACGGGTTCCTTGGGCAACTGAGCTAGAGCGTTCACTTCATCGGTGTAGGGGAGATCAAAGCGATATTGCAACAGCAGGGCAGGGTTAGCACCATCATTGGAAGCTATGCTAGCTGAGGGTTCTAAGACTAGCCCTGGTACTGAAAGCGACACGAGGGGCAGATCAAAAGTTTCCTGCCAAGCTTTAGCCGGGAGAGTTTTTCCAATACAGTTCGGCCAGACCTCAGCCCCTGATTGCTTGTGACTGCAAATCGCCATTCCTGCGGTCGAGGAGATTCGGTTGAGATGGCATCGAGTTCATAGGGCACCAACTGCCGACTTGCGCTGGGATAGTTGGCTGGTAGCTGATTCTGGGTCAGGGGCAGAGCCTGAATCATTGGTAGGTAAGGATGGCGTTGCCAAATCAGCGGTAAGGTTGAAGGCAATTCATTCCTGAAAATATTCTTTGGTAAAACTTTCTTGTCCGTTAGCTCTTTAAGATTGTCGGGGTCAATCGTATAAGAAAACTGCCAGGGTTTTAACGCTGCCGACGGCATGGCTGCATCTGCTCGCACCTGTAGGGTGAGTTCTGGCCATTCCAAAAGCATCACTGAGGGAAACACGTCTTGAGGAGAAACAGTTTTCAGAGGAATAGAGCGCAGTCCGGCAACCCAGTTATCGAGATCGGGTAGGGCATCCTGCAAGCGAGGTTGACCGGTGCTGAGCCAGAAAAAACCGTTTAAAATCACCGCTGGATTCTGCAACTCTAAGGAAATGGCGGTTAGCTTCAGGCTAGAACCCTCGATCGTCAGAGTCCAGGTGCCTTGCAGAGCATCCGCATCCGTGATGGTTAAACTCCAGGGTTGTTCGTTGGCATAATGGCTCAAGACAGCATGACGGTCATTTCCTAAAGACAAAGCTCCCTGCACCAGAGCGATGGGAGGATCAGTGTGGCTCTGCGTTTGAGGCTCGCGGTCTACTTCCGGCTCTTGGTTGGATTCGCTATCTAAATAAATCTGCTCAGTGAGGTTCGGTACGGGCAATTGCGCCCAGCCATTTTCTAGCGGCATAAATCCCAAAACCACAGCAGGTTCGACAGGGTGCGCTTGGTCGCCCGAAGACCATTCTGGAGTCGGTAAATTCTGCGTCTGTCTAATAAACTGCGGCGTTTCTACCGGGCTAAAGGTGGTTTTTAGATGGGAAGCCGAGAGCGTTTCTTCTGCGCCATGCTTCACATCAGTCGCATTGAAGCGATAGGTTATTTTGGGAAGATGAGAGTCAGACTGTAATTCTGCTGCAACCTCTTTTGCTTTAATTTCAAGGATGATTTGCGGTTGCTGATCAGCGCTATCATCAAAACGCAGCGTCACGTCTGAAGGAATGATGCGAGCCAAGGAAGTCGGTGGTTCTGGGTCATAGAGGGGCACGGTCACTCAGAACGATGTACACCTCATCGGCTTGCAGGTTCAACATGGAAGTGTTTGCCTGCTGATTGATTCGCCACCATAGACGCGGAACCCGATTCGGATTGGGAAATTCTAGCGTTACCCAGTTTGGATAAGTTGTTACCGCAGTGCTGTTAGTTGCTTCTTCTGTAGTGTTGTCATTTATTTCTGCTGTGGTGTTCTTTTCTGTTTTGCGTCCATAGAGCGGGTGACGTGGGTTAAGCTGCTGAATCAGAGCCTGCCAAAGTTTGATCCACAGGTGTTCTTCGGTAGGGGTCAAGCGCTCTCGATCAGGGTAAGTTGCAAGTCGCCCAAAAGAATCTGTTCTGCGGTGGCGGTAAATTGTGGGTGAGTTGAAACGGTGATGAAATCGTTGTAGTTTGCTCAGATAAGAGGGGCAGGATCTCCGGATTCGCTTGATTTGCAGCAATTTTCCAGGGCAGGATCACCTGAGCGTAATAGACAACGCTGCTGTGCACCGAAAGTTCGCTGGCTAGCTTTCTCCACTGTTCGGACGCTCGGTTTCGCGCATCCAAACGAGATTGCACCTGATCAACATCGGCAACCGGGCAAGGGGCAAGTGACTAAACAAGTTGTGGCGAGCGTTAGCCTCTGGATGCAGCCTATTGAGGTAGATTTCGCCAGTCAGACAGGTAAATCGGGTTGGCTTATCGTTAGGCTTGTTGGGCTTGTAGTCAGGTGACAGCAGCAACAGCGACAGTCGCCCAGTCTTCAGCAGTTCCCGAATTCGATCAGGGGTGAGTGGCTCTGTGAGGCGGTTCTCGGTTTGCTTCCACACATAGCTTTCTCCTGATTGTGTACCTCCGGGTCGAACAGTTACCTGCCGGACATCGCAGAGGGCAATCACCGTACCAGGACGGTAAGCAGGGTTTGCCGTGTTGCTAACATGCTCTAGAAAAAGTGTTCGCAGTGCCTTGTTTTGTTGCGGGTGAGCCAGATCAAGCAATCGGGCTTGAGCCGACCATAGGGGGCCCTGAATGGTGACAATATCGGAGGAAGCTTGAGACATGGCAGACTTCTTCAATAGTGAATAGTGGGACGAGGGCAGATCAAGCTTGAGAATCAGGATAGGCTAGAGAGGTTTAGAATCAATCGGCTTGAGCGGGCTAGGTTTGGCGCTACTGCGGCGGGTCATTACTCTTAGTTCACCCCCTCGCAAGCTTTCGGTCATGCTGGTAGCGAATAGGGTTTGCACAATATCAGGATCTTCTCCTGAAGGCAGTAGGTCTCGCAGTTGTTGCCTTTCTGCAACCGTCATCAGCCCGTGATAGCGCAGAACCCAGGTTAGCGTGAGTCGGGGTAAGGACTGAAGATTGGGCAAACTGGGAAAATCCTCACCCATGAGCACCACAGTTTCACGATGGATTTTTGGTTTCTGAGCATCGAGCATCTTGACCATCCGTTGGATGGCGTTACGGAACGCGACATCGCCCGTCAAAGCATTGAGAGCGTCGCTGTCTGCCTGACTCAGCGATCGTTCTGATGGAGCTACGTCCTCTTGGTTCCATTGCAGGATGTAGCCAACTTCAGTATTTTCTGGTTTGTTGTTGCTGCCAAACACCGAACGCGCAAATGCCTCCGATACCGTCACCTGACTGAGCCAGCGACGATAGAGCGCCCTCAGCGTATGGTAATCTTGCAAGTCATCGAATAGGCGGAGGACGGCTATTTTGTCTACTTCAGCAGAGATAGCAGGCGGGCGCGGCTCAGGGGCAAATCGATTGAGTAAATCATTTCGTTCAACGGGGGTCAGTTGTCTCTGTCCTTGCAAGAGGTATCCTTGCAAAATTAGATTTAATCGAACATTTGCAGGACAGTCTTCCTGCTGAGGGCGATAGGCAACAGGCTGGGTTTTGTACGCTCTAATGTTCTGCATCAATTCCTGGAAAAC
>JAAUTN010000551.1 GCA_012031415.1 Leptolyngbyaceae cyanobacterium SM1_4_3 | reverse complement strand
TTTTCATCCGTTGGCTAATGTTCGGTTGGTACTAATAAAGTTCTCCGTTACAGATTTTGTTTTCAGCATCTGACCTTATCCTAGCTTGATAAATTTCTATTTAGTAATAAGTAAAAGTACTTGAGCGGATTATGCACTTCCAAGTAATTTTTTGACTGATTTGGCAAAAATGTGATAGTACTATTTGCAACTGAGGTACGAGGCGCCGCTTAAAAACCTTGACTATAATCGTTTAGTTCATTGCTTGAACAATTCTTCTTATTCAGACGCTTAAGTACTGGAAGTGCGATCCCAATATGCTTGATTGCAGAAACAACGCTGTTCGCTTCTGAAAGGCTGCTGTGATACGTTACTATCACACCAATCCCTTGTTTTGCCAAAGCCAAAGCCGTATTTTTACCCAATCCTCGGCTTGCTCCCGTTATCAAAGCGATTTTGCCCTTATCTTTCATCATTGCCTTGTCTAATAAGCTTTCCTCAACATGAACTAATCATAAGTTTGAAAAGCTTTTTCTCAAATATACGAACTTCTCAAATAATTGCCTAATCCTATCAAAGAAGCGTTAGTGACTATCTTCTACATTTAGATGTATTGACAAAATACACGTTTGTTTAACTTGTTACTAATGGAAATCGCTTTTATAATAAGCCCATGAAAATATTTAAATAATTCAGGAATGGGGGCATGGCGATTGACGCATTGAGCCACGACATAGCGGTTCGTAAGTGTGAAGAACTAGCAGCATTAGTCACTCGGCACACTGACGATAATGGAGACGGGACTCACACGACACTAATTAAAAAGTTAAAATTTATACGTAAATCTGATACTTTTACAGTGATGCAAGGTATTGGCGAGCCAGCTCTAGCCATTGTCGTTCAGGGCAGAAAACAAACGCTGCTTGGTGAACAAACTTATCAGTACGGTGCCGCTCAATATCTATTAGTCTCAGTGGATTTACCACTATGTGGATGTGTGATTGAGGCGACAGCCGCTCAACCGTATCTAGGCTTAAAGGTGAGTCTAGACCCTGCTCAACTGTGTGAAATAATTACTCAAAATAACTTCGAGACTGGTAGTAAAGAAAATTCAGTAAGAGGTTGGGATATCAGCAATGCTGCTCCATCTTTAATTGATTGTGTCATCAGACTAACACAGCTTTTGGACACACCACAGGATATTGCTTTCCTGGCACCAATGGTTATTCGCGAAATCTATTACCGTCTTCTCGTTGGTGAACAAAGCGAAGCAGTTCGCCAAATTGCGACATCTGGCAGCACCATGCAGCGTATTGCTGAGGTAATTAAAGAGATAAGGACTGATTTTACCAAGCCATTACGGGTTGAAAAACTTGCAGAACAAGCGTTAATGGCGCCCTCATCGTTTCATCGACATTTTAAGCAAGTAACCTCAATGAGTCCGCTACAGTATCAAAAACAGTTAAGACTTGTGGAAGCGCGGCGCCTGATGCTTGCCGAAAAACTGGATGCTACCTCTGCTGCCTTCATGGTTGGTTATGAAAGTGCTTCACAGTTTAGCCGTGAATATTCTCGTATGTTCGGGGCGCCACCACGAAGCGATATTGAACGCTTACGAACCGCTTAAGCTTTCGAGCGAAAAAACTTAAACATTTAATAGGAAGCAAGTTAAGTAAAAGTTATATAAGCAGTGCCTCCGTTCAAATATGTAAAATGATTCACGTGTTTATACTGAGAAAAACTGAACGCACAGCAAGCATTTATTCGGTTTACACTATTATTTATTCCGGAAAACCGAATAACATATTGACTGTAAATCAGTTCATCAGGTGTTTGCAGTATTAAAAAGTGCGGCTCTTCCGGAATTAGCGTGCTAAATTATTTAAAAATAAGCTTGAAACTCCCACCAGGCTTTTATTACAGACATTTTTGACTACAAGGAAAGCATTCTAACTAAAATGCACGACTATAAGCGCCTGTAAGCCTTGATTTTAAAAGAAAGTTACCGACAGCGATTAAAATTTAGCACGCTAATTCCGGAAGAACCGCAGTTTAAGCGAATCACTGGAATGACACCTTCTTCAGGTTCGTTAATTCCACAAGAATCTGACAAATCATTGTAAGAATTTGAAAGAAGTCGAGCCTTGGAACTCAATACACTTTAAATAGATAGAACTAGGAGAATTCAATCATGGTCAAACAGCAATCTGTAGACGAACAAGCAAATGGAAAGGCAACTAGCAATCTGACACCAGCCCAGGAGTTTTTGCAAGAACTCTGGGAAGAGCATCTGCGACACGAGTTTGGTACTCACAACGTTGAAGATGCTCTTGCCACGATGGTTGAGGATGCTTATGTTAATGACATTCCGGTAATGACCGGGGGAGTAGGGAAACCAGCACTGCGCGAATTTTATTCCAAATACGGCATTCCACAAATACCGCCAGACATGGAGCTAATCCCAATCTCGCGCACGATTGGAACCGATCGGCTTGTCGATGAAATGCTGGTTAAGTTCACTCATACCATCCGAATGGACTGGATGCTACCTGGCATTGCTCCGACTCTTAAACAGGTTGAAGTGGCATTGGTAGCGATCGTTCAGTTCCGTGACAACAAGCTAGCCCACGAACACATCTACTGGGATCAGGCGAGTGTATTGGTTCAACTCGGCTTGCTCGATCCTGGTAATTTACCCGTTGTGGGCGTTGAAAGTGCGCGTAAGGCACTCGATCCGAGCCTCCCCTCAAATGCACTAATCGAACGCGCCAGCAATCGCGACTAAGTGTAGGAGCTAGCAAATATCAATGCCCAAACCCCGCTATTTTGCAACCAGGATGAGTGCCATCCTGGTTGTAGGAGGCGCTTCTTATGGCTGGCTCCTACACGTATTGCTCATTTGCCCTATAAGTTTCCAAGCAACCAACGCCACCATTATGAAGGAATGGCGCGTTTTCCCGAAAATTATTTGGTTTTTGGCGATGCAATTTGCAGCTTTAACCCTGTCTACGGTCAAGGCATGACGGTTGCTGCCCTTGAGTCCCTCGCTTTGCAAAATTGCCTCGATCTAGATAGCCAAAATCTGCAAGCACGTTTCTTCAAGGAGGCGGCTAAGGTAGTAGACATCGCTTGGAGCATAGCTGCGAACAACGATCTGCGGATTACCCAGATGGCAGGGGCGGGCAGCCCGATGGTACGCTTTCTCAACTGGTATATGAGTAAGTTGCACGTTGCTGCTCGAACAGATCGAGTAGTGGCGATCGCATTTTGCAGGTGTCGAACTTGATGGCTTCGCCTTATAGCTTGATGCACCCTAGAATTTCTCTAAGAGTGTTATGGGGCAACCTTTTACAGCTTGGCATTCCTAGAGCTGACATTTGATGTTGTTGGTGAGCAATACAAAGTAGGATTGGTAATCCTAACTTTGTATTGAGATTATTTACTAGTAGCTAAAACTTATCTATATTCGGTTTTCCGGAATAAATAGTAGTGTCAACCGAATAAATGCGTAAGGTTGCCTTTATAATATTATTCGACATTATTCAGAAGGCGCCGCTCCGATGGGTTCAATGGCTTTTTATGAGTAAAATCGTGTAATAAGCCCATTAAAGCAGGTACAACGGTAGGTGTAAAAAGTTAAATATCATAAGAATTTGATAAATCGTTGTAAGAATCTGAAAGAATTTTAGCCTTGGAACTTATTATACTGTCAAATAGTATATGGTTATAAACTTCAATATCAAAATTAAGTGCGTTGCGGGCACTATAGCCGTTTTTAGAAACTAAAGGTGGTGGATAAAATGATTAAATGCTCAAAGTCAGAACTGGACAATGGAAGCCATTTTGCAAGCTTTTTCGGAGCTATTAGTTGTTTTACTTTTTGGAGAAATCATTGTTA
>JAAUTN010000550.1 GCA_012031415.1 Leptolyngbyaceae cyanobacterium SM1_4_3 | reverse complement strand
TAAATCTGTGCATCAAGGCTGGAAATGAGGTTTTAGAGAAAGAAGCCAATGAATTTGATAAGTTTTAGCGAGCAAATGCTTTCAAACATGTTGACAGGCTTTATCGCATCCATTTGAAAGCTTGAGAAACTAGATAAGTGCCAAATGGGTTCTATAAAACTATTAAAATACGAAGTTTCTTGGAGCTTTCAGATTTCCCAAGTTTACATCTTCAACTAGAACCAATGGTGTGAATCCTCCAGCCACCGATCGACCGTTGAGATCAATACCAATCCGAGTATTTGTTCCCCCCACTGTACCAGACGAACCAGTTCATCTTTAATGGCATTCCGTCCGCGATAGTTACCCGGAACTAATCGATCGAGCAGTTGGCTCAACACAATAAAGGTTGTACCAATGCGAGTTGTGGCTGCCATCGCTTTTGACATCCATTATTAGTGTTCACTAAGTCTCTTTCAAATCAGGCTTGATTCTATTCACATCAATCTATTCACATCAATCTATTCACATCAATCTATTCACATCAATCTATTCACATCAATCCATTCACATCATAAGTGGCTCCGGTAAGCTTGATTGAGTACCGTCGAATACATCCGCTCGCAGCACAGCGGGATAGGCTCCACTGAAGTTACAGCTTGCCAATTGCTTGCCCTGCGAGCCATCCCGTTGTCCAAGCACTTTGAAAATTGAAGCCACCTGTCACCCCATCAATATCCAAATTTCGCCTGCAAAGTAGAGTCTAGGACAGAGGCGGCTTTCCATTGTTTTGAAATCGACTTCTTTCAAGTTCACACCGCCGCAGGTGACAAATTCTTCCTTAAAAGCGCCCTTGCCTTGAATCGCATATTGCCCCTGATGTAGCTCCTGGACAAGTCTGCGTAAGCTGTTTTTGGACGCATCTGCCCACCGCTGTTCAGGTACAATCCCGATTTTTGCCAGCACATATTGCCAGAGCCGCCGCGACAGATCAAACGGGCTATGGGTGGCTAACTGCCGTTTGGGTTGGGTTTGTTTGACGGACAGCAACTGTTGGTGTAGCTGCTCAGCCGAAAGATCGGGAAGCCAATTGAGTTGCAGGGTCGCCTGATAGTGACAATCATGCAGCGCTCTTGCTCCCCAAGCCGAAAGTTTGAGGATCGCTGGGCCACTTAGCCCCAGTGGGTAATTAGCAATGGGCCGGTTTTGCTCCAAAGGCTTTTGATTGGGCAACAGCAGACGCGCCTGAACGGTTTCGACCGCAACCCCTGCCAAGGCTCGCAATTCTGGCTCGGTGATGGTGAAGGTAAACAGCGAAGGCACAGGAGCAAGAATCGAGTGCCCTAAAGCTTTGGCAACCTGATAGCCGCGCGGATTGCTGCCTGTGGCGAGCAGCAGTCGATCAGCCTGAAGCGGGGTTCCAGATTTTAAGTAAACCTCAAATCCTGACTCCAACCGCGTTACGGTATCCACTGGCGAAGCTGTCCAAACTTTGACTCCTGCCCGATGTGCAGCCTGGATTAGACAGTCCACAATCGTTTGCGAATCGTCAGTGACAGGAAACATCCGCCCATCTGCTTCCGTTTTGAGCACCACCCCCCGCTGAGCAAACCAAGCAACCGTATCTCGTGGCTGAAAGCGGCTAAATGCACCTCGCAGGGCCCGTCCACCTCTGGGATAGTGTTGCACCAAGGCAACCGGATCGAAGCAAGCATGGGTGACATTGCAGCGGCCGCCGCCAGAAATCCTCACCTTACTCAGCGGCTGATGACTCGCTTCCAGCAAGGTGACTTGCGCCTGCGGATGGGTTTCGGCGCAGACGATTGCTCCAAAAAAACCAGCGGCTCCTCCGCCAATTACAACAACTTGCAGTAGTGACAATCGTAAAAATTCCTGTAAAATCGCTAAAATTCGCTTTGACTCTTTAAATTTGCCACGAAGATGTATTGAAGAATCCATCTGCGGGAATACTACTGAAAGGTTGACTTGGAAGGTTTACTTCAGTAGTTGAAACTCCAGATCGCGCCTAAGTTGCAAGTTTGAACTCAGCTAAAACCTAGGAATTGAGCATGTCTCTAGAGAAACTCCAGCCCGCAAACCCTCGTGATGTCAGTGTTTACGCGCCCTACTACCAAGGACGGAAGCGGAGTGCTTTGCCCTTAGCCATTAGCTTATACCAACGAGGAAATTTGGAAGGATCGCGCAAGATTGAGGGCGGCGAAAGCATTCCTTTTGTGGCGACTTGGAATATTTCTTCGCTGCCCGCCGACCTGACTCGCTGCCGGATGCAGTTTGATGGTAACGCCGATCTCAGCTACGAAGTGACAATGGCAAATTTTGAATTCGTTGATTTTTGATCGAAGTTCTGTTCATCTTCAAAGGCGCGCGGATTGCCGATTTTCTCAAGCCTTCTACCGTAAGCTGCTGCGTTTGGACGATTAGCGCTGTCTAACCCCCTCAAGTTCAAACTACGGGCTAACGCGGGTTGAGTTTCGTCAAAAAGGGGTAGCGATGGTCTGCCCCTTTTTGCATATTTGGGCAACTGCTACTGTTAAGGGTTTTCCTTGAATTTTGCCTTGCTAGGGCGCGTCATCCATTCGGGGTCAAACGGTTGAGGGCATCCGCCGGATCGCGCCCGTTCCCCAAAACCGGCTAGGGGCTGTCGCTTTGCCAGGGTCAGGGTTTTAGCTGTGGATGACAGCCCCTACTATGCGGTTGTTCTCCTTCTTCTGGCTGCCTAACGCTAAACTTAAGGCTACTCTGCCTTGCAGAAATCTATCACTGCGCTCCAATTGGACTTCTAGATAGAGGTAAAGCCATAAATTTAGTGAGAAAAAATAAACAAACCCCATAAAATTAGGAAACGCTATCAGGTAGAACACTCTTCTTTGAATTCAGTAGTTAAATCAGCGGTTAGGATCAATCTGTTTAAAATTTAAAAATTAGGAGTTGGGATGTGCCAAAATCCGCCAAGTTTCTCCTCATTGGATCTTCCGAATCCTACAGTGGTAAGTCAGCGCTGGTGCTCGGCATGGCGCATCAGTGCAAAATCAAGGGCTAGACATTGCCTACGGGAAACCAATTGGTACTTGCTTGAGTTCTGCGCAAACAGGCAAGGTTGAGGAAGATGTGCTGTTTATCGCAAAAACGCTCAATTTAGCGGAAAATCAGTTCTACCAACGCTATTGCCGCTTGATCACGACACCATCACACAGCGCATTTGTGGCGACGATCCCACCGACTATCAGCAGAAGTTAGAACAATACACCCATTACTCCAATCATGATCTAGTGCTTCTAGAGGGAGCCGGAACTCTGGAAGAAGGCAAGCTGTTTGATCTGGCTTTACCTCAAATCGCTCAGCAGTTGGATGCGGCTGTGGTGTTGGTGTCGCGCTTCCATTCGGCTTTAATTGTAGACAGGCTGCTAGCCGCCAAACAGGAGCTTGGTAATCGGTTGATTGGGGTCTTAATCAATGATGTGCCGCCTGATCAGATTGAGCAGGTGCAAACTCAGGTGCAGCCTTTTCTGACCCAGCACGGTATCGAGGTGATCGGCATTCTCCCTCGCAATGACCTCCTGCGTAGCGTCAGCGTTGGCGAATTGGTGCATCAGCTTAAAGCAGAGGTGTTGTGTCGTCCCGATCGGCTAGATCTGCTGGTGGAGAGCTTAAAAAATTTGGGGCGATGAATGTCAACTCGGCTTTAGAGTATTTCCGCAAAGCTCGTAACATGGCAGTAGTGACAGGCGGCGACCGCACCGATATTCAGTTAGCAGCCCTCGAAACCTCAACTCAATGCCTCATCCTGACAGGGCACATTCCACCGTCGCCCACGATTTTGAGCCGCGCTGAAGATCTAGAAATCCCCATTCTGTCGGTTGATCTCGATACGCTAACCAC
>JAAUTN010000549.1 GCA_012031415.1 Leptolyngbyaceae cyanobacterium SM1_4_3 | reverse complement strand
ACGGCTCGGCTATCGCACAAGCGCATAGCCACTTGATTTTGCCTTTGTGCAACCACCGTGATAAAGAAACCCAGATCATCTGGGGTATCCGTGATTTTGAATATCGCTTTGGGCGCGCTCCTGAAGGGATGTGGCTCGCTGAAACCGCTGTGGATACAGAGACTTTAGAGATTTTAGCTGAAAATAATATCAAATACACGATCCTGGCGCCGCGTCAGGCCAAAGCTTTTCGCAAAATCGGTGCGAAGGATTGGACCAATATTGCCAATGAAAGTGTCGAGACACGCATTCCTTATCTTTGCAAACTGCCTTCCGGCAAAAGTATTGCCCTGTTTTTCTATCACGGCGGCGTGGCCCAAGGTGTTGCTTTTGAAGGATTATTGAACAATGGAAAACAATTCGCACATCGTCTGGTCAATGCTTTTAGCAACGACGACCATGTGCAATTAGTGCATATTGCTACCGACGGCGAAAGCTATGGTCATCATCATCGCTACGGCGAAATGGCGCTGGCAGATTGCTTGAATTATATCGAAGAAAATGAGTTAGCAACGATCACTAACTACGCCGAATTCTTGGAAAAATTTCCACCTGAATACGAAATCCAAATCCACGAAGACAGTTCCTGGAGTTGCGTGCATGGCGTCGAACGCTGGCGATCCAATTGCGGATGCAATACTGGCGGGCATCCTGGCTGGACACAAGCCTGGCGCGCCCCGCTGCGAGAGACGCTCAATTGGTTACGCGATCAAATCATCCCGATTTACGAACGCGAAGCTGGCAAATACGTCAAAGACATTTGGTTGGCACGCAATGATTATATCAGCGTTTTACTCAATCGTAATGACCGCACAGTCAATGAGTTTATCAAAAACCACGCGATCAAAGAGCTGAGCGGAAGTGAAAAAACCTGGCTCATGCGTTTGATGGAAATGCAGCGCAACGCGATTCTGATGTTCACCAGTTGTGGCTGGTTTTTTGATGAAATATCGGGCATCGAGACCAATCAAATTCTGCAATACGCCAATCGAGCGATTTACTATGCCAGTCAAGTTGGTAATATTGACTTCCATCCTGAATTCATTAAAAAACTGGAAGCCGCGCCTAGCAATGTCTATCAAAACGGGGCGGTGAGTTACAAGCGCTACGTGATGCCTGCACGGGTGGACTTGATTCGCGTGGCAATGCACTACGCTGCGTCTTCGCTGTTCGCGGAAAGCCCCGAGGAATTGGAGCTATTTAATTATATCGCGCAAAGCGAAGGTTTTGATCGATATGAGGCTGGAAACCAGCGTTTAAGCTTAGGCAGAACCACCGTAAAATCCAAAATTACCTATTCAGAAAAGCAATTCAGCTTTGCGGTGCTTTACCTTGGTCAATTGAATATCATTGGCAATATCTCGCTCGACATGGCGGCGGAAGCCTTTGATAAAATGAAATCCGAGATTGTAGAAGCCTTCCGTTCTACCGATCTGGGCGCGGTTATTGGCGTGATGCAAACTTATTTTGGTTCTGAAAAATACACTGTGCAACATCTCTTCAAAGATGAAAAACGCAGGATTCTCCATGAAATTACGACCAACAGCTTGAAAGAAGTCGAAGCGGAATTCCGCGATATTTACTACGACAACTACCAACTAATGACCATGATCACGCAAAGCGACATCCCCATACCCGATGCCTACCAAAGCGCTGTGCAGTTTGTGGTCAACCACGATCTCCACGAGTTTTTGCAAATGGCAATTTCAATATCCGCGAACTCAAGCGCTTAGCCGAAGAACTCCTGCGCTGGGATGTGCAAATCACCAACGAACAATCCTTCAAACTGGCAGGCATTCAGATTCAAGATGCGATCGCGCACGGAGCCGATTGCATTGTCACGCCTTGTCCCCTGTGTCACTTAAATTTAGATTCCCGCCAGCCTGAAGTCGAGCGGACGATCGGACAGAAACTGGGTCTACCCATTTTGCATCTGCCGCAACTAGTGGCGCTGGCAGTGGGCATCAGTCCCCAAGCATTGGGACTCGATCGGCACATCGTCTCCACTCGCTCTGTCCTGCAAAAACTGGGACTTTAGAATAATTTTGAGTTCAGGACTTACGCAAAACAATGATTAGCGAACCCATGAAACACTACAGGTAGCGTTTGAATGATGTTTATAAGCACTATAACGCTAGGCTGTGCGTAAGTCCAGAAAAGTCCTTAAACCTCTACCCTGCTCCCACTTAATCAATAGGGGGGGCTTTTTTGTCCTTCAGCAGCTTTGTAACCAGGAGTTGAAAGCATGAAGCGACATAGAATTATGAAATGTAAAGACTGTCAGAAATTGCTAAAAAGCAGGCACGAAGACTATTGCCATCAATGTTGGAGCAAGAAATATTATCGATCTGAAACCCTAAAACAGCATTATCGCGTTCTATTCCTCCTAGGGTGTGATCAAGATAGCTACAACGATGATGATTAAAAGTCCTGCGGCTTGAATGTAATTTAGCAAGTGAATTATGCGAGTCATCATTGCAGGATCACGGGGATTTAACTCCTACGATCGCCTAGAAGCAGAAGTCAGTGACATTCTTGGCGATGCCTTGTACGGAGAGGAATTTGAGATTGTGTCAGGCGGAGCCAGAGGAGCAGACAGAATGGGAGAGCAATATGCCCATAAAGTAGGTGCAAAGACTACCCAGTTTTATTCCAGATTGGGAAAATCTAGGCAAGAGGGCAGGAATGGTACGAAACGAACAGATGGCGAAATATGCCACTCATCTAGTTGCCTTCTGGGACGGGATTAGCCCAGGAACCAAGCACATGATTGAATTTGCTACCCGACAAGGGTTAAAGGTTGCAGTTGTGAGGGTCTAAGTCCTACGGATAGGTGTAGAACGAGACTAACACCATGACTGAACTTGCAAAACTAATATTCAAGTCAAATATTGCTGCCAGTGAGTTATACGCCGCTTGCCACAATTACTGCCGACTATCTAGTGACAGGAACCTAGAAGAATTGACCGCAAAAGCTCAGCTAGTGAAAGAAGCCAATCAAGCGATCGATCAGCACAAAAAAAGTATTGGGGTAGAAGATTGGATTTACCAAAAGTTCAGAAGAAGCCAGTCCTGCGGTTTGGATGAACTGAATTGAAGGAAAAAGATGAATAAGAAAAGAGTGTTGTTGACGATCGCCCGTTTGTTGGTAATGGCATTGGCTCTAACTCTAGTGTTGATTGTGAGCAGTTTAGTTGACCTAATTAAAGGGATCGCCCCAACTAAAAAACCAGTTTTTACTCTTGGCACCAGCAAGGGAATTACCAGACATCACCTACTTTCTACCCAAGCATCGAGGGATGATCAACCAGTTACCCAGAGATTATCTGACTGTGAAGATGTTGAAAGGTTGGGCGAAAGAAGTTGGGGTGAAAGGCTATTCAAGAATGGTGAAGTGTCAATTAGTGAGCCATTTAACGCCAGTCCTTCGGTAGTTGTGAAGTTAATTGGAAAAATATATGTCTATTGAACAAGCAATCAGTAAGTTGAAAGCATTGCGGCAAGAACTGACCATTGAAGAAATTTTGGTAGAACTTCACTGGCATGGATTTGATTTGGAAACCCTAGAAGCGATCGCGGAGGTTGCCTAATGAATGCCCAAGAAATGCTATTCACCAGGTCTGCTGCGAGTAGAATCTTGGGCGATGTGCTACCCCATCATGTCAGCTTAGAAGTATGGGATAAAGTAGCGATCGCCAAGGTGAAAGGTAGAAAACCAAGATTTGTCAGCAAAAAGGACTTCTACCAAGACTTTGTAGATGCCAGAAAAGAGAGAGCGCATGAGGTCACACTGCACCAGCAAACAGACACCGAATGGATTGCCCATAGTGAAAACAGCGATCGCCAAGGCAA
>JAAUTN010000015.1 GCA_012031415.1 Leptolyngbyaceae cyanobacterium SM1_4_3 | reverse complement strand
GGGCAACACTTCATAAGTGACTTCCTGGCAAGAGGCGATCGCACCAAACCAACTGCACCGACCCACAGCGCAATAACTCTTGTAAACGAAATAGAACGAACCATGTAAACTACTGTGAAGTAAGCTGTCTACTCCACAATAGCTAATACCGTTTTCAGATGAAGTCGCGACTTTTGGAGGGTACCCCACTCCCAAAATGCGGACTTGAAAGAATTGGCGCGACTGATCCTTGCTCTGGAGGGAAGCTTTAATGGGGAAAGTCTTTGAAACCTTTCAAACCCCTCTTAAGCTGGAATACCCGGAGCGTATGCCTCAATCACGTTGCCCGTCTCAGAGCAAGTAATCATCAGATAGTCGCAAGCAGGGCATTGAGTCCGGGTGATCCGGCTAGCTGTAAGGTGATGCCGCTCGGCAGGACTGCCGCAATTGGGGCATCGAATCGCTTGAACTGTAGGTACCTTTTGTAGCGTTTGCATCTTAAAATCCTCGCCGCTCAGCTAATTTTCACAAAAAAGTAAATCTTGAACAGACCTGAAATCCTAGAAACCGGAGAGTTTGCGTTCTCCCGCTTGTTTATCGAAAAGTGTATCTAAATTAACTAACTTGTAGATAGTTAATAATTAGAAAAAAATTTCAACATTTAATTATATTATGTCAGCGTTTAATAAAAGTTGCAATGTAAATTTAACCGGGGATCATAAGCCTAAAGCGTGATCCCCATTACATACAAGGGTTGAAATTCTGTTATGTGCGGCTTTTTAAGACGGGCAAAGTGAGTCCTAGTTTGGCAAATAACGAAAAATGGCTACTATTTCTGAACTTTGTGTTTGTAGCACTCCGTATAACTTTATTGCTTCTTTAAAGATCTTTAACCAAGACTATAGATTTACACCGTTTAGAGAGAAATCAGCAAGCTTCTCGTTTGCTTTCGGTACACTTGCTATCCTTATTTCTTAAGAATTAATCTGATAGACGAAGCTCAGGGTTGCCCAGTTGTTGACATCCAGTGCATAGGTGTCGGTCGCTGAGTCGGTTCTACTATTAGCAAGTAGGCTGGCTTGATTCAAATCTTGTAGGGCTGCCTGGGCAACTTCTAACGGGTTTGCCAGGGTACTGACTCGACGGGCATCTGCTTTGGAGCGCATAGAGATCTCCAGAGCAGAGTAGGTCTGAGTAAGCGGGGCACGGCTGAAGATGACGTAATTTTCGACCACGCCGGGTGGACCTTGCAGCGTCCAATCTGATGGGGTCGATTGTGGAACGAGCAAGATTTCTCCAGGTGAGAGCAGACTATCAGCAGGAGCGGCTTTAAAGTCGAAGCTGTTGCTTTCGGGCGCAGGTGTAGGGAAAAGGGCGATCGCACTACCGCTACTGTCCAGACCGAGGAGAATGAAATAAACGGGGCGATCGCTATAGTTACACAGTCGATACTGAAGGCGACTCTCGATTGGCAAAGTGGGCAACCTGCCATCACCCACAAACAGCCCTGCTAACCTGCTGGCAGGAGCATCCCAGGGAGCGCGAGAAGTCTCCCGCTGCATCACAATTCTTTCCTGCGGAGCCGTCATTTCCAGCGTTGCCCGCACCCCTAGCCGAGACGACTCTGCGTTACTGGTCAGACGCAGCAACTTTGTCGCCAACAGGGTATGAAGCTGTGGCGTAATTCGGTTGACCGCAGTTTTGACGGCTTCTTCTTCTTTAGACAGCGTATTGAGTAGCGCAGACCGTCCTAGATGAAATAAGCCGTAGCTGCTTTTAGGAGAGGGTAAATCGCCATTGATAGGCTGGCTTGGCTCTCCTCCTTCTACCGTCGAAGCCGAAATCAGGGATGCTGCCAGGGTTGGGGTTCCCAGTTGCGTTTTGCCAAAAACATAGTCCGCAGATTGTTCTCCAGGGGCGATCGCCGTCACCCTGGGAATCGTCGCAAAAGCACTGGTTGCATCAACCCGTTCGATTCGCTCCAGGCTAGAATCTAGCGCCACAGTCAAGCCAACATTGCGGGGCAAAACCCGTACCGATTCCTGCACTAACTGCCCCACTTGCAGAGGAACTGCACTGGAGGCAGCGTAAATTTTAGCTCTAACCGATAGACCTTCACGGGTACGCATCTGGAGTAACCGCTTGTTTGCTGGCAGCGTGGTGGCTTCAGCATCGGGCAACACTGCCTCAAGCAACTGCACGCCCTCATCCGCTGGAGTCGCTAGCTGAGTGAGAGAAAAAAGTGAGTTTTGACCATAGTTTTCTACTACCGCAGCAGGAACCCCAGCTAGCCACAGGCGAACTGTCTTAGCGTCTTCTTCCACTGCCGTAATTACGCCATCAGCCGCAGTTGCAGCATCCAGCTTGAGATGATACGGCAACAAAGAAGGATTTTGGCTCTTTTGCCCAAGAATCTGTGGCTGTTGCTCTTTGCCAACCAGTTGCTCAACCGCTCCAGTCGCAAGGCTCAGATTCATCTGAAGTGTACTGGCAGGCATCGCATTCCAGAGATGCTGCGTTAGCGCGTAGGTAAACAGCCCAGCACTAAACCCGTTCCACTGTCCTTCTGCTGCAACCTGGTCTAGTCCGGCTGCCATCAGCACAATGCCAGGAAGCTGACCTGTGCGCCACTGGGCTTGACTTTGTTCTTGGGAAATCTTCACCCGATCGCGCAACTGCTCCTGAAATTCCAGTTCTGAGGCAGCGAGCCAACCCGTTGGTGTAGTCGGACGGGAGCGAATCCGCAGATTGCCCTGAATTGCCCGATTAGGGTCTGCATAGCTAGTATCTAGTACGGCAGTGACTTGCTCTGTCGAGAGCGATCGCAACAGCAGCCCCAGCGTTTCTTCAGGCAGGTCGTTAATGAATGGATTTTCCTCAGTCGGTAAAACGCCATCCACTGGCACGAGGCTTTGAATCAGTTCACCATTCTCTCCCAGCTTCACCTGGCTGCCAAAGCCGCTGAAGTGGAAAAGCACCACATCACCCGGACGGGCTTGCTCAGTCAGATGCGTTAAAAAGGCCGCTTCGATCGCTTCACGAGTAGCTTGCTGATCGGTTAGCGTCAGAACGTCGCTGGGCTGAAAGCCAAAGCGGTGAATCAGCAATTCTCGCTGAAGCTGAACATCGGTGATGCAGCCATTCAGCGCTGTGCCATGAGTAGAGCGATCGGAAACCTGCTCTGGATATTGGTTAATGCCAACGAGTAGCGCCAACTTTCGGCTAGTTGGCTGAGCCAATGCCTGCTGATAGCGGTTCAACCCCAGAGACAGTCCAGCCTCACTGATCCCCAGGGTCAACAGTGTTAAACCAGCTTGCTGTAAGAAAGCTCGTCGCTTTAGTCCCACTGAATCCCCTACGCTGCTAAACTTCTGCGTTACTACCCGACAAGTGACTAAACTTCTGCTGCAACCTTCATTGCCCGTGCCAACTCTGCGGCCACTTCAGGACGAGAAAACTCAGGCGGCGGCAACTCGCCCTGACGCAACAGTTGACGTACTTTTGTTCCAGACAGGTGAATCCGCTCCTCAGCAGTGCTGGGGCTAGTTTTGGTTGTCGCCATCGACTGAGTGCGGGTGCAGTAGAAGGCGTGTTCAAACTTCATCGGCGCGATCCCCAAAGCAGCCGGATCAAATTCGTCGAAGATGTATTGAGCATCATAGGTGCCATAGTAATCACCCACTCCAGCGTGATCACGACCCACGATAAAGTGCGTGCAGCCGTAGTTTTTCCGCACTAGAGCATGAAAAATGGCTTCCCTCGGCCCGGCGTACCGCATGGCGGCTGGGTTAATGGCTAGAATGACGCGGTCTTGGGGGAAATAATGTTTCAGCATGATTTCATAGCAGCGCATCCGCACGTCTGCCGGAATGTCGTCGCTTTTGGTAGCCCCAACGAGGGGGTGCAGAAACAGCCCATCAACAGTTTCTAAGGCACACTTTTGAATGTACTCGTGAGCGCGGTGGATCGGATTGCGCGTTTGAAAACCCACAACGGTTTTCCAGCCTTTTTGACGGAAGTGCGATCGCGCCTCAACCGGGTCGATTTGATAGGCAGGAAAGTCAGGATGGGGATCACGCTGCAACAGCCAGACCGCACCCGCCAGATTGATCGGGCCCTGCTCATAGACTACTTTTACGCCAGGATGCGCTTCGTCATCCGTTCTGTAGACATTGACTGCTTCTTTGACCTTATCGTAGGGATATTTCTGCTCTAGCTCCAGGACTCCAATAAACTCACCATTGGGAGCATCCAGGCGAATCCGGCTACCTTCCTGAAGCGGTGCTGCGATCGCCTCTGCCACCGACAGCGTAATCGGAATTGACCAGGGCAACCCATTAGACAGGTGCATCGTCGTCACAACGGCTTCATAGTCTGCTGAGTTCATGAATCCGGTGAGGGGGCTAAACCCACCAATCGCAATCATTACCAGGTCAGAGGTAGTGCGTTCGTCTAGCTGCACTCTGGGCAGAGCAGTTGCCTGCGCTAGAAATTCCTGGTGCTGCTCTGGAGTCGCCACCCGGTTAATCAGATGCCCGCCATGCGGGGCGATATTGTCTGCGTGCTGAGTCATTGAAGTTGCAGTAAGTCGAAGTTAAGAGGTTAGCAGTATTGGATCAGGCTGAGCAGTCAGCATTGCTCCAAGTTCAGTTCAAAACCAACCCCTATCGTACTGTGCTGAGGGGTTCGATCAACCCACCGCCAAGCAGCAGATCGCCGCGATACCAGACCGCCGCCTGCCCAGGCGTGATGCTGAACTGAGGCTCGTCAAAAATCACCTTGACGCGGAACCCCGCACCATCCTGCGAGGATTCTAAAGGAATGATCGTGGCTGGTACGGCCGCTGATCGGTAGCGTACCTGAACTTCAGCTTGAACCGGTGTATCTGGCGCTGCAATGGACACCCAGTTAACCTGTTGGACGGTGCATTCAGTTTGATGAGTGCTGTCGCGATCGCCCACAATCACCCGATTCCTTCCTGCATCAATGCCAATGACATACAGCGGTTGAGCTGCTGCAATGCCCAGTCCCTTGCGCTGCCCAATTGTGTAGTGATGAATGCCATCGTGCTGTCCCAATACTCGCCCTGACTGGTCCACAATGTCTCCTTTTTGCGGTGCCAGGTATTTATCCAGGAAAGCCTGCATTGAACCGTGAGCTTCAATCAGGCAGAGATCTTGGCTTTCGGGCTTGTCAGCAGTGTGCAGCCCAAATTCAGCCGCCAGTCTGCGGGTTTCGACCTTCGTTTGCTCACCCAGAGGAAAGTAAGAATGAGCCAGCAAGTCTTGCGTCAGGTCATAAAGAAAATAGGACTGGTCTTTGCTACGGTCTACGGCGCGGTGTAGCTGATGGCGATCGCTCACCGAATCGTAGCGAATGCGGGCATAGTGACCCGTAGCGATCTGGTCGATCCCCAATTCTTCCTGGGCATAGCGCAGCATCGGCCCAAACTTCACCGCTTTATTACACTGAGAGCAGGGCAACGGCGTAATTCCAGCGCCATAGCCACTGACCAGGTAATCTACAATATTGGACTGAAAAACGTCCCGACTATCGACAATGTGATGGGGAATTTCTAACTGCTCACAAAGTTGGGCCGCATCCACCATGCCTTCAGAGCAGCACTGCCCCTTGCCTTTCATTAGCCAAAGAGTCAGCCCGACGACTTCATACCCTTGCCGATGAAGGGTCGCCGCTGCCACTGAACTGTCAACTCCGCCCGATAGCCCGACAACAACCTTGTTCATGAACCTGTGATAAGGCAATTTCCCTTATTCAGGCTAGCATTTACCGACAAAACCGTTTAGCGTTGAATTTTGGATTAGGACTTAGGCAAGCAGAACGTGCAATCGAGCGATCGCATCGCCACGTTAACAAGGGGCTTAAGCCCCTTGTTCCCTAGGGGAGGTACGTAAGTCCTGCTGGGCTTAGATGAAGCGAAAAGTAATCCATCGAATTCGCTTCAAATCCGATGGAAATCCTTAAGATTCCTTCATTTTCAGAAGAAGTACTTATCTTCTAAATACCTATTTGCAACAATGTATTGGAGGTTATCCGCTTATAATCCCTTGTCCGTCAGCGCCAGGGAATAACCTGGATAGCCCAGAAGCGAGCCAGTTCTCTACACCCCGTCTTAGAAATGCCTCGTCCATAACTCAGTGGAGCGCCCTCCGTTGGTTGCTCAGCGTTACGCTTGTTGAGAGTGTTTTTTAATGGACTTGGAGCGTTCTTCTGGTGGCAGTTTGCCTGGGATTGGAGAAACTTCTCTGGTGCTCATAATTGATAGCAACGCTGATAGCTTGTGGCTGGCTACACAGATTTTGAGCTTGTGCGGCTGCCTGCCGATACCCGCTACAAATGGGTTAGAAGCGCTGAAAATCCTTCAGCAGAAGCAGCCCAGTTTAATCTTGAGCGAACTCATGCTGTCCGATATAGATGGCATTGAGTTGGTGAAGCAGGTACGCCAAATCGCGATCGCCACTCCCATTGTTGCAGTGACAACCCTTTGGCAATATCCTTACCTGGAGTTAGCGGCGCTGGCAGGCTGCAATGGGTTGCTTAAAAAACCTTATGAAGTTGAAGAACTTGCGGCGATCGCCGCTAACTATCTATCTCTACCACCTTTTCCTTCCTGATTTTGGGAATGGATGCCGGATCGCGCACGGGTGGAGAACCGTTGAGAATCGCCAGGAAGCCAGAAAATCCGCTTTCTATAGCCGTATCGCTGAGTAGAGCAATGACAGATACTCCGGCAATTTCCTCGATCATGGCTTTAACTTGAGGTCTAATCGCCATGTCTATTTGCCAACGCAGCTTCACGGCAAGTTCCCCTTGCTCGGTGCCCAGCAAAAGTTGCTCAGCGTGGGTTGTAGAATTTTCCAGGATGATAGCTAGCTTCTCATCAAAAAATTGACAGGTCACTTTTTCCAGTCGATGTCCCAATTTTTCTCGATAGAGCGCCTGGATACGCTGTGCCAGGGTGCGTTCTACCTGCCCCCGCGTAGGAATGCTGGATGTCATCATCGGTGATCTTATCCTCCGTCAAAACCGTTTGGGGAACTACTGATACTCAAACAACAGTTATGTCAGGTTAGCGACTATTGCGGCTTCGGTCTTCTATCAGCAGATACAGGCATGGTTAAATTGACCGAAAAACCTTCAAGAAACGCTTTCCGGGTCTGTGTCATGTTAAACTTGCTGCAAATTTTGCCATCACACGCTTGATAGCATGGCAACTCCAACTCAAAATTACGACTCAACGGCTTTATGAAAAAGGGCGATCGCATCATGAGCTACCCGCACCACCAGTCGCCTGTATCCTCTATTTTCTCTAGATTGCAGCCAATAAGACTGCTCGGCAAACTAGCCATCTCAGTTGCCATTTGGGGGAAGCTGCTGGCCGATTGCTCCGGGTTGGTCCGAGCCGCTATCTAGCAACGTGTGGATGGCACAGAGCGTTGTAGACGGACTTCCGCCGCCGCCGTCCGTTACCTTTGGCGACCAGATTCCAGTCGCACCCACTCAGCCTCAGCAATATCCCCAGCAGTACAACGATCCGGCTCCAGCACCCGCTGACCTGGAACGGTCCAGTTCAACTGCTTCAGAACGTTTTCTGGTTTACATTAACGGAGACAGCCCACTCTTGCTCAATCAGGTTCGTCGGGTAGAAGCAGACGCATTCTTCCAAAACTATGATGGGCGACAGGTGATTCAGGCGGGCGTGTTTAACCAATCAGAAGGGGCAGAGCAGCGGATTGCAGAGCTTGCCGCTCAAGGCATTGGGGCTGAGGTTGTGCAGGTTCCGGGCGTGGTGTTAGCCAGTTCAAATACTCAGGCGATCGCCTCAACCGGGTCTACCCTGCCGCCGCCCGAATTGCTGCCAGCCGCTACCTTCAACCCGGAAGTTGGCTCCGGGCAACAGCCTGATTTTGACGGCACTGAGGTTGCCCAAGCTAATACGCCGATTCCTGATGACTCCTATTACGTTGTCATTCCAGGAGATGCAGATGATCTGTCTAACATTAATGCTCAGGTGTTGCGACTGGGTGGAAACTTGAGACTAAATCAGGTTACAGAGAGTCGGCGATCGCCCCTCGGACCCCACGTTTTGGTTGGGCCTTTTGCTAACCGCAATGCAGCCACCCGCTGGAATCGCTACTTCCGCGACTTTGGCATGGATGCCAGGGTTTACTATAGGCGTTAGGCTGATCTAATGTCAGATTTTTTAGATTTTTGAATCGTGCTGAACGTCTCAGAGCGATTAGAGCAAATCCAGCGCTTTGCTGTCACCGCCAGTCAAATGGCAGAGATTGAGTCGCGGGTGTTTGCGGCGGGAATGCCTGTAGCAGCGCTGATGGAAAAGGTCGGTGGTCTGCTGGCTCAGCGAATTCAGGGGCTTTACCCGCGATCGCAAGCTTCCCACGTTGGTATTTTGGTTGGCCCGGGACACAACGGCGGCGATGCGCTGGTGATTGCGCGGGAGTTGCACTTCCAGGGCTATAACGTCACACTCTACCAACCGCTAACCAAGCTCAAGCAATTGACCCAGCAACACGCGCAGTATGCCGCCAGTTTAGGCATTCCCTGGTCGGATCAGCCTGCTGCTCTAGAAGCCTGTGATCTGCTGATCGACGGACTGTTTGGGTTTGGGTTAACTCGACCGCTAGAAGGGGCGATCGCCGATGCCATCAATCAGGTTAACCAGTGGAAGCAACCTGTTCTTAGCATTGACCTGCCCTCTGGCATTCACACCGATACCGGAGCGGCTTTGGGCACCGCAATCCGCGCCGATCGCACCTTCTGCTTGGGCTTATGGAAACTCGCTTTTCTGCAAGATCAGTCTCTAGAATATGTGGGAACGGCTGAGCTAGTCGATTTTGGCTTGCCGCTAGCAGACATTCGGGCAGTGCTGGGCAACCCTGAGCAACATCGAATTACCCCAAAAGCGGCGATCGCTCCCCTCTCGATTGCGCGATCGCCCACTACTCACAAATACAAGCAGGGGCATTTATTGCTAGTCTGCGGTTCTCGTCAGTATATGGGTGCGGCTGTTCTAACCTCGTTAGCAGCAAGAGCCAGCGGCGTAGGAATGCTCTCTATTGCCGTTCCTGAATCGCTCAAGTCTATTTTGATTAGCCAATTGCCCGATGCTCTGACGCTAGGCTGCCTCGAAGAGGAGTCAGGCGCGATCGCCCAACTGCCTGATGGCACAGACCTGAGCAAATATAGCGCGATCGCCTGTGGCCCTGGACTCACTCAAAACGCAGGTTTTGTCGTAGAGCAAGTTCTGGCTAGCGATCGCCCACTCATCTTGGATGCAGATGGGTTAAACATTCTGGCAAACCGCTCTTTGATGCCAAAACTAGCTCAACGTCAGGCACCCACTATTCTCACGCCTCACCCCGGTGAGTTTAAGCGACTTTTTCCTGATTTAATTGAACAACTGGGCGATCGGATTGCTGCCGTGCGCTCAGCCGCTCAGCAAAGTGGCGCAATCGTGCTGCTCAAAGGGGCAAGGGTGGCGATCGCTAATTCTCAAGGCACGGTTTGGGTCAACCCCGAAAGCACTCCTGCCCTTGCACGCGGTGGCAGTGGCGATGTCTTAACTGGCTTACTGGGTGGACTGTTGGCACAGGCGATCGCCCATTCCACCCCAGCAGAAGCGATCGTCCAATCTGCAACCTGGTGGCACGCCCAAGCAGGCATTCGAGCAGCCTACGAAAGAAGTGAACTAGGCGTTGACGCTCACACCTTGACGCAATTTTTGATCCCAACTTTGCGGTCTTGGGTATGAGATCTTGACAGCTTCAAAAATCAAGAGACAAAAATTAAATCAGAATACGATAAAGCGATAAGCTAATGAGTATTTAATTTTCACTTATTACATGGAACAAAGCTTTCAACTTACCTTCGCAAACGGTCGAACAGCACAAGCAATTCATCTTCAGCAAGACGCTGATCTACCGAATGCGCTCAGCCAGCTTGGATTAAAAGGTCCCAGCCCAGTTCTAGTGGTCGTTGGCGGTGCGAGTAAGTTGAGCGATGCAGATCGAAGGCGAGTTCAGGACCTATTTGTCAAAGTGTTGGCTCCTCTAGCAAAAGATCTGAAAGGTTTTGTAGTGGATGGGGGTACGGACGCAGGCATTATGAGACTGATGGGAGAAGCCCGCAGCGAAATCAACGCCGCTTTTCCCCTGATTGGGGTTGCCCCAGTCGGGCTGGCAACGCTGCCCAATTTCCCTCCCACATCCGATGATGCCTCCCTCCTTGAGCCAAATCATACGCACTTCATCCTGGTTCCAGGCTCTAGCTGGGGAGATGAGTCTCCCTGGATTGCCAAAGTTGCTTCCATTCTGGCTGATTCTCACCCTTCAATCGTCGTGCTGATCAACGGGGGCGAAGTGACCTGGAAGGATGCATCGCAAAACATTCAGGAGGGAAGACCTGTCGTTGTGATTGCTGGCAGCGGACGTACAGCCGATATTCTGGCCTCTGTTTTAAGGGGTAAAGCAACCGACCAACGAGCCGAAGACCTGATATCATCTGGGCTAGTACAAGCCATTGATTTGACGACAGACTTCAAAACGTTATTCCGAAAGATTAAACAAGCCTTTTTTGCTGGGGAGTAGATTGTGGCAAAAAAAGACCCCTATCGAGAGTTTTTAGGAAAAGACTTTGGTGAATTATTTGAAAATTTGGAGCTAAAGGATCGCCAAAAGCACTACTTGCGATCGCGCTGGCTAGACCAGGTTCTATGGATGGAAGGACGAGCCGGACGAGCGCGTGACCTCTATTACAGATTGCGTTTGACTACTATCATCGGCGGTGTAATCATCCCAGCGCTGGTCAGTCTGAGCAGTGTCAGTGCAGGCATTCTCAATCCTGGCAACCCAGAGAGTAACGAAACTACTTCATCGCTCTACATTAGGGATGCGATTAGCTGGTCTGCTTTTGTTCTCAGTCAGGTAGTCGCCATTAGTGCTGCAACTGAACAGTTTTTTAACTATGGCGATCGCTGGCGAAACTATCGTCGCAGCGTAGAATCGCTCAAAACTCAAGGCTGGCAATTTTTTCAATTGAGTGGTCCCTACCTGCCGTTCAAAACCCATGAGGAAGCTTTTAACACCTTTGCTAGCCAAGTTGAGCAAATCATTCAGCAAGACGTAGAGATCTACGCCACACAAATTACTCAACCTAAGGGGCGAGATGATGACGACGACTCAGCTTCACCATCAGACCCAGTTTAAGAACCCGTTTGAGAAATCCGTTTGAGAAATGAGAAGGAATGCTTTGCCTCATAGCTTCTTCGCAGCTTGCTTTACAGGCTCCAGCAGGCTCATCGGCAAATTCAGCAGATTCAGCGTGCTACTGTGCTTGTCTTTCATACCAGGGAGCCGACCGTGATAATCGCTTCCACCCGTCATTAGTAAACCAAACTGAGCGCAAAATTTCTCTAGATTTTGGGTCTGAGTCGGAGTGTGGCTAGGATGATAAACTTCAACTCCCACTAACCCCGCAGCAAGAAGTTCTTGCAGCACCTCCTCCACCTCACCGCCTCGAAACAGATAGGGATGCGCCCACACAGGCACTGCTCCTGCTGAACGCAGTAACTCAATCCCTTCTACAATTGAAAACTTCTCGTAGTGAACATAGGCTGGCTGGTCGTCTCCTAAAAAGCGATCGAATGCTTCTCGCGCAGAGTGTACGTAGCCCGCTTTGACTAATGCTGTTGCCAGATGGGGACGACCGGGAGCCATGCCTTCTCCCAGGTCGGGTAGCTCAATGGGGTAGCCCATTTCTGCCAGGTTTGCCACCATTTTTTCAGCGCGTCGTTTGCGTCCTTCCAGGCGCAGCGCAAGCGGGTCACTCAATTTGGCGGCATCTGGATAAAAACCTAGAATATGGAGCGATCGCCCATTATGAACCGTACTTAACTCGACACCGGGAACAATCTCTAAACGCTGCCCCGCTGCCGCAAAAGCCTCATTCCAACCTGAGAGCGTGTCGTGATCTGTAATAGCGAGCGCTTTGACTCCGGTGGCGATTGCCGCTTCAACCAGTTCACCTGGAGTTAACGTGCCATCAGAATAAGTCGTGTGACAGTGAAGTTCCAACATATCCTGATTATAGTTTCAACCATCCGTAGTTTTGCTGATCCTCCTCAGGAGCGCCGTCTAAACACCCGTAAATTAACGATGGTTTGCTGAGGGTTCCGCTAAGAGAATAAGCCTAAGTCTGACGTGAGGTCTTATCCAGATGGTGGCTACTGAATCTTCTCTTCGCTCTGACAACGTGGAATTGCTGATGTCCTATCAGCAAAATCCCAGCGTTGCCCTTCGTAACAAACTTGTGCGCCTAAACGCAGGTCTAGTCCGCAAAATTGCTCATCGTATCAGCCGCCAGTGCTGCGAACCTTACGAAGATCTAGAACAAATCGGCTACTTGGGTTTAATTCGTGCAGTTGAACGGTTTAACCCAAGTCAAGGTTATGCCTTTAGCTCCTTTGCTGTTCCTTACATTCGGGGCGAAATGCTGCACTTTTTGCGCGATCGCAGCGGTTCCATTAGAATTCCTCGTCGCTGGCAAGATTTGCAGAAAGAAGGACAGCGGATTCGCGCCCAGCTTGCCCAATCCCTGGGACATCAACCCTCCGACATGGAAGTTGCTAAGCAGCTAGGAATTCCTCTAAACGAATGGCGTGAAGTGAAGCTAGCCACCCAAAACCGCTCACCGCTTAGCCTCGATGCAACCATATCTCAACAGACAGATTCTTCAATGACTTTAGGCGATTCCCTGACAGACCCCCACTATCAGAGCCTCCAGATTTTAGAAGAAGATCGACAACAGCTTCAGCTTGCCCTGAGTCAGCTAGAAGACACAACCAGAGCCGCAATTGAGTTTGTCTTTTTCAGCGGACTTTCGCGCAAGGAAGTCGCTAAGAGAATCGGAATTAGCCCTATGACCGTGACTCGCCGTATCCAGCGTGGTTTAGAGCAAATGACGACACTCATGCAAGCTCAAACGCTAGGCACTGACCCCTAGTAATCCCTACAACAATCCTGAAGCTGAGAGCGCTACATTCTCGAATGTAGCGCTCTCAGCCTCTTTAAATCCCTAATCCAAAATATTGCAGGCTAATCAATTCACGACCCTAAGGGACTTGCATAAAAATAAAAGTCCCATTTTTTAGGCGCGGCTGAGCCGCGCTAAAAAATGGGATCTTAAATAAACGCAGATCCCTAAGCACTTTGCAACTCAAGCGTAGGATAGTCGGTGTATCCCTGCTCAGTGCCACCATAAAGGTAGAGCGATCGGGTGTGTTGAGCGAAGCATTCGCAGCAAATCGCTCTGGCAAATCTGGGTTGGCAATGTAAAGTCTGCCATAGGCAATCAGGTCGGCTGACCCTTCTGCTAATAGCGCATTGCCCGACTCATGGTTATGCCCTCCGGCTGAGATCAGTGTGCCGTTGAAGATTGAGCGAAAATGGCTAGAGGGTAAATCTGGACGGTTAGGTTCCTCTGCACCCATACCTGGAACTCTTGGCTCGACGAGGTGCAGGTAGGCAAGTCCAAAGCGATTTAACGCTCCAACCACGTAGTCAAATAACGTTTTCGGATCAGAATCTTGCATATCGTTGAAGGTGCCGCTGGGAGAAAGCCGAACCCCGACGCGATCGCCCCCCATACGCCTGTTACAGCCTCAGTTACCTCCAACAAAAAGCGACTGCGATTCTCAACTGAACCGCCATACTCATCGGTGCGTTGATTTGTCCCATCTTGCAGGAATTGATCGAGCAAATAGCCGTTTGCACCGTGAATTTCTACACCGTCAAACCCAGCTTCTAGCGCATTTTGGGCAGCCCGACGATAATCTTCAACAATGCCAGGAATTTCCGCAATTTCTAGGGCACGTGGGGTGACGAACGGCTTTTGTCCTTCATAGGTTGAAGCTTCGCCAGCAGGGGCGATCGCCGAAGGTGCAACCGGAAGCACTCCATCGGGCTGTAGCAACGGGTGAGAAATGCGTCCGACGTGCCAAAGCTGTAGAAAAACTTTGCCGCCCCGTTCATGTACTGCATTCGTCACCAGCTTCCACCCTTCAATTTGTTCTTGAGAGTGAATACCTGGAGTTGCGGGATAGCCTACACCTTGAGGAGAAATTTGTGTTGCTTCACTGATGATTAACCCTGCCGATGCCCGCTGTGCATAGTAAGCTGCATTCAGAGGTTGAGGCACATTGCCTGCACCCGCCCGATTACGAGTCAGCGGAGCCATCACAATCCGGTTGGGCAATTCATACGCACCAACTTTAACTGGCGAAAGCAGATGAACATTAGAACTCACAAATTTATCTCCTTCAAAACAACTGCAATTGAATCAAAACTTACGCCTTCACAAACGCTTCACTCTGAGAGGGTTTCTGAGAAGTAGCAAATGTTCCCTGCAAGGGCGTAGCATTCGGCAGGTAGACTCTGGAATAGCCACGCCCCTACACACTCGTGGGTGACAGATTAGACTTTTCAAACATCCTCTTACACAACGGATGTAGGTTTTTCTAAAGATTGCCCCAATTCACTCAAGCTGCCTGCTCCGAGGAAGTTGCTTCTAGCAAGGCTTCTAGCTTGGACGCAAAGACTCGCTTAGGCGCTACACCTATGACCTGATCCACGACTTGCCCTGACTGAAACAGCAATAGCGTGGGCACGGCACTAATGCCGTAGTGACTGGCAATGGAGCCGTAGTCATCAATGTTAAGCTTGGCAATCTTAGCTCGACCTGCGAAATCAGCAGCTAACTCTTCGACGATGGGGTTAACCATCCGACAAGGTCCACACCAGGCAGCCCAGAAATCAACCAGCACAGGTTGCGAACTTTCGAGAACCTCTGTCTGGAAGTTATCCTCAGTCAAGGTGACGTAGCCGAGTGAACTGGAAGCCTCTGAGGAAGTTTTTAACTGAGATGTACTTGACATAACGGTAATCTCCTTTAGCCCATGTAGCGAACGTGTTCAGACTTTTGTGGAGTGTGGGCAGAATGCTCACACTTGCACGAAAATCAAATCATTACCATGTGGCGGACTCGTTACCTAGTTAAGTGGTTAAACAATCGCTTAACTACGATAATATACAAAGGATAACACAATAGTCAAGTGGTTGTTTGAGTACTTCAATATGCCCACTCAAGTTTTATTTGGAAAACAAGTTTATTTTGCTGCCTGTATCTGAAATGGATAATCAATCGTTGCCTGTGTCACCGTTGCTTGAGAAAACTGAAAATGACTGTCGCGCCAAAATTTTTGCGGCTCTGTCTGACCCAACTCGTTTGCGTATCGTAGAGCTACTGGTTAGTCAGAATGAGTTAAGCGGCTCTGAAATTGCCCAGCAGCTTAATATCAGTTTGGCGTTGTTCTGCCATCACTCGAAGACACTGGCGGAAGCCGGACTGATCACCACTCGTCGAGACGGACAAACTAAGTACAATGCCTTGAACCGGGATGTTTTAGCCGCGTGCCTCAAAAGCTTTAAAGGATTAATTGATTGACTAGTTTGTTACTCTGTTTAGGACAAAGATTTTGGATTCAACATGAGCAACAATCAGGTTTGCTTAAGCTCCTGACAATTTAGAGATTGGCAAACTCTACGACACTGAAGCACTCATGTGTCCTGCTTAAACGTTAGTAGGTGAGGTGAAAGAGTCAATAAGATGAGCTTAAAATTTCTGGAGATTGTTTAAGGACTACTTATATTAGTTTGAGCGTTACTTACTTTAGGATTGAGTATCTATAAGTTTGCTTAAAGGATGGGGCGATCGCACTTCACATTCCCAAGACTTACGCAAGCAGAATATAAACCAAGCGATCGCACTGAATTGGAGTATGTGAGAGAATGTATTTGAAAGTAGGTAAAAAGTAAGTATTCAGATCTGCAACTTCTTCGAGAAGTCGCAGATCTCAGCCCCTTAACTCGGAGCGATCGCCTCTTCCTCAACCAATTTTTCAACCCAACAACAATGAACAACTGCATCATTATTCTGCGGATCAACTGTGGCGAAAAAAGCAGACATTGGCGGTAAACGACTCATTGGGTTAGCCCCAACTCCCTGGGTGAAGTGGGTGACGCAGCAACCTGATGTCGTTGCTGAGGAAATTCTAGGCTCAGAGTTTCAGTGGGTTAGCCGAGAGAACGATGTGTTGGTGAAGGTAAAGAGTCCAACACACGGCCAATTTCTAGTACTTAACGAGTTGCAGTTACGCTACAACTCCAACCTGCCATCCCGAATGCGAGCTTATGCCGCCCTTGCCCAAGAAAAGTACGCACTGCCAGTCTATCCGGTCCTGGTCAACATTCTGCCCCCACCTGCAACCGTAACAATTGTCGATCGCTTTGAATCCGACTTTCTGGGCATTCGAGCTTACCAAGACTACCGAGTCATCAATCTCTGGGAAGTTGAGGCAGCGATCGTATTTGAGCAGTCCTTGAATGCTTTGTTGCCCTTTGTACCCGTGTTGAAGCAAGGTAGGGACGTTTCTACAGTACAGCAAGCTCTGACTTTGCTTCGTCAAGATGAGCAGTTAGTTGAATTGGAATCGCTGCTAGCATTTTTTGCTAGTTTTGTGTTAGATAGTGAGGTCGTCAGACAGATTATGAGGTGGGATATGGCAGTACTGCAAGAGTCACCCTGGTATCAGGAGATTTTGAAAGAAGGTGAGCGGATTGGTGAACAGAGAGGCAGACAGGAAGGTAGACAAGAAGGTAGACAGGAAGGTAGACAAGAAGGCAGACAGGAAGGCAGACAGGAAGGTAGACAGGAAGGCAGACAGGAAGGTAGACAAGAAGGTAGACAAGAAGGCAGACAGGAGGAGGGGCGATCGCTAATCCTAAAACAGCTAACCCGTCGTGTAGGTTCCCTTCCTCCAGCGCTGACGACACAAATTCAATCTCTTACGCTAGAGCAGCTTGAGACATTGGGGGAAGCGCTATTAGATTTCAATCGTCTGGTTGATTTAGAAACCTGGTTAGAAGCTCATTTGTAGGGCGATCGCCCCTTTAACAAAGCCTTCCAAAAAATCAGGGTTCCGATACATTGAAAGAAGTCGTTCAGAGTTCTTCGCAATGTCTCAAGCCGATATGACTCAAGCTGATGCCGCTCAAGCTGACACGTCCCTGGTTTATCCCCCCAGCCCTAAAATAGACCAGGTTGATGACTATCATGGTGTTCAGGTTGCTGACCCTTACCGCTGGTTAGAAGATCCCGATTCAGATGAGAGCCGTCAGTGGATTGAGGCACAAAACCAGGTAACGTTTACATACTTGAATGATATTCCTGCCCGTGAAAGCTTGAAGCAGCGCTTAACTCAGCTTTGGAACTATGAGAAATACGGCATTCCGTTTAAGCGAGAAAACCGCTATTTCTACTTCAAGAATGATGGTTTGCAGAATCAGAGTATTCTCTACACACTGCCTGCGTTGGATGCAGAACCGAGGGTTTTGCTTGATCCCAATATGCTTTCAGCAGACGGTACGGTAGCGCTTTCAGGGTTGGCAATCAGTGAAGATGCCAAGCTGATGGCATATGGATTATCTACATCCGGTTCTGACTGGCAAGAGTGGAAAGTACGGGATGTAGAAACAGGGGAGGACTTACCGGATCATTTGAAGTGGATTAAGTTTTCGGGGGCAGATTGGACTCGTGATGGCAAGGGATTTTTCTATTCCCGCTATGGCGAACCAAACGAAGCGACGAAGCTAGAAGACATTAATTACTATCAGAAGCTTTACTTTCACCAACTGGGTACACCCCAATCTAAGGATGTGCTGATTTACGATCGCCCCGACGAAAAAAGCTGGATGTTTGGCGGCGAAGTGACCGAAGATGGTGACTACTTAGTAATTTCGGTGAGTCAAGGAACAGATCCTCGGAATTTGGTGTTTTGGAAAGATTTAAGAGATCCCGAAACGGCTGTCATTGAGTTAATTAACTCCTTTGAGGCAAAGTTTAGCCTGATTGATAACGAAGGAACTATGTTCTGGTTTGAGACGGATCTGGATGCGCCACGCGGTCGAGTGATTGCGATCGACATTGCCAAACCGGAGCGAGAAAACTGGCAGGAAGTGATCCCCCAGGCAGATGAAACGCTGATGGGTGTAAACATTTTGAATCACCAGTTTGTCGCTTTCTACCTGAAAGATGCTTACACTCAGGTAAAAGTGTTTGACCTGAATGGAACTTACATAAGAGAAGTTGAGCTACCAGGAATCGGCTCTGCGGGTGGATTTGGCGGTAAGCGCCATGAGACAGAAACCTTCTACAGTTTCACCAGTTTTACCACCCCCACAACCATTTATCGGCACGACATGGTAAGTGGAGAAAGTAGTGTATTTCGACAGCCCACAGTAGATTTCAGTCCTGATGAGTATAAGACAACGCAGGCGTTTTACACCAGTAAAGATGGTACAAGAGTGCCGATGTTTATCACTCACAAAAAGGAATTAGAACTGAATGGAAATAATCCCACCTATTTGTACGGTTACGGTGGGTTTAATATTCCACTTACGCCATCTTTTTCACCCAGCAATATTGTTTGGCTAGAACTGGGCGGGGTGTTTGCAGTCCCCAATTTGCGCGGTGGGGGTGAGTATGGTGAGGAGTGGCATCAGGCGGGTACGAAGCTGAATAAGCAGAACGTGTTTGATGACTTTATTGCAGCAGCAGAATGGCTGATTGAGCATCAGTATACGTCGCCGCAGAAGCTGGCGATCGCCGGAGGCAGCAATGGGGGTCTATTAGTCGGAGCCTGCATGACTCAGCGCCCAGATCTATTTGGAGCGGCTTTACCTGCGGTAGGAGTAATGGATATGCTGCGTTTCCACAAGTTCACCATTGGCTGGGCCTGGTGTTCTGACTACGGTTCGCCAGAAAATCCAGAAGAGTTTCAGGTACTCTATGCCTACTCTCCATTGCACAATCTCAAGCCCGGAACTGCCTATCCTGCCACATTGATCACAACGGCTGATCATGACGATCGGTGGTGCCTGCTCACAGCTTTAAGTTTGCCGCAGCACTACAGGAAGCTCATACAGGAAATAGCCCAGTGCTAATCCGAATTGAGACAAAAGCAGGGCATGGAGCCGGAAAGCCAACCACCAAAGTGATTGAGGAGATCTCCGATCGCTGGGCGTTTTTGGTGCGATCGCTAGACATTCAGTTCCCCTAAACCAATTTGATTTGAACTTGAGAAACCCACATCTCTGTGGAACAAGGGGCTTATAGCGTTTTGCAGATGGGTAAACCACAGGTATGGGCGAGCCGCTGTCCGCATACCGAGATTTGTGTTTTATGCAAATGAAAACTGCTGTAGGTTAGACCTCACTATCCCCAAGCGTTAAAAGAACTCTAGCTTTAGTATGAGGTGTACCAGCTTTCCTGGAAATCGCCCTATTCAATGCTCTTGAGCAATCCTTGCTCCAATACAAGATCTACACCCAGAGTTTTATATCCAGCATCATCAAATAAGATCACCATTTTATCTCCTTCGTAGCGCATCACCATTCCCTCTCCCAGCGATTGGTGCGTGACGCGGCTGTTGAGTGGAAAGGGCTGCTTCTCATCTTTACTGGTGATTCCGGCTTCGCAGCGATCGCACTTTCCACAAGGCTCACCCAACTCTTCCCCAAAGTAGTTGAGCATATATTTGCGGCGGCAATCTTGCACTTCGGCGTATCCCCGCATCATTTCCAGTCGCGATCGCTCATACTGTTGATGTCGTTCTTGTACCGCGATCGCTTCTGCTGCAACCTGATTTAAATCAAGGGAAGGTTCGGTTGCAGTGACTTCACCCGATGGAAGAATGGCGATCGCATCCACCGCTTCTAAATGTCCCAATGCCGTTTGCAGTTTGGATTTAGAAAGATCGGTTTGTGCTTTTAAAGTCTTTAAGTCAATTAATCCCTCCTGCGCTTGAACCACAGTGGCAACTTTTTCCACTTGTTCCAAATCAATTTGTCCACTGCTAGCAAAGAAACGACGTAAATTTAAGTCATCAGGGTGATAAAACAGAATTGCTTGAGCTGGCTCACCATCCCGTCCTGCCCGCCCAATTTCCTGATAATAAGCATCTACCGAATCACTAATGCTGTGATGAAACACAAAACGCACATTTGGTTTATCTATGCCCATCCCAAAGGCAGTGGTGGCAACGATGACTTCTGCCTCGTCTTCCATAAAAGTGATTTGTGCGGCTTCCCGCTCTTTAGATTTCATTCCAGCATGATAGAAGATAGCATTAACATTCTGCGCCTGAAGCAACTCGGCAACTTCTTCTGCCTGCTTGCGGGTTGCAGCATAGACAATACCGGGCTTTTCGGCTTCGACCACTGCTTTGATGAGTGACTGTTGTTTCTCACTCTTATCTTCAAAGCGCAACACTCCTAGCCAAATGTTAGGGCGATCGAATCCTTGCACCACAATATGCGGTTCGCGCATTTCTAGCCGTTCAATGATTTCTGTCCGCACGGGTGGTGCAGCCGTTGCGGTGAGTGCTAACACCAGTGGATGATCTAACGCTTCAATAATAGTGCCTAATCGCAAATAGTCAGGGCGAAAGTCATGACCCCACTCACTAATGCAATGAGCTTCGTCAACCACAAACAGGGAAGGTTTAGCTGCCTGTAGTTTCTCTAAAGTTTCTGGGTTGTTGAACTGTTCTGGAGCCAGAAACATAAACTCCAGGTCGCCTTCCTCCAAGTCTTCAAAGGCTTCGGTGCGATCGCCCACCTTCATTGTAGAATTTACCTGGACGGCACCACCCACGTCTTGCTCTGCGATCGCTTCTACCTGGTCTTGCTGTAAGGCAATTAAAGGTGAGATCACCACCGTTGCACCGGGAATCAACAGTGCTGCGATTTGATAAATTGCAGACTTACCGGACCCTGTTGGCATCACTGCCAGCGTATCGTGACCGTTAAGCAACGCATGAATTGCCGTTTCTTGACCGCCCCGCAGAGTTTCATATCCAAACCGTTCTTTGGCAACCCGTCGCACTCGCTGAACATTCTTCTTGCTTGCCATCATTCCCTTTCCCTAGATGTCTGCTTAGATCTGCGACTTCTCAAAGAAGTCGCAGATCTAAATTGAGTGGTTTAGTGCTGTTTTCGCTGTAGACGAACGTAACAAGTGTTGCTATGGCGCTCCGTCTGTCTAGGGTTATGGCTTTAAGATGAGATTTTGAAGACCTTAATGTAGAGTGCAGGATGGACGTAACGGAAGCTAGAAGCAAACAAGCTGCCGATGTTTTGATTCTTTCCAACGGCCCAGGTGAGCTAACTACCTGGGTCCGACCTGTGGTGAAAGCCTTGCGTCAACGGCTGGGGGAAGATGGCAATCAGGTAAGAATTTCGCTGGTTTTATCTCCTTGTGCTAACGCTAGTGGTCGGGAAGTGGCGATCGCCCAACGCTATAGCGAAATCGACCGCATTCAAGCAGCCGAACACTTCTTTTCGTTTTTGATCCAGGGCAAAACAGCAGCAAATTGGGACTGGCGCGATCGCGGCGTGGTTGTGTTTCTGGGCGGCGATCAGTTCTTCCCGGTAGTAATTGGCAAACGTTTGGGCTATCGCACTGTCATCTATGGAGAATGGGAAACCCGCTGGCACCGATGGATCAATCGCTTTGGTGTAATGAAACCTGAGCTAATCGATCAGGCACCGCGCCAATATGCTCACAAGTTCACCGTTGTCGGGGACTTGATGGCAGATACCGCAACTATTGGGAATCAACTTTTAAAGCACGCTCCAGAGGTGGAGCTAATTGGACTATTGCCTGGATCAAAGGCGGCAAAGCTAGCTCAGGGTGTACCACTATCATTGGCGATCGCCCACCACCTGCACGCCGCCCGTCCTCAAACCCAATTTGTTATTCCGGTTGCTCCAACGCTGGAACTGCAAACTCTAGCGCGATTTGCTGACCCCCAGCACAACCCAGTAACTCAGCAGTTTGGCAACCTGTCGGCTGAACTGATTACCCATCAGGGGCAACCTTTCCTCAAAACTTCAAATGGACTGCAAATTGAGCTATGCACAGATTCGCCTGCCTATGATCTACTGGCGCAGTGTCGCCTTTGCTTAACTACAGTAGGAGCCAACACCGCAGAACTCGGTTCCTTAGCAGTGCCGATGATAGTTTTGCTGCCGACACAGCAACTTGACGCAATGCGGGCATGGGACGGTTTGCCTGGACTGCTAGCAAATCTGCCTGGAGTGGGTTCTGCTTTCGCCAAATTAATTAATTGGCTGTTCTTGCAAAATCTCGACTGTTAGCGTGGCCTAACATTTGGGCAGGAGAGGAAATTGTACCGGAGTTAGTTGGGCAGCTTCAGCCGCAGCAAGTTGCTGATCTTGCGCTTGATTTACTCGCCCATCCTGAGAAGTTAGAGCAAATGCGCGATCGCCTCCGCCAAAGTCGAGGGGAATCAGGGGCAGCAAGCAAACTGGTGACTCTAGTAATTGAGGAACTCAATGAGTCAATCATCAAACCCTCCGTAGGTCAGAAGACAGACTTGAAGCAGACAGGATAAGTTACGATCCATAAAATAAAACTATCAGGACAAGCCTGTGGTTCCTCTACGCGACGATAACCCAACGCAAATCACTCCATACGTCACCTACGGGCTTATTCTGCTCAATATTCTGGTTTTTTTCTATGAAGCTAGCCTATCTCCACCCGCACTGGAAGCATTTTTTCGAGAATGGGCGGTCGTTCCTGCGGAGTTGACTGCTAGCTTTCAGGGAGCCGCTACTTCTACTATTCCTCCAGAGTGGCTCACCTTAATCACGGCTCAATTTTTGCACGGCGGTTTCCTCCACTTGGGGGGAAATATGCTCTATTTATGGATCTTTGGCAACAATATTGAAGAACGTTTAGGACGAGTTAAGTACATCATCTTTTACCTACTGTGCGGCATTCTGGCTTCCCTGGCACAGTGGTACTTCGCTCAAACATCTAACATTCCTTCTTTGGGTGCGAGTGGGGCGATCGCAGGCGTAATGGGAGCCTACATTCTCAGATTTCCTCAAGCCAGGGTACTGACGCTGATTCCACTGGGCTTTTTACTGTATCCAATTCGCATTCCGGCTCTCTTCTTCCTGGGTATTTGGTTTGTGCAGCAGGCACTCTACGGCTTGGTCAGCCTTAATGCCCCCACCAACATCGGCATGGAAAGCGGCGGTATTGCTTACTGGGCACACGCTGGCGGGTTTGCTGTGGGTGCAGTGCTAGGGCCATTATTTGGCTTGTTTAGCGATGCAGGCAAGACCAATTACCGTCGCTACCGCTAAACCTGGACTTGCGATGCCACGCTGATCAGTATTAAGATTATAGACTGTGTTGAATTAAGCCAGGCCATGCCCAAACTCAAAACTCGTAAGTCTGCTGCCAAGCGTTTTCGGCGTAGCGGTAGCGGCAAGCTAATGCGTCGAAAAGCTTTCAAAAACCATATGCTCGAACATAAGAGCGCAACTCGTAGAAGCCGCCTTTCTAAGATTGCACTGGTTGATGAGCGCGATGCTGAAAATGTTGAACTGATGCTCCCCTACCTTTAGGGACTAGGAGCTAGGGGATAGGGGCTAGAAAATGCCCTGAATCCTCGGCTTTCCCACAACCGCCCCCAAGTGTTTTCGTGTACATCGATATCGATAAGGATTTCTAACAATGACAAGGGTTAAGCGCGGGAATGTGGCACGTAAACGCCGCAATAAAATTCTGAAACTCGCCAAAGGGTTTCGCGGCTCCCATTCCAAGCTATTTCGGACTGCTAACCAGCAGGTAATGAAGGCGCTGCGAAATGCCTATCGCGATCGCCGCAAGCGCAAGCGCGATTTTCGTCGGCTGTGGATTACTCGCATCAACGCAGCCGCTCGACTGCACGGCATGAGCTATAGCCAACTCATCGGCAATTTGAAGAAGGCAGACGTTCAAATCAACCGCAAGATGCTGGCCCAGATGGCAATCCTCGACCCGACAGGTTTTGGCAAAGTGGTTGAGGTCGCAGCGACTCAAACTCAACGGAAGTCTGCTTAGGGTTATTGATTCGACAGCGTTGTTGGTAGGGGCGAACGGCCGTTCGTCCCTACAGGGGTTAAAATTTTCTCTCCAAAATATTCCTACCTGTGAGGGCGTAGCATAAAGAACCTGACACTCAATTTCAGTCTTAGTCTTGGCTTGAGCGTAGGGCTGATTGCAGGAAGTGTATTCACTGTTCCCCAAGTTGCTGAGGCAGCAGAGCTAGAAGAAATTCAGCAGCGCGGCTATCTGATCGTAGCGGTGAAAGATAATGTGCCGCCTCTAGGATTTAGAAATGAGGCAGGCGAACTGGTGGGTCTGGAAGTTGACCTGGCACGTCGATTGGCTCAAGAGCTTCTAGGGCGATCAGATGCGGTCGTGCTGCAACCTGTAGCCAATCAGGAACGGCTGGATGCAGTGCTGCAAGGCGAAGTTGACATGGCGATCGCCAGAGTCACCGTTACTGCTTCTCGCTCCCGCGTCATCGACTTCAGCCTTCCTTACTACCTGGATGGCACTGCTCTGATCACACCAGATTCAGCAGTGCAGCAGTTTTCAGACTTGCGCGGGCAAACGATCGCCGTCCTGAATGGCTCCAGCACAATTTCTGTGGTGCGATCGCGCCTTCCGACCGTTCGCTTAACTGGAGTTGACTCTTACCGGGCAGCCCAGTCCCTCTTAGAATCTGGAGAAGCGATCGCCTTTGCTGCTGATGCTAGCGTTCTCAGCGGTTGGGTGCAGGAAAATCCTGACTATCACCTGTTGCCAACATTGCTATCCGCAGAAGCCTTATCCGTCGTCATGCCCAGGGGCGTACAGTATGACGATTTGCGTCGCCGAGTGAACGAGGCGATCGCCCGCCTTCACGAAGAAGGTTGGCTGGAGGATCGTGCTGATTACTGGGGGCTGCCGTAGGAAGGATGAGGGATGAGGGATGAAGAAGAAAACCTGTTTCATCCTTCATCCCTGCTTCTGCTGTACCCTGAGAATGTAAAGACAAAAGATTTTTCAATTGAAGGTTATGGACGATAGCATTCTTCCAGTTGTTTATCTCGGCATCCTGGTGGTTTTGCTGTCTGGTGCAGGCGTAGCGCTGTTTCGCCAGGTACTTAAAACTCGTAAGGTTGAAACCACACTCTCCCAATTGCAAAACAAGCTCAACAAAGAGAAAGGTACTGCTCAGGAGCATTACGAGTTGGGTAGCATTTTTCTAGATAAAAAGCTGTACTCCCAGGCGATCGCTCAGTTCCAAAAAGCAATCAAAGCAAAAGACCTGGAGCCGGGGGAAAATGCGGCTCTGGTGTTTAATGCGCTGGGGTTTACCTACGCCGCTCAAGAGCAGTATGACCTGGCAATTCGACAATATAAAGATGCGCTAGAGCAAAACCCAGGCTACGTGACCGCCCTAAACAACATAGGCTTTGCCTATGAAAAAAAGCAGTTGATTGCTCAGGCCGTCGAAGCCTATGAAGCAGCCTTGAAAAGCGATCCTAAGAACGCGATCGCCAAACGCCGTGCTGAAGCACTCAAAAAGCGGATTGCTTCACCCGCTTGAGGCTTGTTTGTCATTGAGGCTTGTCCATTCGTCGCCAATCGTAGATCGTGGCTGGCGGATGACCCATGACTCCAATTAGCCATGACTAAAAATTGCTCTGAACAACGCTCTGGTACGGTTGGGGCTGCGCTGGTGATGCTTTCGGCGAGTGGGTTTGCCACGCTGCCAATCTTGGGAAAGTTTGCCTACGCAGATGGGCTGGATTTACCTAGCACGCTGTTTTGGCGATTTGCTGGGGCAGCAGTTGTGCTGTGGGTGTGGATGGTATGGCGAGGCAATTGGCGATTACCAGTACCGCAGGCGATCGCCTCTACGCTTTTGGGGGCAATTGGGTTTGCCATTCAGTCTGGCTTGTTTTTTGCAGCGTTGAACTATGCAGGAGCAGGCGTTACGTCGCTGCTGCTTTATACCTATCCCGCCTTTGTCACCCTATTGGGCTGGGGGCTAGAGGGCGATCGCCCCAGTTCTCCCCAGCTTGCTGCTCTGGTTCTGGCGTTTGTGGGTTGTTTGCTGACCATTGATTTGAGTGGGGCAAGCGCTACACCTCTGGGGTTAGGGTTGGCGATCGCCTCTGGAGCCTGGTATGCTCTCTATCTAACTTTTAGTGCCCGCATCATTCGCTCCGTTCCACCCGTAACCATGACGGCTTATCTGTCAACGGGGGCAGGCTTCTCGTTCATTAGTATCGCCTTATTAGGAAGCGGGTTGGATTTTCCCTACAACCTGCCATCAGGGTTGACTCTCACGGGCATTGTCCTGATCGCGACCGTCATTCCCATCGTCAGTATATTTGAAGGAATTCGGCGACTCGGCACCTCTCAAGCTGCAATCCTTTCCACATTAGAACCCATCGTGACGGTTCTATTAGGCATTGCTTTCCTCAACGAAGTATTGTCAATCCAACAAATTTTGGGGGGATTGCTGGTAATTTCCTCTGTTATTGTCTTGCGAACTTTTCCACAAAAACGTCGAGATAGTTAAATCAAATCTCGCACTAGCCCAACATAAACGCCCTGAATATCCACAATAGAAGCATTCACGTCAGTAGGCGGATACATTGAGTTAGCAGGCTTCAGCGTTACAGTATTGGACTTGCGGAAAAAGCATTTTAAGGTCGTTTTTCCTTCCACTCTGGCTGCGACAATCGTGCCGTTTTTGATTGCTTTCTGGTCAGAAGGCGGCTTCATAATCACAACATCACCATTGTCAATCAATGCGCCAATCATGCTGTCGCCTCGCACTCTCAAGGCAAAACATTGAGAGACTTCGTGGACAGACATTCTTCTAAATTGCGGAAAGCAGAATAGATTGATGCGTTCAACTTCCTGATCAGGGAAAACCTCGGTCAGGCTGTGGGCTGAAATCGTTCCCCAAATGGGCACCATGCCTACCTTTGGATAAACCAGTTGATAGGCGCGAGAATGGCTGCCACTCCAGTCTAGCCATCCTTTTTCGCGCAGCTTTTTCAGGTGATAGCGCACCGCAGACACCGATTTCCAACCGATCGCCTCCCGCAACTGTTGGGTCGAGGGAGAATAACTGTGCTGAAAAATGTATTCTTCAAGCCAATCTAAAAGTCGCTGCTGAACTTCGGTAAGAGGTTCCATAGGAATCTGCGAGGGCGGAACGCTTGTACTACTATACCTGCTATTTTGCACGCAAAACAGATTCAAACTCAAAATTGGTGGGTGGAGTTGTATACCAGGGGGAGTTCACAAAGCGCAGGGGCGATCGCATAATATCCAGTGGCTCGTTAACCTGAACTCAACAAGAGGGATCGCTGTGACTTATCCTGCTGTAATTAGAATTTTGCTGGCTGGGGCGATCGCGCTACCGGGAGTTTCACAGTCAACTCCGACCGTGCCAACCTCGCAAGCAGAAATAGCCCAGACGGAAGCTGATCCTGCCTCGGAAAATGGCACTGCACCTGCTGTTCCTGCTCAAGGTGAGTCAGAGGATTTGAATGGCGTTCAGCTACCAGTGATTGACCAAACGGGAGAGTCTGCTGAGTTTTCAGAATTTTTGACCCAGGTGCGGCAGGCGGTGCGTGATCGCAATGCCGACTTCATTCGCAGCATCATCACCCCTTACACGCTATTTGGTGCAGATGGCGATCTGATTCGGGCAGAAACCTTCAACTTGAATAGCCCCACCGACCCCTTCTGGTTTTACATGGAGCGGGCCCTGTCAGATGGCTGTGTGATTGAGGCAAACAGCCTCCAACCTGTCTGGCAAGCCGATCAGACTTGGCTCTGTCCGGGTGCCCTATCTGCCTTTGATGCCATTCTCGAAGAACGACTACTAGACCAGCCCAATATCACCCCTTACGAAGAACACGTCGTTGTCATTGGACAAGATGTCAGCGTCCGAACTCAGCCCAACATTAACAGCCCTGCGATTCAAACCGTTTCTAACGCAATCGTGCGGTTCGATCGCCAAACTTATCAGTCTGCTTCTTTGCAAACTCAGGGAGAAGTCTTTGACTTTAACAATCCGCTAGGCTGGGTTCCAGTCGTTCTACCCGACGGTCAAAGTGGCTATATCTCTACGCAAAATGCCTATCATCCCATTGGTACACGGGTCACTTTTGCCGAAGTGGGAGGAAATCTGAAGCTCCAGATGCTCACAATAGTTGACTAGAACCTACTGGTTGCTTAACTAGAAAATCTCTCGCTGTAGGCAGACACAAACCACATCTAGCAAGTACATTGTCTATAACGTGTCTATGCAAATGCCAGCAGATTGCTATGGTTCGGGTTCCTGATCGCGTCAGTAGCAGAACACTCTTCTGGTTTTGGCTACAATTTGCAACTCCAGAGCAACAGGAGTTCGCAAAGATCAGCTTTTGGCGGTACGTACTCTCTGTAGAGTTGATTGTTCAATATCGTCAGTGGGTTTCTGCGGGTCTAGATGTTGATGATTACGCTTTAGAATCGACTAGAAGACAGCTTCAAAAATACAATCAAACTTTATTAACTCGAAGTCAAATGCTACGGGCTGAGAGTCGTCTTCACCTCAGTAGAGGTAGATCGCTCAGAGAGCGCAGCAAAACGTTAGTTCAGAAGCAGTCGAAGGGATGATCAAAACAAAGTTGGTTTGCCAATGCTTGTTTCTAACTAGAACTTCACCTCATCCTTCTGCCATAGCTCTTGTTCTAACTAATCTCCGAATCTTCGCACTGCTTTATCTGCACAAAATCTGCGGTAAGATTAAAGGCTGCATCAAAATCATCACGCCTGCTGCAAAGGAGATACCCCTATGGCTCGTATGTATTACGACGCTGACGCAAATTTAGACCTTTTATCTGGAAAAACCGTTGCCATCATTGGTTACGGCTCTCAGGGTCATGCTCACGCCCTTAACCTCAAAGACAGCGGCGTTAATGTCATCGTCGGCCTTTATGCAGGCAGCCGTTCATCAGCCAAAGCAGAAGCAGAAGGGCTAACCGTTAAGCCCGTAGCCGATGCAGCCGCAGCCGCAGATTTTATTATGATTTTGCTGCCCGATGAAGTGCAAAAGACGGTTTACAAGCAGGAAATTGAGCCGCACCTGACGGAAGGTAAAGTGCTGGCGTTTGCTCACGGCTTTAACATTCACTTTGCTCAAGTGGTGCCTCCTGCTGATGTAGATGTGGTGATGGTTGCCCCCAAAGGCCCCGGACATCTGGTGCGGCGTACCTATGAGCAGGGGGAAGGGGTTCCCTGCCTGTTTGCGATTTATCAGGATGCGACGGGTCAGGCTCGCGATCGCGCCATGGCCTACGCCAAAGGCATCGGCGGCACCCGTGCTGGAATTCTAGAAACCACCTTCCGTGAAGAAACCGAGACGGATCTCTTTGGCGAACAGGTTGTCCTGTGCGGTGGCTTGAGTGCCCTGATCAAAGCCGGGTTTGAAACCCTGGTCGAAGCAGGCTATCAGCCCGAACTGGCATACTTTGAATGCTTGCACGAAGTTAAGCTAATCGTAGACCTGGTGGTGGAAGGCGGCTTAGCCAAAATGCGCGACAGCATCTCCAACACCGCTGAATACGGTGACTATACCCGTGGCCCACGCATTGTCACTGACGACACCCGCGCTGAAATGCGCCAGATTCTCAAGGAAATCCAAACGGGACAGTTTGCTCGTGAGTTCGTCCTGGAAAACCTCTCAGGCAAAGCCGGGTTCACCGCTATGCGCCGCCGTGAAGCCGAACATCCGATCGAGGAAGTGGGTAAGGATTTGCGGGCGATGTTTAGCTGGCTGAAGAAGGTGTAGGGGAAGTGGCTAGGGGCTGTCTCGTTCCCAGGCTCTGCCTCGTCGTTGACTTGAGGCGAAGCCTCAGGTTTGCATTTCCAGGCGGAGCCTGGAAACGAGGAATTCCTTGGACCCTAGCCCCTATTCCAAAATCGGACGCTTCTCACTCCAGCGATTCACCGATTCAATCTGAGCTGCCAGCGCAATGATCGTAGCTTCGGCGGCGGGGCGACCGACAATTTGTATGCCGATGGGTAAGCCTTCTGGGGTGAAGGTGGCGGGAATGGCGATCGCAGGTTGTCCACTGGCATTAAACGGAGGACAGGGCGCAATCCAGTGAATAATCCGCCGGAGCGTCTCCTCTGGACTTAAGTTTGCAAATTCGCCAATGCGGATGGGGGGATGCAGGTAAACAGGCAGCACCAGTACGTCGTAGTTTTCAAAGAAGGCGACAATACGACGGGCGATCGCCTGCATGGCCCAGACTGCGCGTAAGTAGTCGCCACTGGAGTCATGGTGAGACAGCAGCCAGCGGTTAAATGAACTAAGCGCCTCAGCAGGAATGCCCGAAGCCGCGACACCCGCCCGCCAAACTACGCTAAACGGCTCAATCAAATCGCTGCAATCCGGGCAGGCTTGCTCAACCGTGTGCCCTAATTCCTGAATCAGGCTAACCGTTTCTAAGACGGCTTGTTGTCCCACTGGATCAGCTTCCCCGATGGGATGAATTCCTGTACTGAAGGCAACCTTGAGCGGCTGAGCCAACCCCTGCTGCGAGGTTTCGATAAATAGCGTACTCGGAGTTGGCAACCAGTACGGGTCGCCGATTTCATAACCAGTCATCACATCCAGCAAAGCAGCAGCATCGGTGACGGTGCGGGCGATCGGGCCGTTAGTCGCAATACCGCTCTGACAGTCGCCCACTGGCGCATAGGAACTCGTCCTCGTGAAGGTTTGATGCCCACCAGGTTGCAGCAGGAAGCGGGCCCACGAATTGAGCCGCCACCGTCAGAGCCTTGAGCAATTGAACAGAATCCGCTGGCGATCGCCGCTGCTGCCCCACCACTTGACCCTCCCGGCGTATAGTCCAGATTCCACGGATTGCGGGTTGGCGGAAACCCTTCCGGCTCCGTGTAAGGAAGCGACCCCACCTCAGAGGTTGCCGTTTTACCCAGAATAATGAATCCAGCTTGCTTCATTCGACTGACAACTGCCGCATCATGAGTGACGATCTGTTGCTTGAGCATTGAGTTGCCATAGCTACAGGGCACATCCGCCAGCGCATTCAAATCTTTGATCGCTGTGGGCACCCCCAAAAAAGGCGGAAATTTTTCCTCTAGGTCAGCCTGAGCCAGCGTTTCAGTTTTAGCTTTTGCATCCTTCAGCGCCAGATCTGCAATCACCGTGAAGTAGCTGCCAATGCGAGAGTCTAGTTGTTCAATTCGCTCTAGATAAAGCTGCACCAGTTCCAGCGGCGAGATTTCTTTCTTGCGAATCAGCCGAGCCTGTTCGAGCGCGGGGGCAAATGCTAAATCAACTGAGTTCATAATCCATCCATAAGTCCTGATGCTGACTTTACCAGTGAACGGTGAGTTTCGGCGCTAGAAACTACCAGATTAAGAACTGGCTCGTCGAGCTTCAACCTCTTTAAGACTGACGGTTTAGGGAAGAATGGCCATTCACAAACGCCTGATGTTCTGGACTGTCAATTCCCTGCTGAAGAACGCGGAGTACCTCGCTTAAATTGCCAGACAGAAGAGCATTACCTGCCAGCCATAAACCAGGAAATTGCTGACTGCAAAAGACACCCAGTGAGTCAGCAGCAAGGGATTGATATTCCCCAGCGTCTAGATAAAACCAATCAATTTGTTGATTATAAGTGCGCCAAACAACATACTCCTGTACCTCATTGCGTCGGTAGACCCGCAGTTTGTCATGCAGGTCATAGGAGGCACTGCTAGCAGCAATTTCAACAATCAGTTCAGGGGAACCTTCGATGTAGTCGTCTTCACTAATCTGCGATCGCCCGCCTGCCATGAGCCTTAACACTGCATCCGGTTGGGGTTCGTTATCTGCATCCAACCGCACAGTCGGGTTGTCGTAACACTTTACGCCTGAGGTCGCAGCTTCATAGACTCCCAACCAGGTAATGACGTGGGCATGGGGATTGCCATGAGCCTGAGCGCGTAGGGGAGATGCCACGTAAACGACTCCTTCGATCAGTTCCGCTTTCTTGAGGTTGGTCATGGCGCTGTAGCGGCGCTCAAATTCAGTGCGGCTGAGGCGATCGCCACTCTCTAAAGGCGGAAGCTTGACCAATCGTTCTGTCGTCATCGTGTGCTGCCAAGCCACTTGCGGGTTGACTGTTGTTGACTGCCATTGTAACAGCGGCAATTGGTAACGGCCGAAGGGAAGCCCCTGCTTCCTACTGCCATGTTGCCAATAAAAAAACAGGCGATCGCTCCGACTACCTATGCCGAATGGCGACTGGAACAGTATCTATCTGGCTAGGAGCAACGAGGGGACTTATGATCAAAGAAGAATGGCGAGGAGTTCTATGCAGTCCACAACCACCAATTCAGTCCGCTGGACCACAGCCGATCTAACGCTCTTTGAAGGCGATCGCGCCAATCGCTACGAAATCATTGACGGAGAATTGTTTGTGACCAGAGCGCCGGATTGGAAGCATCAAGCAGTCTGCGTCAATATTGGAACTGCGCTGAAGCTGTGGTCTGATCAGAGTGGCTTGGGACAAGCGGCAATCAATCCGGGCATTGTTTTCTCAGAATCAGATAATGTTATTCCCGATGTCGTTTGGGCAAGTCACGAACGATTGGAACAGTTGTTGGATGAAGCTGGACATTTAACGGCTGCCCCTGAACTTGTGGTTGAAGTGCTGTCTCCAGGGAAACCGAATGAAAGACGAGACCGAGAAGCAAAGCTAAAACTGTACTCTGTTCGGGGCGTGCTGGAATATTGGATTGTGAATTTTAGGGAACAAAGCGTTGAAGTGTATCGCCGCGAGAATGCAATACTGAAACTCGTCGCAACGCTTTATGCCCAAGATGAAATGACTAGCCCCATTCTGCCTGGTTTTAGCTGTTTGGTGAGTCAACTGTTCTAGGCAACTCCCCTTTTGGATGCGATCGCTCGAAGAGAAGAGGCGATCGCCATACTGCTACTGCGATCGCCTCTTTACTCTTCAAACGGAATAAGGGTTCGAGATCTGCGGCTTCTAAAGATCTGCTTCCTTAAGAAGTCGCAGATCTGAATGCTTCATGCTTGCTGATTTCAACGCTATTCAGACTCAAGCCTATGGTGCAGGCGGAGCCTCAGGCTTCGTTTCTGGAAAAGCACATTCCACCGTAATTTTCATGTTGCAGCCAGCCGTACCAGAGGCGATATAGGGAACACCTCCCACGCCCGTGACATTCACGCCAAACTCCAGGGTTACTTTCTTGACTTCGGCGATCGCCAAATCCTTAAATGCCTTCAGTGTATAAGCCGTGTATGTGCGAATCGTTCCCTCGATCGCCTGAAAGCTTCTCACCATTTGTTCTTGCGGTTTCGTGAATGCCCCTTTCGCGCCCCCACGTCTTACCTCTCCCTCGCTCTCTTGAGGAACGGTGACAGGTGTATCGACTTCCTCAGTCGCCTCCACATAAATCACCGTATTCTCGTCCACTTGAATCGCTTGAAGTCTACTCATGTGAATTTTAGATAAACGCTAGCTGGATGATTCCCGAATTCAAGCTTAGAGTAATGGGCATAACCATCACACGGTATTTCACCCACTGCCCCTATGAGCCGAGATGCCCTGGTTGTTGGAATTAATTCGTATGACGGGTTGAATCGGCTGACTGCACCTGCTAATGATGCAGAGGCGATCGCCCAGTTGCTCACCCACCACAGCGACTTTCAGGTGAAACGACTGCCCGAAGTGGTTCAGGACAACAGCTTGCGTGTTGGGCAAAAGACTCAAGTGACGCTCGAGGAATTGGAGGAAGCGATTGTTCAACTCTTCTTACCCAGCGGCAGAAGCATCCCCGATACCGCCCTATTCTACTTTTCGGGGCACGGGCTGCGAAAAGAACGGGGCATTCCCGAAGGATTCTTAGCTACTAGTGACGCTGACCCCAAATCTGGCAACTGGGGCATTCGGTTGAAATGGCTACGGGAATTGTTGCAGCAAAGCCCAGTTCGGCAGCAAATCGTTTGGCTAGACTGCTGCTTTAGCGGTGAACTATTCAATGTCGATGAAGCTAATCCGGGAGAAAAAGGTAAAGGGCGCGATCGCTGCTTTATCGCTGCTGCTAGAGAGTTTGAGGTCGCGTATGAAGGCATCGATAACGCTCACAGCGTGTTGACGAAAGCCATTTTGGAAGGACTTGATCCGGCGCGAGGGGGCGATCGCTGGACTACTAACCACTCACTCAGCGCATTTCTCAGCCAGCAGTTTGAATCGGCTACCCAGCGTCCCGTCTTTGCCAACTTCGGGGAACCGATTGGTCTGACCCGTGCTGCCATACCCCAACGGGAAGTGACACACCAGGCTCCGACAGTAGCGATTTGTCCCTACAAGGGGCTGGAGTATTTTGACTGCAACGACGAAGACCCGAAGTACTTCTATGGACGAGAGGCACTCACCGATCAGCTACTCGACCAGGTGCGCCAGGGAAGTTTTTTGGCGATCGCGGGCGCATCGGGCAGCGGCAAATCTTCCGTTCTCAGAGCCGGATTGATCCATCAGCTTAAGCAGGGTCGCAGGTTGTCGGGGAGCGATCGCTGGCAAATCCTGATTCTTAAACCCGGTGAACATCCGCTACAAAATTTGGCAGAAACCTTCCTCGACCCCAACCTCTCGACTATAGAACGGGCAAAGCAGCTAGAATTTGCCGAACAGCAGCTAGCCCAGGGAGCAGAAGGATTGCGGCGACTGATCCAATCCTCTCCCCACCCCAAGACCTTACTTGTGATCGATCAGTTTGAGGAAGTCTTCACCCTTTGCCAAAACCTGAACGAACGTCAACAGTTCTTTGCCTGCTTGCTGAGTGCATTGGAATTAACCCAGCCGTCAAGAAGCAATGGAGATGTAAACCACCCACCTGATGCAGTCAAAACCCAAAACTCAAAACTCTCCATTGTTTTGGCAATGCGGGCAGACTTCTTCGGCAAATGTCTGGAGCAGGACTATAGCGGACTGGCACAGCAGATTCAGCAAAACCTGGTGACGGTCACGCCCATGAGCCGGGAAGAGTTGCAAAACGCCATCCTTAAACCCGCCAAACAGGTCAGCCTCAACCTGGAACCCGAACTTGTCGCCCAAATGCTGACAGACGTAGAAGGCTCCCCCGGCAGTTTACCGCTGCTGCAATATACCCTCACCGAACTCTGGAAACAGCGCACCGACAACTGCCTTCAGCTCAAAACCTACACCCAACTCGGCGGTGTCATGGGCACGCTGCAAAAACGCGCTACCCAGGTATACGACTCCTTCTCCCCAGAGCAGCAAGCCGCAGCCCAACACATCTTCCTCTCGCTAACGCAACTGGGCGAAGGCACCGAAGATACCCGCAGACGAGTCCTGAAGCAAGATTTGATCAGCCCCTGCTTCCCAGAATCCCTGATTGATCTCGTTGTGCAGCGCTTGGCAGACGAAAAGCTAATCGTCACCGATGAGCAAGGTGAGAAGGGAGGAAGCAACCGAGAAGCCGTCATCGATGTCGCCCATGAAGCCCTAATTCGTCACTGGCTGCTGTTAAGAAAATGGCTAAACGAAAATCGTGACCAACTCCGACAAAAACGCAAGATTGAGGAGAGAGCAGAGGAATGGCGATCGCACCACAAATCCAAAGATTATCTGCTTCAAGGGAAACCGCTAGCAGACGCAAAAGCATTTCACAAGCAGCAGGCTAATACTCTCTCGCTCTCAGACTTAGCGGTAGAGTTTATCCAAAGAAGCTCCAGACAGAAGCGAGTTAATCAGCTTAGAGCCGCTGGTTTTCTCACTGTTCCTGTGCTGGTTGTGTTTGTGGCGATCGTGCCTCATCTAAGGCAAAGAAATTATGCTCAAGCCCGCAACATTGTCGCAACTCGTGGTGCAGGGACACGGGAAGCCTTAGAAGTATTAACTGAGGGATGTCATGAGAGACAATTTCTAGAGCGGCAGCAATTAAAGATACCTAATTACCTGATAACTCTTCTATTTGGCAACTGCACCAACCTCAGCCGTACCAATCTTCGTGGTGCTGACCTTCGTGATGCCAATCTTAGCGGTGCCAACCTTAGTACTGCCAATCTTGTTGGCGCTTACCTCACCAGTGCCAATCTCCACAGCATCAACCTTAGCAGCAGCAAACTCATGGACACAACCTTTGAGAACGCCAACCTCTATGGAGCAAATCTCAGTGGTGCCAACTTCAGCAATGCTGGTCTCACCAATACTGACCTCAGCAATGCCAACCTCAGCGATGCTAAATTCTATGGTGCTAACCTTAGCAATGCCAATCTTAGCGGTTCTAACCTCAGCGATGCTGACTTCCTCTCCTTCGACCCTGCTCGTCTCGATAGTGCTACCCTAAGTGGTGCCGACTTAAGTGGTGCTGACCTCCGCTATGTCTACCTCCGCTTCGCCAACCTCAGTAACGCTGATCTTCGCGATGCTAATCTCAGTAATGCCCACGATCTAACTCCTGAGCAAGTTAAAGCTGCTCGAAATTGGGAGGAAGCGATTTATGATGAGGAGTTTCGGAGACAGTTGGGGATAGAGGAGGAATGAAAGGATGAAAGATGAAGGATGAGGGATGAGAGTAAGCCTTGTGCAAAAATGGCTGTGTCAGAATTGAGGGAAGGCTATTTTACCGACTGCTGAACAGGCTCAAGCTTGTGTAAGGGTTTGCCAGATGTTGTCAAACTGTTATCGAAGCATCCAACTGTTCCGTTACAGTGAAGAGCAGGGAACTGTTTATATTTTGGCTGGAGACGACATAGAGGTTTTAATATCTCGTGATGGAAACTGGAGGTTTCTAAATGAAGCCGGACTTTAAGAAAATGCCTCGAAAAGAACTAATTGCTTACGTGCTGGCGCATCGTGACGATAATGAGGCGTTTGAAGTGTTAATTGATCGTCGCAGCCCTGATTCTGAAGCAACCTGGTATCACTTTCCCTACACTGAAGAAGGTCAGCAACAAATGGAAGAAGTGTTTCGCCGCAGGCTTGAAGGAGAAATCTAGCATCAGCCTCATTCTTAGGTTCCGCCTGGAAATGCTACTTGGAAGCTCTGCTCTACCTTGTTTTCATCCTTGAAGCTAATCGTTGCAAGCAGCAGGGGCATTGAGAGAATTGAGGGAAGGTATTTTACCGACCGCCGAACAGGCTCAAGCTTGTGTAAGGGTTTGCCAGATGTTGTCTGACTGTTATCGAGATATCAAGCTGTTTCGTTTTGGCGATTTGTTCTCCTAAGTTTTCTACGTCCTCAACGATTCAAAATAGGGATGAAGGAGGGGAGGGGCGATCGCCCACACTACTGCTATTTGACTTCACCTTTTCTTGACAGCAGAGTTGCCTACAACAAAATGGGTAAGACTATAGTTGAAGAGTTACTAGCAAGAAACAGCAATGGCTGAACTAACTATTCAAATTCCAGATGATCTTGCAGAGCGGTTAAAGCCGTTACAGAATCGTTTGCCTGAGCTACTGAGCCAACTTTTAAATCCAACTGATTTGTCTCCAGCTTCAACTGTCAGTTTGCGAGAAATGCCTCAAGCTTATCTAGAAGTTCTAGATTTTTTGACAACCCAACCATCTCCTCAAGATATTCTTGCCTTTAAGGTTTCACCCCAAGCACAAGAGCGGCTAAGCATTCTTCTTAGTAAGAATAAAGAGAATGCTCTAACGGAAGCCGAAACTAGGGAACTAGATGCTTACGAGCAACTTGAACACCTCATGATTCTGTTGAAAGCGAGAGCCGTCGCAGCGATGAAGTAAATGACGATCGCCAAGATTCCTGCTGAGCTACGTCAGTTAGTTAGCGATCGCGCCCAAAGAAGATGTGAATATTGTCTGCTCCATCAAAACTTTTCTGTTTATACCCATGAGGTAGATCACATTATTGCCCAGAAGCATGACGGTAAAACATTGGCAGACAACTTGGCTTTATCGTGTCTATCCTGTAACCGACACAAAGGAACTGATTTGGCAACCTTTGACCCTATAACTGGCAAAATTGTGCAACTTTTTCATCCTCGTAAACAAACTTGGTCAAGACATTTTCTTCTAAAGGATGGACGGATTGAGGGTACTAGCTCTGTAGGGCGGGCTACAGCAAAACTCTTAATGTTTAATACCCAATCCCGTATCCTAGAACGTCAGATTCTGATTGCTCAACAGTGCTATCCGTAGACGAATGAAGCCGGACTTTAAGAAAATGCCTCGAAAAGAACTAATTGCTTACGTGCTGGCACATCGAGACGATAATGAGGCGTTTGAAGTGTTAATTGATCGTCGCAGCCCTGATTCTGAAGCAACCTGGTATCACTTTCCCTACACTGAAGAAGGTCAGCAACAAATGGAAGAAGTGTTTCGCCGCAAGCTTGAAGGAGAAATTTAGCATCAGCCTCGTTCTTAGGCTCCGCCTGGAAATGCTACTTGGAAGCTCTGCTCTACCTTGTTTTCATCCTTGAAGCTAATCGTTGCAAGCAGCAGGGGCATTGAGAGAATTGAGGGAAGGTATTTTACCGACCGCTGAACAGGCTCAAGCTTGTGTAAGGGTTTGCCAGATGTTGTCTGGGATCTTGCACCAGGCTTGGTCTGTTACCCAATGTCCCGCCCTGGAATCAATTCCGGGCTGATAGCTTAAGTCAGTTGAAACTGACTAAAACACCCATCAGAAGCTCATTTCAACTCGTTTCAACGAGTTTTCGCTTTAAGCCTGAGATTGATCTCAAGGCTCTAGTGCAAGACCTCCTGCCGTTGGTGCAAGATTTTAGCAGGGAACCGTCTATATTTTGGCTGGAGACGACACTGCCTCGTTTCTAGGCTCTGCCTAGAAATGCTACCCAGAGGCTCTGCCTCCACCAAGTTTTAATCAGATCTCTAACTGCACAATCGGTAAAAGTCCTTGCTGATCCAGGTAATCTCGGTAGCTTGAGTAGCGCCAATGTGCTGGATCATCAACATAGCCTCTACGGACAGGATTTTGATGCACATACTCCAACTTCTGTTGGAATATCTCTGCGGTCAACAATGCTTGTGGATGTGAACCCTCCTGCCAAAGCTGGTAGTCCTGCCCTATTTTGTGGATTTGCTTGTAGAACGCAAGTTGAGACAACCAGCGTTGCCTGTTGTTTACCTTGAGCCAGTCCACCATAGAACGAGCAGTAAAGGATTTGAATGTGCCTATTTCTTTTGACAACTTGCTGGATGATGCAATCAGATGAAGATGGTTTTCCATAATCACATAACCGTGTATCGCAATACGGTGCTGATTGTGCAAAAAAGTGAGAGAATCGAGCAGAATTTGAACTAACGCTGGATTGCTAAATAAGGGAAGCCAGTTGACTACAGTACAGGTCAGGAAATGAGGTTGTTTGTCTAAGAAGTGGTAGCGGCTACGTCCCATTGGTAGTTCTAGTGTTTGAGGATGAGGCAGAGCCTCATGATCAGCATTCCCAGGCGGAGCCTGGGAATGAGAACAGCCTTGTGCAAAAACGGCTGTGTCAGAATTGAGGGAAGGTTATTTTACCGACTGCTGAACAAGCTCAAGCTTGTGTAAGGGTTTGCCAGATGTTGTCAAACTGTTATCGAGATATCAAGCTCTTTCGTTTTGGCGATCGCACAGGCATCGTTTACATCCTGGCAGGTGACGATCTTCAGGTTGAGGTGTACCGTAACGGCACTTGGAGGTTCTTATGAAACCCAACTTTAATGGAATGACTAAAGCTGAACTGAGGGCTTATGTGCTGGAGCATCGAGACGATTTAGATGCAATTGAGGCTTTGTTTAGCCTTCACTCAAGTTCAGAATCAATGCTGTTTCATTTACCGAGCAGTGAAGAGGAATGGCAGCAGCAAATAGAACAGATTAGACCTATTCTTGAGCGAGATCAGGAGAGGGAAAGACTAAAGCAACAAAACGGTGAGTAAGCGTTAACCAAATGAGCTTTCGCTTCCTCGACCGCATTGCCAAGCTGGAGCTTGGCAACGAGCTTAAAGAGCTTAAAGATTGAAGATACAAAAGAATGGAGGAGCGATCGCTCTTCTGGTAAGCTACGTTCGGCGTAACTATGGGAGCTGTAGCTTGCCAACGCAACAACAATCCAACACAGCAATTTTTCTCTGTCAGTTGCTATCCAACCTGTACCAACCCATTCAGGTCTTCCGTTACGATTACAAATTGAAGACAATCTACATTCAAGCTGGGGCGGCTGACGAGATCACGTTGATAATAAAAGAAGACGGTAATTGGGATTTTGTTCTATGACACAAAACCTGTATCAAATGACCAATGCAGAATTAAAGCAGTTTATTTCAGCACACCGAAATGATGAAGAAGCATTCAGGGCAGCTTTAGAAGTACTGATGAGCCGCCGTGATCCAAATGCTCCATATCAACCTTATCCCTTTGACCTGAGTGATCCTGAAGGTGAAGTACAGTCTATCTTTGAAGAGAAGCTTAGAAAGACCGAGCAGTAGCAGTTAATAGAATGTGCAGTCAAACTGCGATCGCAACATCAAGCTCTTTTATTTTGGCGATTTGTTCTCCTAAGTTTTCTGCGTCCTCAACGATTGAAATAGATACAAAAGAATGGAGGGGCGATCGCTACTATGGCAAGCAAACTATGCCTAGACCAGCCATCTGCCGAATATGCTCATCGAATGAAACAATGTTGAGTACGCCCAAACGACGCGCCATCACCAGCAAAGAACAATCCGTATAGCTCCAGGCTTTATCATCGTAGCGACAGAAAGCCTCCCATATTGCCAAGTCCTCAGATTCAGACAAGGCAATATAGCGATGTTCCTTTCGTAAAAGACGACCAATTTGGATAGATTGCTTAGCTGAAACTCGAAGGCGAAGCCAAGTCACTGTTTCATCAAATATCGAAGACAGGATAATCCACTGAGTATTTGAGTGCTGGAGAAAGTACTCACGTACTGCTGGATGATGCCTTTCGGACTGAACAAAAAAGGCAATCAATGCTGAAGTGTCAACAAGAACTTGTTCTGGCAATTGCTTTAATAGAGAACTTCATCAATATGTTCGGCGTAATTTGTCACGGATTGACCCTGGTTATCCTTGCCAATTATGTAAGAGGCTGCTGGGTCTTTGATCTGCAACGAGCCGCACAACTGCCAGGTTTGAGTTTTGGTTAGAGAAAAGCCCTCAGCTTCAATGTATTGTTCCAATGCTTTCAACACAACATCTTGCACGGGTTGTCCGGTCGATTCTAGCCGAGCCATTAAAGAATCCGGGATTTCGACCTGTAAACTAGCCATTGATTTAACGGAATAATTTGGTCTAAGCGTAACATCTTTCGCTTTGTTAGCTGTGTCTAGCACGTACTCAACATAAACTTGCTCATCCCTCTGCGACAGAGTAAACCTCAGCTTCTGCCAGGATGCGATCGCCGACTCGGTAATCGAGAGACTTGGGGATGACTAGATCGATCTGGCGATCGCCCAAAAGTTTTGAAAGTTCTGTTGGCATCTGATGCTATTTGAGAAAACCAGGAACGTTGCCCTGACGCTGAGGCAACCTGGTATCACTCTCCTTACACCGAGGAAGGTCAGCGGCAAATGGAAGAGGTGTTTCGCCGCAAGCTTGAAGGAGAAATCTAGCATTAACCTCGTTTCTAGTGGAGCCTGGAACAAGAAACGATAATGTTCAACCATTCAGCGATGATGTCCAGCTATTCATTGGAGATGTTCAACTATTCAGCAACGATATCTAAACTATTTAGCGATGATGCCTGACTGCTCAACGGCAACACCCAACCATTCGGCGATGATACTTAATTACTCGGCAGTAATCTTTAGCCATTCATCGGCGATGTCCAGCCATTCATCGGCGATGTCCAGCCATTCATCGGCGATGTCCAGCCATTCAGCAGCGATGTCCAGCCATTCAGCAGCGATGTTCAGCCATTCAGCGATGATGTTCAGCTATTCAGCGATGATGTTCAGCTATTCAGCGATGATGCTCAGCTATTCAGCGATGATGCTCAACGGTTCATCGGTGATGCACTACAGTTTCAAACCTGTGTCAGAAGCCAGGATTGCTTTTCTCGCTTGAGGCGCTTGAAAAACATAGAAGTCAAGCTTTGACCCATCAACAGCGCCAGCAAAGAATTAAGTTTAGAGGGGCTATCTTTGCAGGAGATGAGCTTCAGGTTGAGGTGTACCGCAATGGCACTTAAGGGCACTGGAGGTTTTCATGAAACCCAACTTTGACGAAATAACCCAATCTAAAAGATGGAGAATAGGGGATTTGAACCCCTGACCTCTGCGGTGCGATCGCAGCGCTCTACCAACTGAGCTAATTCCCCGTGTCGCTTATGCATTTTAACACCGGGAAGAAGCCTGCTTAACCAATGGCTTGGCGAGGTTTTGCTCGCTCGAACACTTGCCGTACCCGGTCTAGCTCCAGTTCTGAGAGATAGTCTACAGCCCAGTTTGCCTGACGCTGCATCATGTGAAACGGGTAAGTGTTGGCAACGCCAACCACCTGCATTCCGGCTCGTTTGGCTGCCTCAATACCAGGGAAGGTGTCTTCAACTGCCAAGCATTCCCCTGGCTCTAGTTTCAGCGTCGGATATTGCTGATTTAAGCGCTCGACTGCTAGCAGGTAGCCAGTGGGGTCAGGTTTGCTGGTGGTAATGTCGTCTCCTGTCACAATCAGCGAAAAGGCGTGGGTGAGGTCGGCTCGGTTTAGCACGAGTTCCACTTCCGATCGCAGCGCACCGCTGACGATCGCCATTTTGATTTGCGCCGATCGCAACTGAAAAATGAGATCAGCCAACCCTGGATAAATGGGCAGCTTCTCGATCGCTTCTAGCTGCTGCTGATAGAGGCGCGACTTGCGGACGATGAGTTGATCGAGATAGTCTTCTGTAACGATGCGGCCCCGCTGCTGTAACAGATCTCTCAGGCAAACGCGATCGCTCTTGCCAAGACACACTTGCCAAAACTCTCCCGGTTTTGGGCGCAAGTTTTCCTGGATTAATAGTTCATCAATCAGCTTTTGGTGCAGTGGCTCGTCGTTGATGATAATGCCGTTAAAGTCAAACAAAACTGCCTTGAGGGTCATACTTCCCTTAGCCCATTGCCCATTGGCGATCGCCTGCTTCCCATTCAGAATACCGCATTGGCTCCGCGACTCCGGGAATGGGCTTGACCCCGCGTGTCACCTGCTGCACCCACCAGACATCCTCAGTTTGCACGGCACCAAATCCGGCAGCGCCCATCCAGGCATCTACACTACCAGCAGCATAGTCTTTAATATAAGGTTCTTCAAAAATTTCGGTGAGCCAAGCCGTTTGTCGCAGGGTTGCCTGATTGCCGTCGAGAATGGCGACCTCACCGCCCACCTTCAGCAAGCGAAAGCATTCCCGCAAAATTTCACAGGAAACCGCAGGCGGCGTTTCGTGAAACAGCAGCGAAGCCGTCACTAGGTCAAAACTTGCGTCTGGAAAGCCCGGTTGCTCAGCATTGCCGTGCTGAAACTGGATATCGAGCTTGGCAGTGCGGGCTTTGTGGCTAGCAACAACCAGCATATAGGGTGACATATCCAGCCCGATCACGTCTGCCTGGGGAAAGGCTTGCTTGAGCAGCAGCGTTGTGGAACCCGTGCCGCAGCCCAGGTCAAGGATGCGACGAGGCTGGCTCTGAATCCGCTGAATTAACCCCTGACGCACCAGCGCTTCATTCGGCGGCAGCACGTATTGGGTAATCGGGTCATAGGAAACGGCAGCATCTGCATTCAGGTAGCCGTTCTGAATGCCGTGAAAGTTTTGGCTGAGATAGTAGTCGGGATACTGAAAGTCTGGCTGCTGAAGGCGATCGCGCTCCACCTCCCAATCAATGCTCTTGTAGAACTGCATGATTGCCTCTCGATCAATCAAGAAGTTCTTAAAGATAGGAGCTAAAAATCGCTCAAACAGCGTGTCACTCTGAACTGCCATAAGTCATCCCCATCTGCCCATTCTCACAAAGTGTAATAAATTCTTCTAAGGAATGGCGAAATCACAAATCCAAAATCCAAAATCCAAAATGGTATAAGTTGATTGCAGCTTGCTAAATCCAGACATCCAACCCTCGACTCATGGCTAAACCTGCAATCTTGACCGTTGACGATGATCCCGAAGTGTTGCAGGCGATCGCCCGTGACCTGCGGCATCAGTATGGCGATCGCTTTCGGGTCGTGCGGGCAGACTCCGGTGCAGCGGCTCTAGAAGCTGCCCAACAACTCAGCCTGCGAAATGAACCCGTCGCCCTATTCTTGGTAGACCAGCGAATGCCCAAATGTCGGGCGTTGAATTTTTAGAACAGGGAATGGAAATTTTCCCAGATGCCAAGCGGGTTTTGCTGACTGCCTATGCCGACACCGATGCCGCGATTCGGGCGATCAACGCCGCCAAGCTCGACTACTATTTGCTCAAGCCCTGGGACCCGCCAGAGGAAAAGCTTTACCCCATATTGGATGACCTGCTGGATGACTGGCAAGCGTCCTTTCGCCCACCCTTGAAGGCATTCGCGTCATCGGCAATCGCTGGTCGCCGCAGTCGC
>JAAUTN010000120.1 GCA_012031415.1 Leptolyngbyaceae cyanobacterium SM1_4_3 | reverse complement strand
AGAGAAGGAAACAGATTGGCAAGAGCGGGTTGTTCAGATTCGCCGAGTCACCAAAGTCGTTAAAGGTGGTAAAAGCTGAGCTTTCGAGCCATTGTCGTAGTTGGTAATGAGCGAGGGCAAGTCGGTGTCGGTGTTGGCAAGGCCAGTGACGTAATCGGCGCAGTCCGTAAAGGCGTAGCTGATGGCAAAAAGCATCTCGTTGATGTGCCACTAACTAAGGCCAACTCAATTCCCCATCCTGTTAACGGAGTGGGCGGCGGTGCCAAAGTAATGATGCGCCCCGCAGCCCCAGGAACTGGTGTAATCGCGGGTGGTGCAGTGCGAACTGTATTGGAGCTAGCCGGAGTGCGTAATATTTTGGCGAAGCAGTTAGGCTCAGACAACCCTTTGAACAACGCTAGAGCTGCTGCCAACGCACTAGCATCCCTAAGAACTTTCTCAGAGGTCGCAGAAGAGCGGGGAGTTCCTATTGAATCCCTCTACGCCTGAAGTTAACGGTTAGAGCATATTGCTTTTACAGTAAGGCATTAGCAAGCGGCTAACTGAATTCTTTTTTGGAGAAGAACAATCTCATGAGACTAGAAGACGCTTTACCTCAAAAAGGTTCTCGAAGACGGCGGCGACGCATCGGTAGAGGCATCTCAGCGGGTCAGGGTGCTAGTGGTGGGTTTGGAATGCGAGGTCAAAAATCGCGTTCTGGTCGCAGTACTCGCCCCGGCTTTGAAGGGGGACAGATGCCTTTGTATCGGCGCATCCCCAAGCTCAAGCACTTTACAGTAATCAACCGTCTGCAACATACCATCATTAACGTTGGTGACTTGGAATCCCTGCCTGCTGAGTCTAAAGTGACACTTGAATCTCTCATGCAAGCAGGAATTATTACTTCGGATGACGGACCTCTAAAAGTTTTGGGAGATGGCGATTTAACGACTCAGCTTGAGGTTACGGCTGCTGCTTTTACGGCATCGGCTCGTGCCAAGGTTGAGGCAGCAGGCGGTACCTGCAAGCTGCTAGATTAATAAATAAGCTTGCACCTTAAGCTTGAGAGTTCTACTTTGGTCAAAGAGCAAAGCATTTTAGTAATGCTGTGACGCTTGGATTAGACATAACTCAAAGAAGCTGTTCTGAGGAAAGCTGCGATCGCATATATCGGTAGAGGAACTTCTTAAATGGTCGTTAGTAAAGATAAAGCTCCAACGGCTCAAGAAACATTCATGCAAATGGCGCAAGCAGCAGGGCTCAGGGGCCGGTTGCTTGTTACCGTTGGTATGCTACTTCTGGTTCGTCTAGGTATTGTCATTCCAGTACCCGGAATTAACCGAGATGCCCTGCAAGCAGCGCTCAGTGACAGTGGCTTGGGGGGGTTGCTCAGCTTCCTAGATATCTTGGCGGGTGGCGGAATCTCAGCAGTAGGGATATTTGCTCTAGGAATCCTGCCCTACATCAATGCATCCATCATTTTGCAGCTTTTAACAGCAGCGATTCCGGCACTAGAAGACTTGCAGAAAAATGAGGGTGAAGCAGGAAGGCGCAAAATTTCCCAGATTACTCGCTATGTTGCTCTGGGTTGGGCATTAATTCAGAGCGTTGGAATTGCTCTGTTCGTTCGGCAGTTTGCTGAAAGTCCAAGCATACTTTTTGTTGTAGAAACTGCTCTAGCACTCACGGCAGGCTCTATGTTCGTGATGTGGGTGGGCGAGCTAATTACAGAGCGAGGGATTGGAAACGGTGCTTCCTTACTAATTTTTGTGAGCATTGTCTCAACCTTGCCTCGTTCACTGGGTAATACTGTTGAACTTGCTCAGAGCGGCGATCGCAGCTTAGTTGGAGGCATTATCATTTTGATGTTGGTCTTCCTGGTGATGATTGTGGGCATCGTTTTCGTCCAGGAAGGAACCCGTCGGATTCCTATCATTTCGGCTCGTCGGCAGGTAGGACGTAGGCTCTATTTAGAAAGGAGCAGCTATTTGCCGCTTCGTCTAAACCAGGGTGGAGTGATGCCAATCATTTTTGCCTCTGCGGTCATGGTCGTGCCAGCATCTTTGTCGCAGTTCATTCCCAACCAGTTTTTAGGGCAGGTCGTAAGCTATTTGAGTCCTGGTACTTGGGTCTATGTAGTAGTTTATTTAGTGCTGATCTTGTTCTTTAGCTACTTCTACGCTTCCTTGATTGTTAACCCTGTGGATATGTCCCAGAACCTCAAGAAGATGGGAGCAAGTATTCCAGGAATTCGCCCTGGTAAAGCAACGAGTGAATATATCGAACGTGTTCTAAATCGTTTGACCTTTTTAGGCGCTGTATTTTTAGGACTGGTCGCCATCATTCCAACCGCAGTTGAGGGTGCAACTCAGGTGAGGACTTTCCAGGGGTTAGGAGCAACTTCGCTGCTAATTCTGGTTGGCGTGGCAATCGATACAGCAAAGCAGATTCAGACCTACGTGATTTCTCAGCGTTATGAAGGAATGGTGAAACAGTAGTGGCAAGATTGATCTTTCTGGGACCTCCAGGTGCAGGAAAAGGGACTCAGGCAGATACCCTTGCCCATCTGTGTAATATTCCTCACATCTCTACCGGGGACATTTTACGTGGCGCAGTTGCCCAAAAAACAGATCTGGGTATGAAAGCTCAGTCTTACATGGATCAAGGCGAGCTAGTGCCAGATCAGCTAATTCTGGATCTGGTGCGCGATCGCCTTGACCAACCCGAGGTAGAAACGGGCTGGATTCTAGATGGCTTTCCCAGAAATGTGAATCAGGCTATATTTCTAGATCATCTTCTACAAGAAATCGAGCAAACTTGCGATCGCGTTGTCAACCTGGAAGTCCCTGATGAAGTGTTGGTGGCTCGGCTTTTAAGCAGAGGGCGTAGAGATGATAACGAGGAGGTAATCCGCAATCGGCTTCAGGTTTATCGAGAGCAAACTGCTCCTCTAATTGATTTTTATCGCGATCGCCAGAAACTGGTCTCCGTAAATGGTAATCGTTCTATTGAGCAAGTCAATGCAGAGCTTCAGCAAATTACTCGTGGCATAAAGCATTAGTTCACCTAGCTAAGCAGATTTGCTCAATGTCTATTCACCGCTAACTAAGCCAAACAACATACCCTTTACTCATTCCCTTTAAAGCTGTTTACATGAACATTTGTTAGTCTTTAAGTAGATATTAGTTGATGAAATTCATAGGAAACCTTGCGAATTTAAGTTCAATCTAGAAGTTTCTGATTCTAAAGCCGTTCTGATAACTTAGTTGAGGAAAAGCGCATTGTCTAAACAAGACCTAATCGAAATGGAAGGCACGGTGACAGATTCGCTGCCGAACGCAATGTTTCGTGTTGATCTGGACAACGGATTTAATGTCTTGGCCCATATATCAGGAAAGATTAGACGAAATTACATCAAAATTCTGCCAGGCGATCGAGTCAAAGTTGAATTGACTCCCTATGATTTAACCAAAGGTAGGATCACTTACCGGCTACGTAAAAAGTAGCCTTAGCTAGCGTGTTCATAGCTAAAGCAGTAATAGGTAATCTGGATGTCAGCTGAGTAAAACTTGATTGACTAAAGCGGAGGTTATTGCTATAATAACAACTTTGTACAATATGGAATAATTTAAGAGATGAAGGTTCGCGCATCGGTTCGTAGGATCTGTGAGAAATGTCGCGTCATTCGTCGTCGTGGCAGGGTTATGGTGATCTGCTCTAATCCGAAACATAAGCAGCGTCAAGGTTAGTTAGTGCTATGCAAGGCATCCATTCAGGATAAGAAGTTGCTTCATTGTCATTGATGGATGAAGTAGTACTCAAAGATTAACGTTAGGGGGAGACAGCAAAGTGGCACGTATTGCCGGAGTAGACCTTCCACGTGATAAACGTATTGAGATTGGTCTAACTTACATATATGGAATTGGGCTATCGAGTTCTAAAGAAATTTTAGCCAAAACAAGCGTAAATCCAGATACGCGGGTCAAGGATCTTAGCGATGCAGACGTTGGTGCCCTGCGCGACGTTGTTGAAACAGACTACCAGGTGGAAGGAGATCTGCGGCGCTGGAATCAGATGAATATCAAGCGCCTGATGGACATTGGAACCTATCGAGGTCGTCGCCATCGCATGGGACTGCCAGTGCGCGGTCAGCGAACCCGAACTAATGCTCGTACAAACCGAGGGGGTCGTCGAACTGTTGCGGGTAAGAAGAAGGCTCCAAGCAAGAAATAGTCTTGAGTCCATAGCCAAATGCATTGCTGTCTTTACGTCTAGTACAGACACTAGAGAGATCAACTGTAGGGAGAATGGACGCTTTGTCTTGGCGATCGCAACTTATTTAGGCTTGAGCAAGCCGTCAATGGGCAGGAAAAATTGTTCATTTGATAATTTAACCTCGCCTGATTCAACTAGCCATTCAACCAAATTGGCTAACTTACTAGCTTCCCTGGCTAGAACACCTAGTTTTTTATGCAGAGAGTGAGATATGGCGAGACAACCAACTCGTAAAACCGGAGCAAAGAAGCAGAAAAAGAATGTGCCCAGCGGCGTTGCTCACATTCAATCAACGTTCAACAACACAATTATCACGATCACAGATATCAGCGGAGAGGCTATTTCTTGGGCTTCATCTGGTTCTAGCGGCTTTAAAGGTGCAAAAAAGGTACACCTTTCGCTGCTCAAACGGCGGCTGAAGGTGCGGCTCGTCGCGCTGTTGATCAGGGGATGCGTCAGATTGAAGTCATGGTTAGCGGTCCAGGATCGGGTAGAGAAACTGCGATTAGAGCATTGCAAGGGGCTGGCTTAGAAATTACGCTGATCCGCGACGTTACTCCTATCCCTCACAATGGTTGCCGTCCTCCGAAGCGACGGCGAGTTTGAGAAGCGCAAGAGTGCATAGTTGTAGCAGTGGCAAGGTTAGGAAGCGGTTCATCGAACGTATTGCAATGGGATTCGAGTCAGAAAGGCGCTGTTTGCCTTTCCAAGCTAGGGAAGAGGGAGTTTAGTCTATGGCACAGTTTCAGGTCGAGTGCGTAGAAACGGACAATGTTGATGATCGCAACTTGTATGGTCGGTTCATTCTAGAACCATTAGAAAGAGGGCAAGGTATTACCGTTGGAAATGCCTTACGTCGAGTATTGCTCTCAAATTTAGAAGGAGCAGCGGTCACCGCTGTCCGAATTGCTGGGGTCACACACGAATTTATGACCATTCCAGGTGTGCGTGAGGATGTCCTGGATATCATCCTGAACATGAAAGAAATCGTGTTGAAGAGCTATTCTCCTCAACCGCAAATCGGGCGGCTGCTTGTTCAAGGGCCTGCAACTGTCACAACGGAGCATTTTGAGTTACCCTCCGAAGTCGAAATAATCGATCCAACTCAGTATGTTGCTACAGTTTCCCCCAATTCGACTCTCGAAATGGAATTTCGTATTGAGAAGGGAATCGGTTATCGAGCAATAGAGAGAGGGCGAGACGAAACAGCGGCTCTGGACTTTCTTCAGATTGATTCGGTCTTTATGCCTGTGCGTAAAGTTAACTACACAATCGAAGATGCTCGGGTTGGAGGTTCTCTTGAAAAAGACCGCCTAATCATGGAGGTCTGGACAGACGGAAGCATCACTCCTCAGGAAGCGTTGAGTCAGGCAGCAAATATCTTGGTGGATTTGTTCAATCCGCTCAAAGATGTCACTTTTGAACCGATGCGGGACGATTTTCCTGAGGATGAAGATCCAACCAATCAAATTCCCATTGAAGAGCTTCAGCTATCTGTTCGTGCCTACAACTGCTTGAAGCGAGCACAGATCAACTCAGTTGCAGACCTTTTGGATTATAGCCAGGAAGATCTGCTGGAGATCAAGAATTTTGGTGCTAAGTCGGCTGAAGAGGTGATTGAAGCTCTTCAGGTTCGGCTTGGCATCACCTTACCTCATGAGAAACCAGCTAAGACGGGTTAGTTTTAGCTGTAGTTTAGTGATTGGTCAAACAATCGATCTCGTTCTAGACCCACCTTTTATCTCCCTACCGGTATCATGCGTCATCGTCGTCGTGTTCATCAGCTAGGAAAGCCCGCTGACCAACGTAAGGCTCTTTTGAGAGCTTTAACTACTGAATTGATCCGTCATGGGCGTATTACTACGACCAAAGTGCGGGCTAAAGCAGTTCGGTCTGAAGCAGACAAAATGATTTCTCTGGCTAAGGATGGCTCTCTGGCGGCCCGTCGCCAAGCCCTGGGATATCTTTATGACAAGCAACTCGTTCATGCGCTATTTGAGCAAGCCAAGGATCGTTACAGCGATCGCTCAGGTGGTTATACTCGTGTACTCCGCACGGTTAATCGTCGTGGCGACAATGCTGAGATGGCAATCATTGAATTGACTTGATAGTGTCGCCATGTCTACACCCGTAATGCAGTCTTCATGGACAGCAGCGGCTTCTGGCTCTAATGTTGAGTCAACGCCAGAAAAGCTGCAAAGAGTTGCCCTGGTGATTCAATACCTGGGCACTTATTTTCACGGTTGGCAGCGACAACCCCAGCAGCGGACTGTACAGGAAGAAATAGAAAATGCATTGCAGTCTGTGCTGGGATATCCAATCATTCTGCATGGTGCGGGTAGAACTGATGCTGGAGTCCATGCAGCCGCACAGGTAGCTCATTTCGACGCGCCTGCGCTCGTTCCATCTCATCGGTGGGCGGACATCCTCAACCATCGACTTCAGTCGGATATCGTAATTCGAGCTTCGGCGGCGGTTGATTCTAGTTGGCACGCTCGGTTCTCGGCTCTGTGGCGACGCTACCGTTATTCACTTTATACTGATAAACGCCCCAACTTGTTTGTGCGTCCCTTTTCCTGGCATTATTATCAAGCTCCTCTGAATGAGGTCTTGATGCAGGAGGCACTAGCGCCGATGGTTGGTCGTCATCATCTGGCAGCTTTCCATCGAGCGGGATCAAGCCGTCCTCATTCTTGGGTAGAAGTTCAGACGACGCAGTGTAGTCGCGATGGCCCGTTTATTCACATTGAATTACAGGCAAGTGGTTTTTTGTACGGCATGATGCGACTGCTTGTGGGACTACTGGTGCAGGTTGGGCGAGGATTGCGATCGCCCGCTGAATTCACAGAGCTTTGGACTGCTCAAAGGCGAGACCAGGTTAGATACGCTGCTCCCCCTCAGGGGCTTTGTCTGCTGCGGGTAGGCTATCTTGACTTTCCTTTTCCCACCGAGCTTTGGTTTGATACGCAACCCAAATTTGTGTTGCCAACTGTAGGCGAACTGGAGCATTCGTTGGGTTAGATCTAAGTTCTCAATTTTGATTTTCTATACTGAATGATTGAAGGATATTTAGTGCTGTGAACAAAACATACGTGCCTTCCCAAAACTCTCTAGAACGAAACTGGTATGTCGTAGACGCTGCCGACCAGCGACTAGGGCGATTAGCCAGCGAAATTGCGATGGTTTTACGAGGTAAGAACAAGCCAACCTATACGCCTCATCTGGACACAGGTGATTTTGTAATTGTGGTTAACGCTGAAAAAGTCAGTGTTACTGGTAAAAAGTATTCACAAAAGCTTTACCGTCGTCACTCAGGTCGTCCGGGCGGCATGAAGACCGAAACTTTTGCAAAGCTGCAAGCCCGTGTGCCTGAGCGGATCATTGAGCAGGCAGTGAAAGGAATGCTGCCTAAGAATACGCTGGGTCGGCAACTGTTTACTAAGCTCAAAGTTTATGTAGGTCCTGAACATCCTCACGAGGCGCAAAAGCCTGAAACGTTGCAGATTAAGACCATCCCAGGAGAAGAGTAATGCAAGCCACCGACAAGCCAAATCAAGTTATGTACTGGGGAACCGGACGACGCAAATCATCTGTAGCAAGAGTCCGTTTAGTTCCAGGAAGCGGTCAAATGACGATCAACGGTAAACCTGGAGATCTATATCTTCAGTTCAACCCTGCGTATCTTTCGGCAGCCAAAGCCCCGCTTGAAACATTGGGTTTAGAGAATGAGTATGACATTCTGGTGAATGCAAGAGGCGGTGGCTTGACTGGACAGGCAGACTCTATCCGTCTAGGAGTTGCTCGCGCCCTGTGTGAGCTAGACCCAGAGAATCGTAAACCGTTAAAAGTTGAAGGATACCTAACCCGCGACCCTCGTGCTAAAGAGCGGAAAAAATACGGACTGCACAAAGCTCGTAAGGCTCCTCAATACTCTAAGCGTTAAAGCTCCATTACCTGTAGCTGTGTAAGAGCATAGAGCCAGGGCAAAAAGTTAGAATTGTACAGAGCAAATAATTTAGGACAGAGAGAAAAGCTGTGGCTAAGGCTGACATTCATCCCAAGTGGTATCCAGAGGCAAAGGTTTATTGCAACGGCGAGTTTGTAATGACTGTTGGCTCTACCAAGCCAGAACTCCATGTAGACGTTTGGTCTGGCAATCATCCCTTTTACACCGGAACTCAGAAGATTATCGATACCGAAGGTCGAGTTGAGCGTTTCTTGCGGAAATACGGCATGATGGACACTCAGCAATCTGCTTCTGAGCCATCCAAGGACAATGAAAAGTAGAGATGCTGCTCTTCATGCTTAATCCAGTCAATTTTGAAGGGTTAGGGTTGAGTGCGAAGAACCGATTCATATCTCTATGTACCTGGATAATGCGAAGGTTTTCCGATGGCTGAGTCCTATCTGCTAGAAAAGTTAAAGTCTGTTGAGCAAACTTTCCATGAGTTAACTCGTCGCCTGGCCGACCCTGATGTGGCAACCGATCCTGACGAGTTTCAGCGGGTGGCAAAAGCTCGTTCGTCCCTAGAAGAGACGGTGACAACTTTTGAGGACTGGAAGCATACTCAAGAAGAGTTAGTTGGAACCAGGCAGATTCTTAAAGAAGCAGGTGGCGATTCAGAGATGCGGGAGATGGCAGCTCTAGAGCTTGAAGAGCTTGAAGAGAAGGCAGCTCGACTGGAGACCCACCTGAAGATCCTGCTGCTGCCCCGTGACCCAAATGATGATAAGAACATCATGTTGGAAATTCGGGCGGGTACTGGAGGCGATGAGGCTAGTATTTGGGCAGGGGATTTAGTGCGGATGTATTCGCGCTATGCAGAGACTCAAAGCTGGCGAGTCAAGCTGGTGAGTGAGTCCCTAGCAGATATGGGTGGCTTTAAGGAAGCAATTCTGGAAATTCAGGGCGATCGCGTCTACAGTAAGCTCAAGTTTGAGGCTGGAGTTCATCGGGTACAGCGGGTTCCGGTAACTGAAGCAGGAGGACGCATTCACACGTCTACGGCAACGGTGGCAATTATGCCAGAGGTAGACGATGTGGAGGTTGAGATTGACTCTAAAGATATTGAGTTGACTACGGCCCGTTCAGGCGGTGCAGGTGGGCAGAACGTCAACAAGGTAGAAACTGCGGTTGACCTGTTCCATAAACCGACTGGGATCAGAATCTTCTGTACGGAGGAGCGATCGCAACTGCAAAACCGGGAGCGGGCGATGCAGATCTTGCGGGCAAAGCTTTATGAGATGAAGCTGCGGGAGCAGCAAGAGGCAGTAACTTCCATGCGGCGATCGCAAGTTGGCACAGGTGCCCGTTCTGAAAAAATTCGCACCTACAACTACAAAGACAACCGCGTTACCGATCATCGACTAGGGCAAAACTTCACGCTCGTTCCAGTATTAGAGGGTGATCTGGAGACAATGGTTCAGTCTTGTATTTCCCAGGATCAGCAGGAAAGACTGGAGGAGTTGGCGGCTTCAAGTTCTTCTCCTGTTTCAATCTGAAGTCTTTAACCTCAGTGTAGGAATAAAACAGTGCCTCGTTTTTTGCATCTGGCTGACGTTCATTTGGGCTTTGATCGCTATGACAGCAAAGAGCGAACACGAGACTTTTTTTATGCCTTCAACGATGCGCTAGAGAAATACGCAGTTGAGGCAGAGGTCGATTTTGTTGTGATTGCGGGAGACTTGTTTGAACACCGCAACATTCAGCCTGCAACGTTAAATCAGGCGCAAACTTGCCTGCAAATGCTGAAGCAAGACGGAATTCCGGTTTTAGCAATTGAGGGAAATCACGACAATCGCCCTTATGGAACCAAGACAAGCTGGCTGCGCTATTTGGCAGATTGGGAATTGCTGCTGCTGCTGGAACCGGGCGATATTTCAGCAGGAGAACCGTTTTATCAGCCCTGGGACTGGGAGAGTCGACGGGGCGGTTACATTGACTTGGACTGCGATGTAAGGGTGCTGGGATCGAACTGGTACGGTGCGGCTGCGCCCAAGTCGATTGAACAAATTGCGGCTGCAATTGAGGCATTACCGGATAGAGCCGCACACACGCTGATGCTGTTTCATCATGGGTTAGAAGGGCAGATTGCTCGTTATGCAGGAGCTTTACGCTATGCAGATCTGTTGCCTTTGAAGCAAGCTGGCGTTGACTACCTGGCGCTGGGGCACATTCACAAAAACTATGAGATTGAAGGCTGGATTTTTAACCCTGGCTCAGTGGAGGCAAACAGCGTTGAGGAATCTCGCTATGAGCGAGGCGTTTACCTGGTTGAGATGAATGGCTCCGGAGTTCAAGCTGAGCTAAAGCGGGATTATTATCAGCGTCCGATTGTGCGCTTGAGGTTTACGACACGGGGGCAAGAAAGTCTGGAGGAAGTGGAGCAAGAGCGATCGCCACCCTTGAAAAAGCCATTCAATCCAAACAGCTTGATCCGGCTCAGGAGCCAATCGTAGAACTGCGGATTGAAGGACAGGTTGGATTTGACCGATTTGACCTGGATGTGCGGAAGCTTCAGCAGCAGCTTCAGCGGCTGAGCAACGCGATTATCTTTTTGCTCAAGTATGAAGTAGAGGCTGTGGCTTATGTTTCTCCTTTGTCGGAGGAGGCTAGCCGGACGCAGATTGAGCAAGAAGTTTTCATGGATTTGCTGACAGCGAATAACGTCTATAAGAAGCGATCGCCAGAGCTTGCTCAGGGATTGATTAACCTGAAGGAACTACAGCTTGAAGGGCGATCGGAAGTAGAGCTATATGAGTTTGTGCAGTCCCTATTGATGCCTGAAGAGGAATATTGAGCGATCAGATCTGCGACTTCTCGGAGAAGTCGCAGATCTTAGCCCCTTAAGCGGCCCAGTCTTTTGCCCAGCCGAGAATTTGGTGGACTCGTTCTAGGGTCGCGGCTTCGGAGTAGAGCCGTAGAACAGGCTCAGTGCCGCTAAAGCGAATTAGCAGCCAGCTTTGGTCGGCAAGCTGGAACTTGTAGCCGTCAATTGAGAGACAGTTGAGTACCTCAGCACCCGCAATTTCTTGAGGGGTTTGGGTCTTGAGTTGCTCTAGGAGGCGCGATCGCACTTCCATGCTGGCGAGGGGCAGGTCAATTCGGTCATAGGCAGCGGTAAACCCTGTCTTTTCTTGAAGCTTCTGGTAGAGATCGCTTAAATCCATTCCCGATTGAACGATCGCTTCCAGCACATACAGAGCCGAAAGTAGCGCATCTCGTTCGGGAATGTGGTTGCCGTAGCCGATGCCGCCCGATTCCTCACCACCCAGCAAAACGGGCGTTTCGAGCATTCGATCGGCAATGTATTTGTAGCCGATCGGGGTTTCATGCACGGAAAGGTTGTGCATCTTGGCAATCAGCGGGATCAAATTAGAACCGCTAATTGTTTTGACAATTTCTCCGGTGAAACCGCGATGGGTCGCCAGGTGATCGATCAGAATCGGAATCAGGATTTGAGAACTGAGGAAATTTCCCTGCCCGTCTACGGCAGCGATGCGATCGCTATCTCCATCAAATACTAGTCCTACGGTCAGACCACCCGGCATATTCTGCTGATAGGAGCGAATTTGCTGAAACAGGTCAGACAAGTAACGCGGTAACGGTTCTGGAGCGCCACCGCCAAACAGCGGGTCACGGTTGCTGTTGAGTTCTTGAATGGGAACCCCTAGCAGTTGCCCCAAGCCTCCTGCTGCTGCTCCATGCATCACATCGGCAAAGACAGTCAGTTTGCCGCCTGCGATCGCGCTTGCAAGGCTGGAATATCAACTTTGCTGCGAAGCACTTCACAGTAGCTCTGCCAGGGGTTAAACGTTTGCAGTGTCCCGGCTGCGGTTGCGGTTGCCGTTTCATCGGCTTGCAGCATCGCTTCAATCTGCTTGGTAACTTCAGGGGGAACGGAGCCACCAAAGCACCCTTTGACTTTCAACCCAGAATAGCCACCTGGATTATGGCTTGCGGTAATGACGAGCGCACCCAACGCATCATGCTGCTTTGCCGCCCAACTAAAAGCCGGAGTTGGGGCGTAGCTTTCTGACAGCAACACATCAAACCCTGCGGCTTGAACTGCCTCAGCGGTTGCCTGAGCAAAATCTTCTGAAAGAAATCGGCGGTCATAACCTACCACAATGGTACGATTGCCCGCCTTGCTGCCATATTCTTTTTCTAACGCTTTTGCAGCCAGGGGAGCAACCCGGATTAAGCGCTCGAAAGTAAAATCGGCTGCAATCAAACCCCGCCAGCCATCCGTCCCGAAGGTGATGGGTTTATTGGCAAGAGAAGCGGGGGAAGGGTGAACTGCCATACACGTATTTGCCTCAAATGGAAACTTTAACGCCGCTTCGAGTCTATCCGGGGAGTCACTGGCTACGCCAGTCCAAATTCAATGCATTTTGGGGCAGATGCCGAATGAAACTCAGCACTTATCCCCAAAATGCACAAGTATCCAACCATGCTGATTCCCTTAAAGGGTTTTAACGCGATCGCGCCTGTCGTTTGGCCTCATCCAGTGCCCGATCAGCCCGTTGCAATACATCCCAGGCATTGCCATCGTGGGTTGAATTTTGCTGGGCAATGCCAAAACTGGCCGTGATATTGATTTCACCCGCGCTTGTTTTCATCGGCTCAGCCCGAATTGCCTGCCGCAATCGCTCTGCTACATCGATTGCTTCTGTGAGCGTCGTTTCAGTTAGAAGCACGACAAATTCTTCGCCGCCATAGCGATAAGCAGCCGTTTCCTTCCGCAATTGACGCTGAAGCCGTTGAGCCAGATGTTGCAGCACTTCATCCCCAACGGAGTGCCCGTAGGTGTCATTGACCAACTTGAAATAGTCAATATCAAAGATGATGACGCAGAAATTTTCCTGAATTGCCCAGACTGCTTTAGTACTGAATTGGTCTAGCTCTCGTTCCAGGGAGCGACGATTCATCAATTGAGTGAGATCGTCGCGAACAATTTCTAGCTGAACGGAGTTGTTTTGCATTCGCAGAGCTTCTTGTTTGTGCCAGAGGCTCTGGTAGTGTTGAGCGTTGGTGAGGGCGATCGCCGCTTGGTCTGCTACCTGGCGAATCGTTTGCAGTTCATCTATTTGATACATTCTGCTGCGCTGATAAGACAGAAGCGACACTGCCCCAAAAAATTCTGCCTGGATAAATAGGGGAACAATCAGTGAGGAAGCTGCACCGACTGAACGCAGCCAATCTTGCAAGGGGTCAGGGTCAGCTTCGTTTAGCTCGATCTCCAGGTATGAAGCTCCATCCTGAAGAAACATATCAACCACGCTTTGCCACTGTGTAGGGTTGACTTGGCGATGATCTAGCGATGGTAACTGTTGGTCTGATTCCCAGATTGCCAGGATGCTAGATGGAGTACTGCGTAAGTCTACTAGAATACAGCGATCGCAGTCTAACCCCTGCCCTAGCTCGGCGACAATTCGCCCAACAATTTCATCAGGGTTCAGGTTAGAGTTTAGCAACCGGACAATGCGCCCTACTAACGAAGCCTGCTGTCGAGCTTGCTCTAACCGTTGCCGCCAGTACAAAGCGCTGTAAGCTAATCCTAACTGGCTAGAGACGACTTCTAGTGATTCAACCTCGGCTGAAGACCAACCTTGAATGGCTGTTACATCAGGAATGGCTGTTGTACTAGTGGAAGATTGGAGTTCAACTGGCTCTGTTTGAGGAATTTGAGTAGGTAAGGGTCGATTTAACACCAGCACAATCTGGAGTGAACGAATCGGGGCGATCGCCCCACTATCAGGATTGGTGCTAGCAGAAGCGACAGAGAGGGCACTAGAACGACCGTCATTAGTGGCAGGTACAATTAGTTCTCCCGTTGTTAGCTGAGTGACTTGAGGAAGCTGCTGCTGCGCGATCAGCCATTCTGGTAACACATCAGGATAGATTTGCCAAACCGCTAGCAAAGAATCGTTTGAGGATAAGTCATCTTTGAGTTCTAGTTCTGTAGCAGACAAGGCGTGCTGTGCAGTTCGTCCACTCAGGAAAGGTCGTGCCCCCGATGTTGCATAAACTTGAAATAAGTCTGGGTTTCCTGACTCTAGACCCGCCCACACCAAACAGTCTGCCTGATAGAGTGCAGCAAGATTTCTTACCGTTTGCTTAAGTAGCAGATCGCTCGGCTCTAGATAGAGGACTGCCGTTTTAATCGAGGGATAAATCTGCTTCCAGGTTGATTGAGTGGACATATTCTAAAGCACTTTGAATTTATTTTGATATTGGTAGCACCCCCTGGCATTTAACTTGATGGCAACCTATTGAGTAAAGCCAACTCAATCGCGGATCAATTCATAGAAGAATGTGGATAAGTTGTGCAGCATCAGTCTAGTCTAGCCAAGTCTAAAAAACTTACTATCTCTCTACCCATCGGTGGATTTGCAACCCCATTAGTTGTAACTAAGCTATACATCAATCTCTTGTGGAAAGAAGTGAAGGCTGAGGTGAGAGCAACTAGTTTAACTTAAGCAGGGGACTGTTGTTCTAAACGGTAGCTTTTTTATCAGGGTGTGATGGCATCTCAAACAGGTTACAAGAGGCAAGTCCAGGAACTTTAACGAAGCGGGAAACGACTTTAGCCGATTGAAAAGCTTTTAGCCTAACTTTTTGATTAAACTTAGAGTAATGAGTTCTCCATTGGTTCTGTCTCATTTTCAAGGCTAGTGGTGACAAAAGGTTTAAGCTGCAACGCTGCTGAATGTCTGTCCTGCTTATTCTCTAAATGAGATTTGTTCGTAGTATTTGCTTCAAGACGCGATCGCTTGGTTAGGGTGCATCGGCTAAAACTTGCTACAGTTCTGCACTGGAAAGAACTTTAGTGCAGAATACTTACCATCAATTCTATGTCCTCTGAAACACCCCGGTCTCTCAGTCAGCTATCCGTCACAGAATCTGCTCAACCCTCTGACCTGAGCGCAGAATGTCAAATGCGCTTGCAGCAAATAGCTGATGGTGAACAAATCGTTGCCCTGCAACGACAAAGACAAGTTCAGCTTTCTAGTTTGGTTAGCCAAATTAACAATGAGATTCGCAGCACTTTAGAGTTACACGAGGTTCTTAACTCAGCTTGTCGAATTTTATGTCAGGTGCTTGATTGTAGCCGAGCCAGCATACTAATTACAGAATCGGGTGAGCAAAAAACGCTAATTTGTCAGGGAGAATATTGCCAGGGGGACTTCCCAACTCAGATGGGTAGTCGTATCCCGATTGAAGGAAATGCTCATTTGCGCGTCTTGATGCAGCAGTCAGAAGCGCTGGCAGTGACGCATTTTTTAGAATTTCCCGGCTTAAGTGAACAGGTGCGCCAGCTAGCAGAAGCTTTGGAAATCCGCTCGATGCTGGCAACGGCGATGTGGTATCGGGGTCAGGTCAACGGCATTATCGGGCTGCATCAGTGCGATCGCCATCGAGAATGGCTCGATTGGGAGCAAGATCTTTTAGAGGAAGTGGGCAACCAGGTGGCGATCGCCATCAATCAGGCAAAGTTCTACAGCGAAACTCGCCGTCAGGTAGAGCGAGAGGCGTTGCTGCGCCTGGTGACAAACCAAATTCGCAGTACGCTTGACCTGAATACAATTTTGCAAACGGTAGTGCAAGAAGTGCGGCAATTGCTCGATACGGATCGTGTTGTAATCTACCAATTTTTTCAAAACTGGCAAGGCTCGGTGGTGGTGGAAGATGTCATCGAACCCTGGGGTTCAGTGCTGGGAGAAATGGGTCAGGACAATTGCTTTTCTAGTCAGTATGCCAACCTTTACCAGAGCGGACGGGTTCGAGCAATCAACAACATCTTGCAAGCAGGGTTAGATTCCTGTCACATCAACTTTTTAGTACGCTTACAGGTTCAGGCAAATCTGATTGTGCCTATCCTGATCGGGACAAAGCTGTGGGGCTTACTGATTGCTCATGAATGTCGCGATTCGCGGATCTGGCAAAACTGGGAAATGGATTTGCTACAGCAGCTTGGAAATCAGGTGGCGATCGCCATTCACCAGGCTGAGTTACACGCTCAGGTGCAAGAGTCTGCTGCTCAAGCTCAGGCCCAGGCTCGGCAGCTAGAGCAAGCACTATACGATTTACGAGCAACACAGGCGCAGTTAATTCAAACTGAGAAACTATCTAGTTTGGGGCAAATGGTTGCAGGGATTGCTCACGAACTAAACAATGCCACTACTTTTGTTTATGCCAATTTGCCTTATGCTCAAACTTACGCCGAATCATTAATTGAGGCGATCGCTCTTTACAAAACAGTCTTCCCCAATCCACCGGATGCGATCGCCCAGTTCAATCAGCAGTCGGAGCTAGAGTTTGTCCGCGAAGACTTTCCCAACTTGCTTGATTCCATGAAAGTTGGAGCCGATCGGCTCAAAGAACTGGTCTTAACGCTACGAAATTTTGCCCGCCTGGACGAAGCAGACCGCAAGCCCGTCAATTTGCATGAGGGCATCGAAAGCAGCCTGGTGATCTTGCAACATCGCCTTAGAACAGGAGTCACCCTCAGCAAACAGTATGGCGAGTTGCCGGAAGTAGAATGTCGAGCCGGACAAATCAATCAGGTGTTTCTCAATCTGCTAAACAATGCTCTAGATGCGGCAGGGAGTCAGGGAGAAATTATCATTCGCACCTGGCATGATTCAAACTTTGTGACCGTTGCCATTCGAGACAACGGAACTGGAATTTCCTCGGATATTCAAACCAAAATCTTCGATCCTTTTTTCACGACCAAAGCAGTCGGACAAGGGACCGGTCTGGGGCTATCAATCGCTCACCGTATTGTAGTGGAAGGGCACGGTGGGCAACTTCACTGCATCAGCCAACCGGGTCAAGGGGCAGAGTTTCAGGTTGAATTGCCATTAATAGGGCAATAAACACCGATTAGTTTGAATGGTTAATACAGTTATTAGTACAGCCTGCTGAATAATGCTTCAGTGTTATTCAAAGTTGAATACTTAAGAATCTAAAATTTGATGCACCCTGGATTTTGAAAAAAAGCTCATGCTAGAAGCAGTTTTGAGCGCCAAAGCTCAGCCCGACAAATAGTTGCACAGTAGCGCTTGATCAGTTCTTTTTGCTCACGGTTGGGTCGCTTTTGGGCAGCGTCGTAGCGGGCGATCGCCTCAGCAATATCATGGGCTTCATTGATTGGCACGCCTAACTCGATTAGCTTGCGCCAGTAGACTGGCACGATTTCTCGCACAATCAGGTTAGTTGCGATTCTTTTAGCATCATTGAGCGATACACCTAAAATCATCAGCTTGCGCCAATCGAAAGGCAGTAGCTTTTTGACATCAATCGATTCAACAGTCTCGTCAATTGACTCAACAGCCTCATCTAGCGGTTCAACGTCAAGCGGTTCAACAGTTTTGATGAGTTTCTCTTTTACATTAGGTCGGTCTAGCACGTTCATCATGGAGACATCCTCTAGAGCTTGGTAAAGCACTCCGTAGTTATTTCCTTCTACAAAAAAGAATCGCAACTTTCTGCGTCCATCCTGGTGATTTTCAACTCATAAAATTGTGAGATTCTTAGAGTAAATGAGTGATCTTTATCACGTTTGAAGGAGTTTGCCGAATGATGGTTGCGATCGCCAAATGATACGTTCGACCTGGTAAGTCTTGCTTGTGCAAAACCCGCGCAGCGAGGGCTTTTGCACAAAATGTGTCCTAAGGGATGCGTG
>JAAUTN010000548.1 GCA_012031415.1 Leptolyngbyaceae cyanobacterium SM1_4_3 | reverse complement strand
ATTTCGGTGTGCTTGGCGGCTTGGGGGATGCGATCGGTTCGTCGGAGCAGTGCCCGGACTCGCGCCAGCATTTCTTCGACTTCAAACGGCTTAGTGAGATAGTCGTCGGCTCCGGCATTAAAGCCATCGACTTTATCTTGCGTTTGCCCCATTGCCGTCAGCATCAAGACGGGAATGTCGGCAGTGCGATCGTCCCTTCTTAGCCGTTGGCAAACCGTGAACCCGTCCACCTTGGGCAGCATCAGATCAAGCAAAATCAGATCGGGGAGCAACTGCATCGCCATCGCTTGCCCTTTGATGCCGTCTGCAACCTGCGTGACATCGTAGCCAGCCATTTCTAAGTTGACGGCAACCAGTTCTGAAATTGCGGAGTCATCGTCAATGACGAGTATGCGTGGCATGGAGTCGATCGGGTGGCGATGGTGAACGTTTGCTGAGAACCGATTGCAGAATGCGAAGATTCCTGTACAGATTATACGCAAGGATCTGACTTCTTCCTAACATCTTCCTAGCAACTGATGCGATCGCACCTCGTTCTCTACCTTAAGCAGGGTGATTTCGATCGCCACAAGTCGGGAGACTGATTTTTTTGCGGTACTGCTTTGATACTTCTGATTGCTTTACTTTTCACATTTGGCGGAACACTTCTATATAATTTGCGGCTGCGTCAAGCGGTCAAGGATGCCCCGCAACTGGCTGTCTCGCAACTGGCTGTCTCACAACTGGGCGTCTCGCAGGCCGTCTCGCAACCCGTGCCGATTTTCGCCCTCCGGTTCTCTTCCTGCAACAGCCATCATCGTCCCGGCCTACAACGAGGCGGAAAATATTCAGCAGTGTTTGACGGCGGCGATCGAAAGCAGTCCCGCCGATTGTTCCGTTTGGCTGATCGATGACCAATCGACGGATGAAACAGTGGCGATCGCCCAACTCCTGCAAGAATCGCTCCAAGATCCGCGCCTCCACATTCTCGAAGGTCAGCCCCGTCCCCAAGGAGAACGCTGGGTGGGCAAAAACTGGGCTTGTGTGCAGGCGGCAGAGCAAATATCAAGCGAATATTTGCTGTTCATTGATGCGGATGTGCGGCTGAAACCGGGGGCGATCGAAACGGTCGTCCAAGTTGCCGAGGCGGAGCAGGCAGATTTGCTGACGCTGGTTGCAGAAATTGAGTGTGGCTGTTGGGCGGAATGGATTGTGCAACCGCTGATGGTTTCGACGCTGCTGCTGGCCTATGATTTCGCGGCGGTCAACGATCCGGAGAGCGAAACGGCGTTTGGGGCAGGACCGTTTATGCTGTTCCGGCGATCGACTTACGAACAAATTGGCGGACATCGAGCAGTGGCCGATCAGGTCGTGGAAGATGTGGAACTGTCTCGACGGGTGAAGTTTAGCGGTCTGAAGCTGAAATATTTACAGGGTAATGCGGTTGCCAATGTTCGGATGTATCGCTCTTGGGGAGCACTCTGGGAAGGCTGGACAAAAAACTTCTATTTGGGTGCTCAGCGCAACTTCAAAGGCATGGTTCGATTCATCGTGCTGATGCTGCTCATTTACCTCACGCCTTGGATTGGGCTAGGCACAGCCATCAGCCAAGCTGTTCTAGACGCCAACATTCTCACCGTTGCCCTCTTTAGCCTATCGCTAGCCGGAATTGGGCTGCATTACCGATTACGGCAAATTTTAGCTCAATCAGGCATCTCATCTCAGTATTGGTGGCTCAGCGGCGCGGGTGGAATTGCCGTTGCCGCAATTGCCATCGGTTCGATCATCAAAACAGAAACAGGCTGGGGCTGGACATGGCGCGGACGCTCATTAGCACGATGAGAAGTGAATGGCAGAATGGACGAAGAGTAGATCATTTAGAGGTAGATGCAACCTAATGTTAGATAGGCTGATATTTAGGCTGATACTGTATTAACGCGACAACTGAATTTCACAGTTGAAAATCACGAACTGTAAATTACGGAACAGGACGCAACTGATGCGTGTAAATGTAATCTGCAATGCGCTTACCGGATTTAATACCACCAACAGAATCGAACTGCCAGTGAACACCAAAGATAGACGCGGCTGCGACCATTTTCGTTAATCGCATCTGAAAGCCGATTGAAATTGCGCTTATGATGAGTGCGAATAGAGCCATCTACGTCCACGCTCTCGCCATTTAGCTCATCAGAAACAAAGTCGAAGGCAATGTTGTCTGTGCCATAAAACAGCCGTACCATATCTAAAGAAGCAGCGCCAAAAGTCGCATGTCCAGAAGGATAGGCTGGGAAATTTGGCGTAAAGCTCTTGATTCCCGGTTGGTTCGTGCGAGGTGCACCAAACGGTAGCCAATACGGATCGCCTTCTGTCTCTGGATTGTCGTCTCCACAGCCCGTTGGGCCCCAGCCTGGATCAGCTTCCCGGATACCAACCACCGGACGCCAAAGTTCATAATGATACTTAGACAGCCAGCACTGAATGCCCGCATCCGCCATTGCCATATTTACCAGCGCAAACAGCCGCACGTTCTGCTCCAGCATGTTTCCTTTTTGTATAGCAATCGTCCGCACGATTTGGTTATACAGACGCGGTGGAGTTCCTAGTTTTTGAGCGCCATCGTAAGCCCAGAACAAGCCAACCGTGGTTTCTTCAGGGGTGCGAGTGCCGCCCGTCAGCGCGCCTTTTTCTTTGACATCATTGAAATCAGTTTCATATTGGCTGCTATCCAACGCTGGAGGTGCTTCTGCCAGAAAATCGGGATCTAAACGACCACTCATCGTAGGCAGTGCGAAAGGTGCCACTTCTCCCCAAACGGCGACAAAAAGCCTTGAGTGGGATTCAGCGGATCAACCCGATGCTTACCTGGAAGTGGTTTAGCCTGATAGGTCCGACAATCTGCTGAACCGTCGTTCATCCGTTGATTTAACAGCATTGTGGCAACTTTTTGTCCATGGGTGCGACCATCCTCTAGCGCTTGGCTGCTGGGCAATCCCCACAAAAAGGCATCTCGCGCCCGCTGAAATGTGCGGCTCTGACTTGGATAAAGCGCTTTGAGCGTCACGTAGGCTGCCTCTCCAAGGGCGGCTTCCGCAGAAGCTCCGGGCAGAGGAGCCATCAAATCTGACAAATAGGGAGCAGAGCCACCATTGATGCTGACAAATGCGTCATACATCGCTAAATGCACAATTGCTAACGCCCGCGAAGTTTTGGTTGGGCCGCCTTGATCAAACTTAGGCGGCGTTCCGGTATGATCTTGGGCGCTGGCATCTAAAGCAACTTCATTCCAGTAAAGCAGGGCATCCATTGATTTTTGTTCTCCTTAAAACTTGAACCAGAGTTCAATATGTGCTCATTCTGTCTAGCAGAATTGAGTCTTGACAGTACCCGTGAGGGTACTCTGTAGCACACAATACTTCACAATTACAGCCTCATAGTCATAACGAGTATGACTTTTTTGCGTTAAATCGTTCCCATCGCAATTCGACTTTTGATAGATTTATTTTTAGAAAGTCGGGCTGAGTCTAAATTACTTTCTGGCACTTTTTGGAGGTTAATATGAACTTTCAGCGCTTCGAGCACGTCAACCTCTCCTGCCGTGGTGGTGGAGCTGGTGTGTGTGGTTGAGTTCGCTCTCACAGGGTCGGGTCCAGAGGCACAGGCAGCTTGCTGCTGCGCTTGCTGCTGCGGTTGCTGCTGCGGTTGGTGTTGTAGAGAGGTAACGTACAAGTTGATTGTCTTGTTTCGGTGAAGAACTCGGGTGGTTTCGTGGAAAATGTTTTTCTGTTGTTGTTGTTGTTGTTGTTGTTGTTGTTGGTCCGCTCTGTGTCGGTTTTTCATGGGTCGTGTCGCAGTGCGACGGGTGTCGTGGCGAATCGTGTCGCTGTGATGCAGGACGGAGCTGCTGTAGGTGACGGTCAGTGTCAAGGAGCGTCGCTGAACTGCT
>JAAUTN010000119.1 GCA_012031415.1 Leptolyngbyaceae cyanobacterium SM1_4_3 | reverse complement strand
TACTCAGATCAGCTTTCGGGATAGTCACGAATATCAGGCTTTACGGAGTACTTCAGAGTCAGCTTTCGGGATAGGCAATACAGCTTTTGGGGCTATTTACAGCAATTTTTGTTTGAATAAGCCACATCAAAGAGTGTGAGCGAGATGTTCGCACTGTGGCTTACTCGATTGAGAACCGCTGTAAGTCAGTTCAGGGTTTACGCACTTCTCCGGGAACAAGGGAATTAAGCCTGTATAGGACTCGCATCATTCTTAAACTCCTTGCCAAACTCCCGCTTGGCAATGCGATCAGGGAAGCTCCAGCTTCTCTGGATAAAGGGGACGAGTCCTACAGGTGGCTGCGATTGAGCGGCTCCTTGCTAGCCCAAGAAGCAGGAGCTTCCTGTACGTCATCATCAAGCGGGAGCTTGGTAATGAGGCAGAACGAGGCTGATGAACATACGTTAATCACATACCTAAGGTCCTTGTTTGCGTGGCGATCGCTTAATTTTTGCTCTGTTTGCGTAAGCCCTGTAGTTCTCTAGTTTTTCAAGGATGGCTAGCTGATAACAAAGAACGCTTTTCAGCAAAAACGGATGTACTAACACAGCAAATCAGGGTAAGATGGGAACCTTAATAATCCTATGCCTTGCGTGAGTTCTTCCTGCGGTTCTCTAGAGTTAGCGATAAGATTATTAAGAACTATTTCCATGTTTTCGGTGGAAGCGCAAGAGACTTGCCTCTATGCCTACTCGTGCCAGGGCTTCAAAATCCCAGATTACAGACCAAAACGGACATCATGTGGATGGCGATCGCCCCAATCCTCCAGTCAATTCGCACAATCCGCAAAACACAATTCGGATTCGGGGTGCGCGACAGCACAACCTGAAAAACATTGACCTGGAACTGCCCCGCGATCGCCTCATCGTCTTCACGGGCGTTTCCGGTTCGGGTAAGTCTTCCCTTGCCTTTGACACGATCTTTGCCGAAGGTCAGCGTCGCTACGTCGAATCGCTCAGCGCTTACGCAAGGCAATTCTTAGGACAGGTTGACAAACCTGATGTAGATGCGATCGAGGGCTTAAGTCCTGCGATCTCGATTGACCAAAAATCTACGTCCCACAACCCCCGTTCAACGGTGGGCACGGTGACAGAAATTTACGACTACCTGCGTCTGCTGTATGGGCGAGCCGGGGAGCCACACTGTCCCCATTGCGATCGCTCCATCGTGCCGCAAACCATCGACCAGATGAGCGATCGGGTTCTGGCATTGCCTGACCGCACCCGCTTCCAAATTCTTGCTCCCGTCGTGCGCGGCAAAAAGGGAACGCACAAAAAACTTTTGTCTAGCCTCGCCTCAGAAGGATTTGTGCGCGTCCGAGTCGATGGCGAAGTGCGAGAGCTAAGCGATTCGATCGAACTGGACAAAAACCAGTTTCACAACATTGAAATCGTGGTCGATCGCCTGGTCAAGCGAGACAATATTCAAGAACGCCTGGTCGATTCGTTGGGCACCTGCCTGCGCCGCTCCGGTGGTATCGCCATCATTGATTTGATAAAAGAGTCGAAGGGCGATCGCGCAGACCAATCTACAGCCAAGTCCGGGGACGGCTCAAATGTAATTCCGATTGCACCAGGGCAACTGGCGATCGCCGCTGAGCTAGGCGGCAAATATACTGACCAGTCTGCGCCCCAGCCAGATGACGACTCAGACGAAGATGACCAGCCCGCTGAGCTAGTTTTCTCAGAAAATTTTGCCTGCCCCGAACACGGAGCAGTAATGGAGGAACTGTCGCCTCGTTTGTTTTCCTTCAACTCGCCCTACGGAGCCTGCCCTAACTGTCATGGCTTGGGCACGCTTCGCACCTTTTCTGCGGAACTGGTGGTGCCCGATCCGGCTTTGCCTGTGTATGCGGCGATCGCTCCCTGGTCTGACAAAGACAATACCTACTACTTTTCGCTACTCTTTAGCGTCGGCAAAGCCTTTGGCTTTGAGATTCAAACCCCCTGGAATCAGCTTACGCCCGACCAGCAGCAGGTAATTCTGCACGGTTCTGAGGAAAAAATCTACATTGAATCGGATTCGCGCTACCAGGAAGGCAAGGGCTATCAGCGCCGTTATGAAGGCGTATTGCCGATGCTGGAACGGCAATATCGCGAATCTACCTCAGAGGTCTATAAGCAAAAGCTAGAGCAATATCTGGTCGAGCAGGCTTGTGAAGTTTGTAAGGGCGATCGCCTCAAACCTGAAGCGCTAGCCGTGCGACTGGGACAGTGCCGCATCAAAGACCTGACCAGTGTTGCCATCCGCGATTCCTTAAGCCGAATTAATGGACTGGAGTTGAGCGATCGTCAGGCTCAAATCGGCGACTTGGTGCTGCGCGAAATCAAAGCCCGTCTGCAATTCCTGCTAGATGTCGGACTCGACTACCTCACCCTCGACCGCACCGCCATGACGCTCTCTGGCGGCGAAGCACAGCGAATTCGACTGGCAACCCAAATCGGCTCCGGGCTAACCGGAGTTCTCTATGTCCTGGACGAACCCAGCATTGGACTGCACCAGCGCGATAACGGTCGCCTGCTTCGCACCCTCACCCGCCTGCGCGACCTGGGCAATACATTGATCGTGGTGGAACACGACGAGGAAACAATTCGGGCTGCCGATTATCTGGTAGACATTGGCCCTGGTGCAGGCGTTCATGGCGGCAGCATCGTCTCTCAGGGATCTTTAAAGGACTTGCTGGAAGCGCCCGATTCCCTCACAGGGGCTTACCTGTCGGGACGCAGCGTGATTCAAACGCCAGTCGAACGGCGCAAGGGAAATGGGCGATCGCTGAAAATCAAAAACGCCCATCGCAATAACCTGAGAGATGTCAGCGTCGAAATCCCGCTAGGCAAACTGGTCTGCGTCACAGGTGTCTCTGGCTCCGGCAAATCAACGCTGGTGAATGAGTTGCTCTATCCCGCAATTCAGCATCACTTTGGGCGCAAAATTCCTCAGCCCAAAGAAATGAAGGAACTGACAGGGCTGAGTTCGTTGGACAAGGCGATCGTGATTGACCAATCCCCCATCGGTCGCACTCCCCGCTCCAACCCCGCCACCTACACAGGTGTGTTTGACGTAATTCGCGACTTGTACGCCGAAACCATCGAGGCAAAAGCCAGAGGCTACAAACCGGGACAATTCTCCTTTAACGTCAAAGGCGGTCGCTGTGAAGCCTGTGGCGGTCAGGGCGTAAACGTAATCGAGATGAACTTCCTGCCCGATGTATATGTCCAGTGTGAAGTCTGCAAAGGCGCACGCTACAACCGGGAAACGCTCCAGGTGAAGTACAAAGGCAAGTCCATCTCCGATGCGCTTAACATGACTGCGGATGAGGCCCTCGACTTTTTCCAAAACATTCCCAAAGCCGCAGCCCGCCTGCAAACAATGGTGGATGTCGGTCTGGGCTATGTTCGCCTCGGTCAAACCGCGCCTACCCTCTCAGGCGGCGAGGCACAGCGCCTCAAACTGGCAACCGAACTCTCCCGCCGCGCCACCGGAAAAACCCTTTACCTGATCGACGAACCCACCACCGGACTCTCCTTCTACGATGTCCACAAATTACTGGATGTATTGCAACGCCTGGTAGACAAAGGTAACTCCGTCCTCGTGATCGAACACAACTTAGACGTAATTCGCTGCTCAGATTGGGTGATTGATCTAGGTCCAGAAGGAGGCGATCGCGGCGGTGAAATCGTTGCAGTGGGGACTCCAGAGGATATAGCGGGGTGCGATCGCTCCTACACAGGTCAATACCTCAAACAAGTCCTGGCTCAACATCCCCCCATGCCAGCCGAAGCAGAAAAACCCTAGCAACCCGTAGGGGCGCAGCATTCGGCAGACAACCTCGGCAATAAACCAAAGACTCCCGCCCGAATGCTACGCCCTAGAGATATTCGCCATTCTCCAAAAACTCTCTCAACTCAACCCCACGAACTTGAGCTAATCGAACTAGCGCTTCAGTTCGTTCAACATCTTGCTGCTCTACCCGCCCTACATAATTCAATAATTCCTGATGCTCCATCTCTGTGATCTCTCCATCCTCATTCCGCTGACGCAGGTAAGACAGCCGAGCCTGAGCATCTGCTGATAATCGACGATGAATAATTTGTAGCAAGTTCTCCTCTTCCAACATAGTCAGTATCCTGTAGGAGCGGGGCGGATTTCATTAACCAATTCCTGCTTGATAAAGACTCTGCTTGTAAACCCGTCCGTACAGGCAGCATTTGTATTACAGAGCAGCTTGATAAATTGCAGGTCGATATCTGGGTTCAGGAATAGGTTTACCTTCCGCCTGAGCAGCTTCTAACCACGCAGCTTTAGCCTTTAAGACTTCACGCAGTGCTCCTTCCTCAGTTTCACCAAAGGCTGAGCAGTACTTTAAGTCAGGAATATCAGCAATATATCCTTCATCTTCTTGACTGTAGAAAATATTAATGTGATAGGTTTTCATTCTTCGTCCTCAAGCGTAAGTGCATATTCTTCAATTAGAGCCAAAAACTGACGGACTTGATAGGGAACTGCTTTACCCTGTCGATTCTGCAAGTTAACGATTTCTGGAACGCCTGGATGGGTAAAAATATGATGACTGCCGTTAATCCGTGACAAGGTAAACCCAAAAGCTTCAACTAGTTTAACCAGTTCATCAAACTCTCCCCAATTTCCTGACGCACCGCCCGACTAACATAGCACTCACTATTTAAGCAATCAACGAGCAGCTTATTGACATCGCAATATTGCTGCAAGCGTTCCTCTTGCTTAGGGCTGAACTGCCAGTCATAACCTATATTGCGATGCTCTATCATTACTTTCTTGAGTTGTTCAGTCCAAGTTTGACCATTTTCCTTCCACCAACGCTTGCACGGATTCTGTTGGGTTCCGCTGCGCTTCACCCAACCTACGGAACTACGGAGCTTCTTGAAGAAGTCGCAGATCTGAATTCTGTGAATTAGGATCAGGAAGAGAGTACCGCAGTTGTCGCATGGCACAGCAAGAACCCCTTCCCGAAAAAGAGTTGATCAAAGAAGTCTGTCGGCGAATTCGGGTTGCCCGTAGCTATTGGGATGCCCACAATAATCGAGCTTGTCGGGGTGAGCGAGAACGCGCCTTGTCACTTTACAACACGCTGACCAAAGAGCAAAAAGATCAGATTCCGCAGGAGTTGCGGGTGTGGCTGCGCTATCGCAGTGAGAAGTATTTTGGGGCGCACCAGACTCCACCTAAATCGAAACGAGTGAAGCGATCGCCCAAGTAACTCATTAACATCTAATACAAAAATAAACTCGGTTAAGATCTGCGACTTCTTTAAGAAGTCGCAGATCTGACGCGGCATATAGCTTCGCTCAAGCCTGATACATCTCTAGAGGCAATCCATCTGGGTCTTGGAAAAGGTAAACTGTTTTCCCGTTAAGGAATCTACTCTCACGCTTTCCACAGCTACACCTTTACCCTGAAGATCTGCTACCGATTGCTCAATGTCTTCCACCACAAATGCTAGATGTCTCAGCCCACAAGCTTCAGGGCGGCTAGGGCGATCGGGCGGATTGGGGAAAGAAAACAACTCAATTTGGTCGTGTTCACCCACTCTCAGATCTAGCTTGTAAGAGTTTCTTTCGGCGCGAAATGTTTCTGCAAGCACTTCAAAACCCAAAGTCTCTACATAAAACTGTTTTGACTTTTCATAATCAGAGCAAATGATTGCAACGTGGTGAATTCTACTCGTTTTCATCGGCAGGGATGGTGGGTTCGGTTATGCTTTCTATGCTAATTGCAATCCTGCCACCATGTTTTTTCATCCCCCTGACATTTCTTGGCTTGATGTTTTGCTAACGTCGGCTTTGCCTCGTGATACGGCGATCGCCTACCATCTCCAGCGGCTTGCATTCTTTGGATATGTGATTGAAGTTGGGGCTGTGATTACGGCGGCCTTTTCTGGAATGCTAGCTGCCCAAACCAAACAGCTAGACCTGGTTGGAATTTACATCGTGGCCTTTGTTAATGCCTTTGGCGGTGGAACGCTGCGAGATCTGTTGTTAAACCGACGACCCTTGTTTTGGGTAGAGCATCAGGAATATCCGCTGATCGTTTTACTAATGGCGATCATCTTTCTGTATGCGCCACGTATTTCTATTCCCCATCAACCCGTGACTGGGCGATTATTCACGATTGTGGATGCAATGGGTTTAGCTTTGTTTAGCATTTTAGGTACGTCCTACGCGCTCACCTTTCGGATGCCTTACCTTGCGGCATCCATTATTGGCGTGATTACAGGTGTATTTGGTGGAGTGCTGCGAGATGTTTTGCTCGCTCAAATTCCGATGATTTTCAGAACGGCAACTTCTCTGTATGCAACCTGTGCGTTTGCAGGCTCCTGGACATTTTTGTTGGCAGTTAGCCTAGATCTTCCAACTACCGCTGCAACTTTTTTGGGGTTTGTGGTGACAGTAGTTCTCAGAATGCTTTCCCTACGCTATGGGATTACCCTGCCTCAACCTCACTATATTAAGCAACAACATTCTTCAAAATCCTGATGCGGTAACGCTCATCCTATCCCAAGTAGGATGCTACATCATACAAATTGCTCAAGGATAGGAAGGAATGCAAAATTTGGAGCTTAAATAGTCATGACCGATCGCCCAACCAATCAATCTTCCACACCTGATGAGAACAAGCAAAACGCTCAAAAGCCAGGTAAAACTGGCGATCGCCTCACCGATAAAACCTATGACGTAATGGATTTAGTCTCCAAAGGCGGCTACGAAGGCGACCCTCAAGAAATTTTGGGCAACCCTGCGGTTACTCCCGAAACTTACCAGGAAGGGAGAGATTTGAGAGTTGATTTGTATAGAGATGCAGACGAAGTTCCCTCAAATCAAGATACTTAACTCTGGTTTCTCAGAAGAAATTACCTCACATCTAGCAAGGCACGGATCGGGGGCGAACGACCGTTCGCCCCTACAGGTCATCAGGATTAGAAATTAAATAAACTGTACATTTTGTGGGGTGGGCATCTTGCCTGTCCAGGCAGGTGAGTACCCACCCCACAGATTATTTGATCCACAATCCTTAGAGCTTAGGAGATTTTTAAGAAAGAATTTACCCTTGAGTAGGGGTAGGTTTTGCCAGAATCTTTGCAGTTGACCAACAGTTCTAGTGTTAAACCTGCCCTTACAGGTATTTTGTTTGCCAGAAATCTCATCTGTCAGAGATTGAAGTCAAGTCATCATAAGATTTTAGTTGTTGACTCTGATACCGAGTCTGCCTCGTGTTTTTACAATCAGAAGTATGGCAACGATCGCGGTTGGAATCAGCAAATTAACTTCAGTGAACAATTGAGGTATAAAACTTTCAGACTCAATTCTGCCGCCTAGCCCAATCGAATCATTGATTAAACCGTGCATAGCGATCGCAACAATTGTGGTTTGCCCTAACCGATTCCAGAAATAGGTCATCAGAATTGAAACAAACGTCAGCCGGAGTGTAAAAGCGGAGAGATAGACGAATCCTCCAACTAAACCAAAAGTATGAAATAAATCATACTTGACAGGAAAATGCCAGAATCCCCATAAAAACCCTAAAACGAGAGTCGCTTTAAGTGGGCTAAATCGCTGTAGCAACAAAGGCAGAGCAAACCCCCGCCAGCCATTTTCTTCAAATAAACCACCGATATCCAGGAATAGCGTGATTGCTAAACTGACCAGAAAATGAACTGGAGAGAAGTTGACATCCCAGACGAAGAAACCTGGAAACATTAACTTATTTAACCCAGCAGCAGCAAAGTTGATCAGGCTAAACGTGACAATACAGACTCCCCAAATCTTAAGGGCACGTTGATAGGGAATTGCTTTTTTCCAAAAGCGAAAGCGAGCCTTCAGATCAGCAATCCCGGCTGGTCCAAAGGCAATTCTGGCAACGATGAAGACTGCGATGTCAACGGCTGCAAGCTGAACAATTGCCAAAAAGACCCCAGGAAATGCGCTGGGGACTGCTAGAACGACTCGAAATGCAGTGACCAGATCTGTTTTGAAAGGAATGCCAGATGTTTCGATCGCGCTCATTAGCGTATCAGCAGCACCCGTAAGATAAAAGACCGGAATAATCGCAATTTCGATCAGAACTGAAATGACATAAAACCAGATCAACGGATGTTTCTTGATGCTGGCTGCGACAGCGATGTGATTTAGTTTCATGCATGGAGGAAAATAACGACATCCTCTACAAGCTATTCAACGAGTGGCAACCCCAGCTACAGCCCAGTGTCATCAAATCTTTATGACACCAGTCAGGTGTCAGATGTAGCCAAATCCGTTAGGGTGATGATACTCCTTCATCGTGGAACTTCAGCACCCTGATCACCATGAGTTTTGATATTGATTTATCCCCAACAATCCATCGCCTACTGCGCTATGCAGAGTGGGCATTAGTGGCGATCGTTGCGCTTAACAGTGCGGTAAATGGTGAAGCCAATGCTTGGCTGGGTATGCTTTTCCTTGTCGCTTTTGCTTTGTTAAGTTTAATTCTGCCAATTCATCGTCCACTTTGGCAGCGAAGAGGATACATTATTTTAGGGCTTTCTTTAGTTCTCATTGCCTACTCACTCGGTATTGATTTCAATATATTTCTCTATCTCTACATCGCCAAAAGCTGCTTCCTGCTTGACCAGAGAAGTGTCATTGCAACAGTGATTATCACAGCAACCATTAGTACGCCAATTTATATCGAAGCGCTACCAAAAAATTTTCAAGATTTCTCTGGTCAGTTAACAAATAATTCTAGTGAAATTCAAAAAATTACGGTTAATTATTTAGGAAACTACTTAGCAGGCAATACGTTTGCGATTTTGTTTAGTTCAATGGTAATTGCGGAGCAGAAAAGCCGAAAGCGAGCAGAAGCACTAGCTCAGCAAGTAGAAAGTTTGGGAATTGCACTTGAACGTACTCGTATCGCTCGTGACATTCATGATTCGTTAGGTCATACTTTGACAAATTTGCAAGTTCAGTTAGCAGTAGCACAGGAGTTTCGGCAGCATGATATAAATCAAGCGTTTCGAGCGATCGATTTAGCAAAAGGTTTAGCAGATCAATGTGTTGAGGATGTCAGTCGATCGCTCTCTACTATGCGGCAATTCAATCTTAATTTGAATCAAGCCTGCAATTCATTGATTGAACAGGTCAAGCAAAATCAAGCTTGGCAGATTCAATGGCAGATGAACTTGCCAGATCTTCCCCTATCAATCAGCTATCACCTCTACTGCATTGTTAAAGAAGGACTCATTAATATCCAAAAACACGCTCAAGCATCGAGAATTTGCATTAGGGGGGAGCGAACCCCTGAGGGAATTGTTTTAGAGATCGATGATAATGGTCGAGGATTTGATCCTCAGATGCCAAAAACAGGTTTTGGCTTAAAGGGTATTGAAGAACGAGTCCAGTCACTCAATGGGCGACTTAAGATTCACAGTCAACTTAATCAAGGGACACAAATTCAGATCGTCGTTCCTTATCCGTCACAACTACGATGATTCGAGTCTTACTGGTGGACGACCAAGACATCTTTCGCCAAGGGTTAGCGGCATTGCTCTCGGTACGGGAGGATATTGAGATCGTAGGAGAAGCTTGCAATGGACAAGAGCGATCGCATTCACGGCAGAATTACAGCCTGATGTTGTTTTAATGGACGTGCGGATGCCCATCTGCGATGGCGTAATCGCAACTCACGAGATTCACCAGCAATATCCGTGGATTCAGATTGTCGTACTGACCACTTTTGACGATGACGAGTATATTTGGCGATCTCTTCAATCAGGAGCGATCGGTTATTTGCTTAAACGGACTCCCGCTGATCAGGTTGTCTCCACGATTCGTTCAGCGTATTTAGGGTACAGTCAATTGAGTCCAACGATCGCTTCTAAAGTTTTCAATCAATTGAGTTCAAAGCCGTCCTCCTCTGAAGTAATTGAGCGTTCTCAATTAAGTAAGCGTGAATTGGAAGTACTAAGGTTAATTGGTCAAGGTAAAACAATCAGGAAATTGCTGAGATGCTGCATCTGAGCGATGGAACAGTCAGAAACTATGTGACTCGAATTCTGAGCCAGCTTGATTTGCGAGATCGGGTTCAAGCGGTACTTTGGGCACAGCAGCATTTGATTAACTGAAGATAGAAGAGGCGATCGCGCCATAACACTGCATTGGTGCGGACGGAACAGGGGTTATCTGCCAGTGTTCAGGGGCTACTTGCCGCCGCTGAAGGGGAACGTTAGACCGCTTGAGGTTATTTGTTGAATTTACGGAATGTCTGCCAAAAATATACAGAACTTGCGCCTCTCAGCCTAAAAATTGCCTTGCTTTTGTTCGCGTCAGTCTTATTCACCTCAGAAATCTAATTCCTGAACTCGAAAATCAGGTTTCAAACTCAAAAACCTGATTTTCAAATTCAAAGTCAGGCTTTAAACTCGTAAACCTACTTTAGAAGTTTAAAACCTGCTTCTTAAACTCAAAAGCCTGATTTTCAACTCGAAAACCTTGTTTTGAATTTAAAAATCAAGTTTAAAACTTATAAACCTGTTTTTGTTTACAATCTCTAGCAAAAATACCTGTGTTGGGGCGATCGCCCCCTCCCATGCCTCAAAAACTTCGTAACTTACCACCTTGACGAACTACCGCTCACTCAGATATGCTCTCACGTTAAGGTTGCTAATTTTACTCACAGCAGCCCCACAAAACCCAAAGATCTAGCGCCGCTCAAAGCTGTTGACGCAGCAATGAGCGACTGACCCCCAAACTGGTACAAGCAGTCTGGCGGCTAATGGTGAATTTTAACACTCCCTTAGCCACCCCGACTTGTCATGTCAAAAAAGCCGTTGCTCACTCTTTAGAACCGGAAAGTGTAAAACTCATTTTTCGTTCTCCCACTCACTTTTGCAACGGGTGAATAAGTGCGGGGTGGCTAGGTTTTTGGGGTTTCCTGATAAACCCTAAAGGAGTCACAACTCATGTATCACTGTTTCTTAGAATCTCCCAACACACCCACCGTTGAGAGAGAATCTGTCCTGCAAAATCCTGAGCGCGAACGACTGCGGATTTTGGTTATCGGCTCTCGTGATGGTGTAATTGAAACGATTCACGACCTGCATCGACGCGGCTTTGCCGAAGTGGGGTTGTGGAGTTCACTTTTACCTGTTCCAAGTTCGGGTGAAGTGATGAGTATCTTGACGCGCGATCGCAGGAGAAGGTAGGTGGTAGGTGGTAGGTGGGGAAATAGGGAAATTTCTCTGAGCTAATCCAGGCTTTCGGCGCAATGCCCCAATGCGATCGAAAAGCATAGAAGAAGAATTCATGGTTAGTGATAACAGCTTCATCTATGTAGCAAAGGTCACGGACAAATCCCCTTGCTAAATTCTGAAACTATACGGAAATTTTCCAGATAACCTCCCTGCCCACAGGTAATATACAGAAATTTTCTGGGTAATACGCCCCAAAAGCACTTTATCCAGAAAATTTCGGGAATAACAATCTGAGCTAGGGAGTTATACGGAAAATTTCAGTACAACGGCTCAAATCAGCGGCGGCAGATACCTTAAACTCAGCACCAGCGGCTTTCAACCGTCCGCCGCATTTGAATTGTTATGCCATGATCGTTACCTACCAGCCCTCAGCACTTGTTCAGCCGTTAGTCTCAACTTTGGGAAGGTTGGAGAGACAATAATCTCATTGCCTCGAAGCTGCTGAATCTCATATTCTCCATCTACTAGCGTACAGATAGAAAGGGTGGGTTGTTTGGGCTTTCCGATGTGTCGAGTACCACCCAATCCTGCATAGTCTGCAATCCAATATTCGGGGATACCTAAAGCTGCGTAGTCTTCGACCTTTCGGGCATAATCGTTTTGCCAGTTGCTACTCACAACTTCCACCACTAACTTAATCGAACTGCCTAAGGTCAGAATCGACTGGTCAGACCAAAGTAGTTCTTTGCTAAGTTCATCTCGATCGACAACTGCAACATCAGGTCGAAATGCTGTCATACCGACATTAGAAGGGCGCAATAGCCCCCGTTGAAGGACAAACCAAGGTAAGCCTGTTTCGTCAATCTGGACACAGACCTTTGCAGTGATGAAGGCTGCAACTTCTTCATGCTGACCTGTTGGTTCCAAGTCAAACACCTCTCCATCAATCAGTTCATAGCGATTATCGCTGCCATAACGAGCAAGGAACTCGTCAACGCTGAGCGGCTTCTGTTGTATGAGTTGGTCGATCGCAAGGGGCATAGGTTAACTTAGCCTAATCGATGCTTTCAGTCTACCAAATTGAATATTTGATGTATGTACGACGCATCAAGCCTCCGATTGTTTTATCTTAAAACATTTGCAGATAGGCTTTCGGCTGCGCTCAAACGACAAGCTAAACGGCATAACAAGTTGCTATGCGGCTTCGGTTGGTGGTGGTAGCGCGTCCGGAGGATTATCGGTGAGTGTTCAAAATTAAGCTGTTCCGCTTTGAACCATGCTTTGAGCCGAACGAAGCAGTTCTTGAGGTGCGGGATGAAAATTCGGTAAAATCAAAGCATGAGATTTGAGTGGGATCAGCAAAAGAACAAGGCAAATATTGCAAAGCATAATCTTGACTTTGCAGATGCACCTAGATTGTTCAGGCTACCCCTCCGTATTTCTCTTGATGAACGGCAAGACTATGGAGAGGATCGGTGGATTGGGATCGGGATGCTTGATGAGCGTGTGGTAGTTGTAGCTTTTACAGAACTAGACGAGAAAACAATCCGTATTATTTCGCTTCGCAAAGCTCTGCCTTATGAACGAAAACGCTATGAACAATACCTCAGAGACGAATTGGGAGAAAGTTGACGCGCTTACAGAGGAGGAAATCGATACCTCTGATATTCCGCCTTTGACTGAGGAGTTTTTCAGTAAGTCGCGGTGGTGGAAACCCGTAGAGCCATTAAACGTTCTTGTTCAAGTAGATCCCAGCACCCTCGCTTGGTTTAAGGCTCAAGGTGAGGACTACGAAAAGAAAATGGCTGCGGCACTACGGATTTATGCAGAAGCTCACAAGGCATAGTCAAACTCACTGTACCTGCCAGCCGCATAACAATTCAAATGCAGCGGACGGATGAAAGCCTCTGGTGCTGAGTTCAAGGTTATCTACCGCCGCTGATTTGAGCCGTTAGACGTTTTTCGTGTATTATCAAAACAGACTTTTAGCTTAGCTCTCTTCTGTTACTCTCCGGTTTCTCCTATTATTCATTATTTCTGAACAGAAGGTATATTAGGCAATACAGCATTTGCTCATCAAATTTTTGACGGTTTCCATGCTGTTCCGTGTTTTTATGACGAAAAAAGCCTGTAATCGCTTACTACATAATAAATCTAGAATTCAGAAATGATAAAAGTTTTCACCAGAGTGACAGAAGAGGGATAGTAATGAATCGCATCTTCAATAAATTTTTGTTTGAAGCTGGTTGGGCTTTGTATTTTGGAAAAGTGGTTAGCGAAGGATTTGTTTCGCACCAGGGAACCGCTGTTTTCTACTCGACTGACGGTAACTTCGACATTGACTTCCGCCACCGATTCTTGGACAACGCTCAACTAGCCGTTGTTCCGTCGCTAGTCAAACACAATTTTATCGGCAAGAATTTTAACCACACTGTTCTACTAATTGACCCTGACAACAAACTTTCAATCTTGCTCAATCAACAATTCAAAAATAACCCCGACATTGCGGTATCAACGTTAAAAAAATCATTTGATGAATCTTTTGCCACATTTCACACAGGATTTTCAGAACAAGCAATGTCCATTTTTTGTCAATTAAAGATGTTTTGTGGACAAACCGAAACCGAGTTGATTGATGCCCGAATTTGTAAATCAGTGGATTATATAAAGCGCAACATTGAAAACAAAATTAAAATTCAGGAATTAAGCAAAGTTGCGGGGTTATCGGAAAGTCGTTTGGCGCATCTTTTTCGCCAACAAATTGGAATGCCGATCAGAAAATATGTTTTGTGGCAACGGATGAAATATTCTTTCTTTGCCGCCCAAAACGGTTTTAATTTAACAGAAGCGGCTTTAAGCGGCGGTTTTGCCGATGCAGCGCATTTCAGCCGCACTGTTTCCGCACTGTTCGGCGCGCGCCAACCGAAATTTTGTACGACTGCGAACTTGAAAATTAGCAGGTTTATTCAAGCCAAAACAATTCAATACATGTAATCTTTGCTCATTACGTTTGGTTTTACGAGGACTTGAGCAATGGAAAAGCACATTCTGATTGTCGGTGCAACGGGAACGATGGCAAACGCCGTTGTACGCGAAATGGTTGAACGTAAATACACAACCACAGCATTAGTCCGAGACCTAAACAAAGGCAAAAAAGTGTTGCCACCCGAAACGAACTTAATTGAAGGGGATCTAGCCGACAAAAAACTTTTAACAAAAGCTGCTCAAAACATCACACATCTTTATTTTCATCCGCCGGCGACAATCAACCGTCGCGCCGACTTCATCGTTGAACGCGACGGACTACAAAACATTCTTGAAGTGTTGCCGAAAACCGTTGTTCTCTTGAAACTGAGTGAAATCGGTGCTTACGACAGCCCGGACTTTTTTGATTTGCGCTTGAAGTACCGTTCCGACTTACAACTTAAAGAATCTGGACAGCCGTTCGTTATTCTTCGCCCAACATGGTTTATGGAGGCATTGCCGTTGCAATTAACACAAGGCAAGCGTGTTATTGTTTTTGGGCAACAGCCGAACCCGATTTGGTTGGTTGCAACGAAAGACTACGCGCAAATCGTTTGCAACGCCATTGAAACACCGGACAAAACATCAAATCAAATTTTCACGATACAAGGGTTAGAACCGATAACAATGGAAGCAGCGGCACGCACTTTAATTCAGATTGCACAACCCACACAAAAATTTTCTCGCATTTCACTTAATTTGTTGAAAATTCCGGCAGTGTTTAGTGGGCAATGGCAATTTGTATATGAGTTGATGCGGCACTACAATAATCGAAAAGAAGTTTTCGAGAGCGAGAAGACTTGGGAAGTATTGGGGAAACCGAAAATTACATTTGAAAAATTTGTGGAGTCTTTATAGGACAAAAGGCAAAATTATTGCTTTGGCAAACGTCCAACAATTTAATGGACGTGAGGGCAAAACAGTGACTTTGTTTTCATGCTGCCTTTTTACTTCTGGCGAGTTTGGCGGCTTCGCCCCACGTCATTTCAACCGTTATGCCCTCTCCAGTGCCATCGGAACATTAGCTTGTTTAGGTAAAGTGAAGTCGCAAAGGCAGGGTAAACGCACAGGGCAAACGCATCTAAATTCTGTAAGCCTTACGTAGCGAGAGTTTCAGGTTTTAGTTACAAAACCAAATAATGGCTAAAACCTTTACCCCGTAAGCATTGTAAAAATAATGTGCGTTTGCCCTGGTTAGACCCTAGAATCAAGAAGCGTGGATACAAACTGTGCGGGAAGCCTCAAGTGATCGCTTCTATCTGCAAACTGTGGAAATAGAAGTGAGCGCAAGATGAATGGACTATTTCAACAATCCTGCTGTGGTTAGGCAACCAATCGCGAGCGTCATTACTAGGGCACGAGCAATAATCACACTGTCCCAGCGGTTTTGAAGGTCACGGATTTCTGCCAGAATTTGCCCTTTTTGAATTGCCTCTGTCATTTTGGTATTGATCGGTTTTGCAATCACTAGATACAACCCTAATTGAATTAGCAATCCAGCCAGAGCAACCAATGAGAGCCAACTAGGAACTGTTCCCCATCCAACCAGAATCGCAAATGCGATGGTTGCTAATACTCCTGACACTCCAAATACAGGCATTCGAGCATCGGCAACTTCATGAAAACGTCCCATGACCTCTGCAATTGCTGCATCACTGCTGTGAGCCAAAGCACGACGACCAATCACCGCAAAGAAAACATCCACGCCATAGACCACCCCAACAGACGCGATCGCCAAAATTAGTAAGCCGTTAGTGAGTAACAACATAAGAACCTCCGGTCAATTCATCAATGAGTGAGGGTGCTTGAGGTTGCCAGTGCAAAACTTGTTTTGCTTTCGCTCCGGTTGCCTGTTGATCGAGAGCAAGGGCATCCGCAAGGACTCCCATCGCTGCACGTGCCTCCTCCAATTGCCAGGATTGAACCCGTCCTGAAATTCCTGCTGCTCGACTCCCCCACTCTGCAATTTCTTGCAATTGCATCACCTGATCATCAGCCGCAATAAACAACGAACCAGGTTCAGCCTTTTCTAGGGCAGCGACATAGCACCTCGCAAGATCATCCACATGAACCAACGTCCAACGATTCTCACCTGTGCCAATATACTGAATAACCCCATGCTGATGACCTGCTTGCACCATCATGGCGACGATTCCGCCCCCGCGACCGTAAACTAATGCAGGTCGAATGATAATTGTGCGAATGTCGCGATCGCGCGCCTGTAAAACGAAGGACTCAAGTTCAACCCGCCAAGCAATCAAGGGCGTGGGATCGAGTGGGCTGATGGCATCTTGATTTCCAGAGTGCCACGATCAAAGGCGAGTCGAGCAGCGCGATGTTCTCCCATATCAGTCAGGAGAGCCTGGTAGGTTTGCCAAGTGACGCTATGAAGAACCACAAAGGGAAGTTGTAAAACTCCCTCATCATTTGGAGGAAGGTTGTTAATGGTTTGTGCTGAGTTAACCATCAGGGATTGCCTCTCAAAAATACTCATCAGCAGAGCTATAACTCGACCTTAACACTCACAGGTAACTCTCAAGCACTGCCATTCTCGATAACCGAAGAATGATGGATTAAATAAAACCCCAAACCCAAAAATATCCATAGCTTCCTCTAGCGTAAGTCTCGCCCAAAGGGAAGTAGGGCAATCACCAGTAACTTGAAATGCTGTTTGGCGAAGGGTAAGCCGATGATGGTGATGGCGAGAATTAGTCCGAAAACGAGGTGGGCGATCGCAATTTCCCAGCCAAACAGGACAATCCAAATGATGTTAAAAATTAGTCGCAGCGGGCTATCTGCGTCTTCAACTTCAACAATTTCTTTGCCAAAGGGGGTGAGAGAGGCAATTCCCAGCTTGACCGCCTGAAGCCCAAAGGGGATGCCAATAATCGTTAGACAAATCCCCAAGCCGCCCAAAATGTAGCCCAAGCCTGTAAGAAAACCGCCAAAAACCAACCAGATAATGTTTCCTGCCAGACTCACTGTTGATTCACTCCTTAACTTGACTCATCGGCATATCGCACGATGACATGGAATGCCCCAATGTTATCGGAAAACCAGATCAGAGGAATCGATCGCTCAACAATGCGATATCTGTTGCGGTAGTCTTCAGCTTTGAATGTATTGGCAACGTCTACCAAGATGTCATGATAATCCTTGCAACTCTGAGGCTGTAAGGGTTGCGAACCCTCCATAGCACCTGAAAGAACAGCCTCATTGATAATGAACATTAGCCACCCATCCCGCTCAGCTTCCAGGGTAGAATTTTCGAGGCTAGAAACAGGAATCAGATCAGATGAGCTTAGCTCATTGCGGTTCAACACTTGAAACGGATCAGCCGTTGCTGCGCCTGGGTCTTCTAGAACCTGAGCTAATAACATTCCCCACTTGGGCGTAACTCCTGAATTTCCCCGAAAGAGGAGACAGGGATCTAGATCTTCGCTAGAAACCTCTTCTCCATCTGGACCAATCCAGTCTCGATGAAAAGTTTCTCTCTGCCCAAAATTACCGACACTGGTGAGACGTTGCAGCACCTCTATTTCAGTCAGGTTTTGCAGCACTTCTCCTGTCTCAGGATCTTGCAGTTGATTTCTAGTTTTATATCTCTCGTTGAACTCACTTCCGGCGGGTAGCTATCAGCAATCAGAGGTTTCACCAGCCTGTAAAGGCATAAACCTGTCTCAGCGCTAGATTAATTCGACCACCA
>JAAUTN010000118.1 GCA_012031415.1 Leptolyngbyaceae cyanobacterium SM1_4_3 | reverse complement strand
TAGAGTATGCGAAAAAGCTAAAAATCAAGTTAGAACCGTCCCAATACTGATAAAAAGGGGGACTTTTGGACTGTTTGCCAAGAAGCGGTAGTCAACCTGCCAAACCGTCTAAATGTGTTCAAGTGTAGGGATTACCGACCATCCAGCTTGTCCCAGGCTGAATTAAGATAGGTTTAAGTAAAAGGCACGACTAGCTCTCATTTATAGAGCCAACGCAAGAGCGTCAATGGATGTGAATAGCAATGGGATTCTTTGACTCTGAAATTGTTCAGCAGGAAGCCAAACAACTGTTTGAGGACTACCAGAACCTTATGCAGCTAGGGGGCGACTACGGCAAATTTGACCGTGAAGGCAAAAAGCTTTTCATCGAAAAAATGGAAGAAATGATGGAGCGCTACCGTATCTTCATGAAGCGGTTTGAGCTATCTGAAGACTTCATGGCCCAAATGACCGTCGAGCAGCTAAAAACCCAGTTAGGTCAGTTCGGCGTAACGCCACAGCAAATGTTCGACCAAATGCACTACACGCTTGAGCGCATGAAGTCTGAGCTAGAAAAGCAGGTTTAGTCAGGCCGCGGAAAATTTGAAGCAGGTGGAAAGTTCTCTACGGGCACACCCTGTAGCGCCTGCTGCATAAAGTCACGCCAAATTGGAGCCACATAACCGCCACCTGTTGCTCCGATTCCAATCGGGCGATAGTCATCATTGCCAATCCAAACGGCAACTGAAAGCTGCGGCACATAGCCGACAAACCAAATATCACGCTCAGAAGAAGTCGTTCCAGTTTTTCCAGCAGCGGGACGATCTAGACGGGCGGTTGTTCCCGTTCCGCGTGTGATTACTCCCTGCATCACATCGTTGAGAGACGCTACCGCCCAGGGGTCTAGCACCAGTTGAGGTTGAGGCGTATTGTCTAAAAGTGTTTTGCCAGTGCTGTCCGTTACCTGAACAATAAAGGTGGTTTCAGAGTGCCAACCGCCACTGGCAAACGTGGCGTAGGCTGCTGCCATCTCCAATGGCGTTAGATCGACGGAACCCAGAGGTAGAGAGGTGACGGGTTCAATAGGGCTAGTGATGCCCAGTGTCCGCACTACTTCAATGACGCGATTGAGTCCAACGGATTGCCCCAGCCGCACAGCCGGAACGTTTCGAGATTGTTCCAGAGCGCTCCTAAGCGTAATCGGCCCGCTAAATCCGCCGTCATAGTTTTGTGGCGTGTAGGTTTCATATCCGTCGGGGTAACTAACCGGAGTGTCGTTAATGATAGAGTCAGGGCGATGCTTGCCAGAAGCAAAGGCAACGTAATAAACGAACGGCTTAAAGGCTGACCCTGGCTGACGAATTGCCTGAATTGCTCGGTTGTACTGGCTGTTGTTGTAGTCAACCCCGCCAACCATTGCCTTGACAAAATGCGTTCGCGGATCGACGGCCACTAGCGCCATCTGGTCTGCATTTAGCCCTCGCCGCCGAATGGTTTGATAGCCTCGTCTGACGGTTTCCTCTGCAAGCCGCTGAAGCTTCAGGTCGATTGTGGTCTGAACGCGCATTCCACCCTTGAGGACGGCATCTTGCCCAAAGCGGGTGTTCAGTTCTTGTACGACTGCTTCGGTGACGTAGGGAGCCTGACTTGCGCGAAAAGAGGTTACTTGCCCCAAACGGAGGGGCTGCTGTCGGGCAGTGGCTTCTTCTTCGGCGGTGATCCAGTTCAACCGACGCATTCTGGACAAGATGACAGACTGCCGCTGTTTGGCAAGCTGATAGTCGATGAAGGGGCTGTAGCTCTCTGGCGCTTGAATCAGGCCCGCCATCATTGCGGACTCTGCCAGAGTTAGCTCAGAGGCTGATTTGTTGAAATAGCTCTGGGCAGCAGTTTCTACGCCATAGGTGTTGTGTCCCCAGTAGACCTGGTTCAGGTACATTTCCAAAATCTGGTCTTTGGTAAATACCTGTTCTAGACGAAGTGCTAGGACGGCTTCGGCTACTTTGCGGCTGAGCGATCGCTCTGGTGTAAGAAACAGGTTTTTCACCAACTGCATCGTCAGGGTAGAGCCACCTTCAACCGTTCGCCCTTCTTCGAGGTTAGCCAGGAAAGCACGGGCAATGCTGCCAGGATTGATGCCGTGATGCGAGAAGAAGTAGCTGTCTTCGATCGCAATCACAGCCCGCTTCAAGTCTGGAGAAATGCTGTTGAGGTCAACGACATCTCGATTTACCTCGTCATGGATGCTGTCTAGCAGGGTGCCATTGATGTCGTAGACGTAGCTTGTTTCTAAAGGAATGTAGTTTCGCAGCACCCGTACATCCGGCAGGTTGCGAAAGCTGATCGCCAGACCTACTAGCCCACCAGCAATCACGGAACTCGTCAGCATGGTGATACCGAGCAGCGTACCCGCTGTCACCTTGCCCACTGTCTGGACAAACTGAAAGACTGGAGTCAGTTCTTCTGATTGTTTTTGTTTATGTTTAACAGTAGTGTTGGACGACACAGCAGCTTTATTCCTTAGTCAAAAATCAGATAGGGGTTTGTGAAAACGTAAGTCTAGCAGCAGTAGTTAGGACAACGAAAAGATAGCGGTATTTCTGGATATTACGCTGATGTAGGAGAGTTGGCTTATTTCTATAGGCAGTTGACAAAAAATTTATTGAGTATCTAAGTTAAATGTCTGGGCTGATGGTTAAACAGGGCTTTCCTGTAGTCTGTAAGTTTTGCAATTATAGTAGTTTGCTCGTCAAATGCTTGAATATAAAGCAGTGCTAGATGGACTTATCTGTGCCAAGTATGGCTTCTGAATCGTTAAATTCAACCTCCTCCTGGCTGAATCGGGGCGTAAGCGAAATCTTTCCCAATCAACCTGACTCTGACCAACCCGACGAAAATTTGGTGCAGCGACTGTCTCAAACGGATAGACCGCTGAGAGTCAAGCTGGGAATTGACGCAACGGGGACAGATATTCACCTCGGTCACAGCATTGCATTCCGTAAGCTGAGAGCGTTTCAGGATGCGGGGCATACAGCAATTTTGCTGATTGGTGATTTCACTGCCCGGATTGGCGACCCTACCGGAAAGTCAGAAGTTCGCCGCCAGCTTACAGCCGAAGAAGTAAAGCAAAATGCCCAAACTTACATCGACCAGCTTCGACCTATTTTAGACTTTGAAACTCCGGGTCGGCTGGAAATTCGCTATAACTCCGAGTGGCTGTCGCAGCTTGATCTGTCTAAAATTCTGGAACTGCTAGCAACTATGACCGTTGGGCAAATGCTAGCAAAAGAAGGGTTCGCGGAGCGATACAGGCAAAATAACCCAATTTACCTGCACGAATTTCTCTATCCGCTGATGCAGGGCTATGACTCGGTAGCGCTAAATGCCGATGTGGAACTGGGCGGAACCGATCAGAAATTTAACATCGCGGTGGGGCGAGATTTGCAGCGGCACTTTGGGCGATCGCCCCAGTTTGGCTTGCTCATGCCCATTCTGCCTGGAACGGATGGCATCCAGAAAATGTCGAAGTCCCTGGGCAACTATGTTGCGCTATCGGAAGATGCGCTGAGTATGTATTCCAAGCTAGAAAAGACCCCGGATAGCGTGATTGAGCAGTATTTTGAGCTATTGACCAACTTGCCGCTTGACCAGTTGTCAGAGGCACCCCGCGATCGCCAAAAGCTACTGGCTGTGGATATCGTCACTCAATATCACGGCAAAGACGCGGCACTCGCCGCCCAGCAAGCCGCCCAATCCCTAGTGCAAGGCGGCACGGCTGGCGCTGAAGCGGTGCCAGAATTTTCTCTAGAGTCGGTGCAGTTTCCTGCCAAATTCTTTTACATCGTTAGCGTTAGTGGCTTGTGCAGCAGCAGTTCTGAGGCACGACGACAGATTCAGAACGGTGGAGTGCGGCTAGATGGCGATCGCATCCAAGAGGTCAACCTCACCTTTGACACAGCCGCCGACCTTAGCGGCAAAGTGCTGCAAGTCGGCAAAAACAAATTTGTTCGCTTAGTGGTTTAGTATGTCCCCAGCCGATCGCATCATCGTTCCATTAGACGTTTCCAGTGAAAGAGAGGCGATCGCCCTGGTCGATCGCCTGCCCCAGGTAAACTTTTGGAAAGTGGGACTGGAACTGTTTGTTAGCAGCGGTTCTGGAATTCTGACTGTGCTGAAAGAGCGCCAGAAGCAAATTTTCTTAGACCTGAAGTTTCACGACATTCCCAATACGGTTGCCGGGGCGTGTCGGGCGGCGGCCAGGTATGGTGTGGATCTGGTGACAATTCATGCGGCAGCAGGGAGTGAAGCGCTACAGGCGGCACAGGTTGCGGCTGAGGAAGGGGCGATCGCCACCCAGAACCCTCCGCCTAAACTGATTGCAATCACGGTACTAACCAGCTTAAATTTGCGATCGCTGGCGTTTGAGCTAAAAATTCCGCTAGAGCTAACGGACTATGCGCTGCAAATGGCGCTGCTGGCACAGGAAAGTGGGCTGGCTGGGGCAGTGTGTTCACCCCAGGAGGTGGAGCAGTTGCGTCACACCTGCGGCAATCACTTCTTGCTCGTCTGTCCGGGGGTGCGTCCCACCTGGGCAGAAGCTGGAGATCAGCGGCGATCGCTCACTCCTGCGGCGGCGTTAAAAGCAGGAGCCGACTATCTGGTGATTGGTCGCCCAATTACAGCGGCGGCTGATCCGCGATCGCCTTTGAGCGAATTTGTGACGAATTAGCCACCGTTCCTTAAACCTTGCTTAGGAGTGAACTTAAATGCAGTGGCAAACTGCCCGGAGATGTCTAGTTTGTTGGATTGTAGGGGGGGCAGCCACCAGCGGATTGGCTCCATCTAGTGCAACAGCTATCCAAATCCGGCTACCCCCGTGTCGGAATATGCCGATGCTGCTGAGTACATTCGCCCTCAGGCTACCTGCCCAGAGGAGGTAGAAAGCTTAACCGCAATGCTGCTGCGAGATTTGCCTAGCTATGCCAATCGGGTGAGCCAGCGGGCGCGAAATCGGGAGCGATCGCTGGACGTTTCTGGCTATGTCTTGCTAGCAGGGCAACCCGAATTTGAACCGCTTAGCCTCGGACCTGGCGAGTACACCCCAACTGCCCTCGAAGACACCCCCACTCAGGTTTTTTTTACGACTCTAGAGCGCCAGTACGTATCGGGTGAAGCCGTGCAGTTTCAGCATTATCACTGGCTGTTTCTGACGCAAGCAGAGAGCGGTTGGCGCTTCGTACTCATGCTCTCTCAAATTGGCAGTCCCCCAGACGAACCGCCTTCCCCTCCCACAGACACCAGCAATGGCGTAATTGGACGGGCAATTCAGATCTGGCTGAGAGACTGCCGCAGCGGAGACGTGCAGCCCTAATTTCCGCTCCCTGCTCCTCGAATTTCGTCAAGCTTGGCTCTAACTACCTGAATGTCCTGCCACATTAGCCATTTGGGGCTGCCTTTTTCCCGTGACTGATTTCGCAGCAGATAAGCCGGGTGAAAAATCGGCATACAAAGGCGACCGTCCCATTCCAACCACTGTCCCCGAATTTTGGTGATGCCGCGCTTATCGCCCGTTACGCCTTTTACAGCCGTCGCTCCGGTTAATAGAATGATTTTGGGGTTAACCAGCCGAATCTGCTCCATTAAATAAGGCTTACAGGCATCCATTTCATCCGTTGTCGGAGTGCGGTTGTTGGGCGGACGGCATTTTACCACGTTACAGATATAAATGTCATCCTGGCTGCTTAGCTTGACGGACTCTAGAATTTTCTCTAAAAGCTGCCCCGCTTTACCCACAAAGGGAATTCCGGTTTCGTCCTCATTTTGTCCTGGGCCTTCTCCCACAATCATAATGTCCGCGTTTGAATGACCCCGCCCGACGACCGCATGGGTACGAGTCGTGCCCAAATCACAGCGATGACAGCGATTGCAGTGGTCGGCGATCGGGTCAAGGGTTGGATAGGTGCCAGCAGGAATCGGCACCTTTGCATCAGTGGGGATCAGGTCTGGGTTGAAGTCGGCTGGGGGAGCGGTGTCTTTAACCTCCGACAGGTTAAACAAATCAATTTGGTCAGTCATGTAATTCTTAAAATTGGTCTGTACAGGATCGCAAGCTAGAAAAGAAATTTCTAAATTTACCGTCGTTTCTTTAGTAATTTTGTCGTTTGCTTGCAATCGGGACAATCCTTTAAATTCTAGAGCCATTTTTTTCTAGCCAGGACTTAATTTGCTCGATGAATCCAGGATTTTCTGACCAGATGACAAAATGGGGCGTGGTAAGGTTGATCCCACCGCGCCTGGAGGAGCGATGCCTCATATTCCTTTGTTTTGCGATCGCCAGGAGGCTGGAGAAAAGCTGGCACAAGCCGTGCTGCAAGAGATTAAGCAGCTTGAACTGCTAACTCCGGCAAATCCTATTGTCTATGCGCTGCCGAGGGGAGGATTGCCTGTCGCTGAACCCGTAGCGCGATCGCTAAACTGTCCGCTTGATGTGATCGTCGCCAAAAAGGTGACTCGTCCCGAAAATTCAGAACTGGCGATCGGGGCAGTTACGGCAGATGGGTATGTGATGCGCTCTCGCCAAAATGCTTTTATTCAACCGCATGGAGGTTCCTGGCGGTTGGCGCTGCAAGAGGCACAGATCAAGGCGCAGGAGCAATTAGAGCAATTTGCTGCCAGTCGTCCACAGGTCGATCCAAAGGGGGCGATCGCCATTCTAGTAGATGATGGCATTGCCACCGGAATGACAATGGCAGTCGCAGCCAGGGCACTGCGGTCAAAGCGTCCTGCAAAAATTTTTATCTGCGCTCCAGTTGCTCCTCTAGGTTTGGTCAACCTGTTGAAGCACTGGGGCGATCGCGTCATCATACTGGCTGCCCCCGAAACCTTTCTCAGCGTCAGCCGCTTCTACGCCGAATTTCCGCAAGTTGAAATAGAAGAGGCACTGGCTTGCCTGGGGCGACAGAATCAGGGGTAATGGGAATGACGTAATGTGCAGCTTTTTCCAAGCCTATTGTAGGATGGGCATCTTGCCCGTCCGAATCAAGCAGGCAGGATGCCTGCTCCACAGGAAATCAGGGTTTCAAGAACTTTAGTTGCACATCGCATTAATGAGTCATTGTTCCATTACCCACCACCCAAAATCTGCCGATATGCCTGAATAGTTTGTTGAGCGATCGCCTGCCAGCTATAGTGCTTCAGCGCATGAGCCTGAGCGTTTGTGCCGCGTCGCTGTCGCTCTGGAGCAGATTGAATGGCGGCTCTCAGTTGCTCTGTCAAGGCGTTGACTTCACAAGCGCTAACCCAGCCTGCCTCTGCTTGCTTGATGTCTTCCCAGATGTGTACCTGATCTGAAATGACGACGGGCACCCCAGCAGCCATTGCTTCGGCTACGGCAATGCCAAAATTTTCATAGTAAGAAGGCAGCACAAATAGGTCGGCCGCTTGCAGCAGAGCCGTTTTAGAGTCGCCTGTAACAAATCCGGCAAGGGTGGAATGGGCGGCTAAGGTTGACTCCTGTACTTGAGTGCGAATGCGCCTCTCATACTCTGGGTCTTGAGGATTGCCGCCAGCTAGCACAAAGTGAAACTTTAACCCCTCCGCTAACAGTTTCTCTAAAGCTGGAAACAGCAAATCCAGGCCTTTTTTCGGATCAATCCGTGACATAAACAACACCAGCGGAATGTCCTGTTGATGAGGAATTCCCAAATTTTGCAGTGCAGTATTAAAAGCAACTGTGGAGTCTGTTGGGTTTGGCTTCTGCCAGTTAACACCCAGAGGAATCACCAAATCCTGAGTGATCACTCCAAACCGTTCAGAAACTTTGGCTTCCTGGGGGCTGGTGAAATGGACGGCAGCGGCTCCAGCCAGATTTGGACGTTCTAACAAAGCGGCATAGATTTGCTTCAGTGCTTTCTTCTTTTGCAGGTCGGCAGGGTCGAGCGTTCCCAGTGGCCGCAGCAGGTAAGGAAGCTGTTTGGAACGAGCAACGTTAGCCGACAAACTGCTGATTGGAGAAAACAGCGCGTGAATGTGGGCCAGGTCAAATTCACCGGTGTGATTGGCTAGCCAGCGCAGCAGCCCCAGCGAAAACTTATAGCGGCGGAAAGGGGAGCAGCGAAAATAGCGAATCTGATAGCCTTCCTGATCAATGGGGCGATCGAGCGGCACATCCAGAGGCGGTTGCCCTACATCACCGTTTGAGTCGGTTGTCAGCACTGTCACCTCAACGCCTTCAGCCGCCAGCGCTTTGGAAAGCCCCAACACCATCTGACTTGGCCCGCCATAGACCAGCGAGATCGAAGGAACAATTTGGAGAATTCGCAGCGGGTGATGCATGGGAGAAGCTAGGCTCAGGAATGATCGCCAAGAATTTGCTGATAAAACTCAAGCTGCTGTTTTGCCAGAGCCAGGTTAGTGTAGCGGGTCATAGCCCTGTCATAGCCGCGCTGGGCAAGTTCACGGGCTAGATCTGGCTGGTCGATTAGCTTTGCCAAGCAGTCTGACAGGGCAGCCGCGTTGCCTTCTGGGAAAATCAGACCTGCCTCTTCAATCACATAGGGAATTTCGCCAGAATCAGAGCCAACAACGGGCACCTGACACGCCATTGCCTCAATCAAAACGTGACCAAATTGCTCTTTCCAGCCTGCGGTAGTCAGCGTCTTAAACTGCGTATCGGTTTCAGAAGGCAAAACCAGGCAGTTCATTAAGTTGATGTAGCGGGGTACGTCGTCATGGGGGACGCTTTCCACCCAAATGACGCGATCGCCAATTCCCATCGCCGCTGCCTCACCCATCAGCGTTTCTTTTAATGGTCCACGACCGAGCAACAGCAGCTTCCAGGGGCGATCGCCCAACTTCTTAACAGCCTTGAGCAGCGTCAGCAACCCCTTTTCTAGCACAAATCGACCCACAAAGCCCACCACAAACTCGTGCGGTTGCACCCCAACTTGAGCCGCCAGTTCTGGCTGAGGCTGGGGGGAAAATAATGCCTCATCTACGCCAAGCTGAGGCATCACTTTTGCGGCTCCCTGATAGCCCCGCTGCCTTAGAATCTCCGCTCCATCCTGGTTCCCGACAATTAGCCCATGAGTGTGACGCAAGTTGTAATTCTCTAACCAGGAGATTGGAAACTTTAGCTCGTAGGGCAAGTTCCACCAGGTAAAAAATACGTTTTTGGCATTGAGTCGCAGGATTCGATTTAAGGTGATTAGCTCAAAATAAGCCAGCGCCTTAGACCCTTGCTCAACCTGAATAATGTCAGGACGAAACTTTCGCAGCAGCGAAATGAGATCAGCCCCAAAGAACAATAGCCCCTGTTTGTTTTCGCTGAAGTTAGAAACGGGAACGACCTGAAATGAACCCTCCTGCCGAAATCGCGTTTCAACCAGATTTTTTTGTACGCCTCCGGGTCGCCAGCGTCGAGGCACAACGATCGTAACTTCAACGTCTGGCTCTAGCGTAGCCATGAGCCTGAGTTTTTCGCAGTTCAGGTCAACGATGTAGGTGTGACTCGCTACCAGAATTCTCACTTCACAACTCCAGAGCTGATTTTTGCGGCTGATGGTTAGTGGCGATCGCCAGATTACTATCTTGCTGATCCAGTCGGCTATAGTGCTGTCCGTCATCCCAAATTGATTGAGTCAACGTCCACAAAGCGCTCAAGAAGCCAACCGTGTAAAACCCGGCTCGGCTCAAAATCTTAACGGGGGAACCGCTTTTATGGCAGGGTGGGCGACCCAGCACATGGCAGTCAAATAGGCGAGTAAATAGCCGTAGCGCCTGAGAAAAGGTAAGGTTCTTTAACCCCAACAGGAAGTGGTTGTGGTAAAAGGTGATTTGGTACTTGAGCGATCGCGTACTGATATCGTGACAGCCACCCGTCTCCTCACCCAAATGCACCAGATGCGCCTCCGGGTCATACCAAATCTGTAGCCCCGTTTGGCGAATGTGCAGGCAAAAATCCGACTCCTCCCGCACCGCACTACCCCGAAACCGTTCATCAAACCACAGCCCGTGCTTTTCAAACAGGTCGCGTCGGAAGGACATATTGCAGCCTCTTGCAGTCAGCACCCGCTGAGGCTTAACCGTATGCACCAAATCAATGTGATACCAGGCAACCCCAGGGTCCATTGCTTCGGCAGGCAAATATTCGATTTCCAAACCTGGATCGGCATCCGCCAGCTTCATCCGGTCAAACACCCGTCCCGCGACTGCCCCAATCTCTGACCTGAAAAAATTTCGCGCATGGGCAGCAATAAACCCAGTCGGCAACTGCACATCATCATCAATGAAGAGGATTACCTCCCCCGAAGCGCGACGCACCGCGTAGTTTCTAGCACCCGGCAAACTAGCCCAATTCACTCGAAACAAACGAATCTTTTCAGCATCAGCCAACTCATTCAGGTAAGCCTCAGTTTCAGGCTCGTGGTTCTGCGTTTGGTCTACCACCAGCACTTCATAGTTTGGATAGTCCTGTTGGATGACGTTGGCTAAGGTGTCCCGTAGAACTTCCTCGCGACCATAGGTAGGAATGACGATAGAGATCAGAGGCAAAGTCAAGGGAGACGCTCCTAATAAACTTTGATTAGCGGACAGATTAGCGGAAACAACAAGCAAATCTCAACTCACTTCGTTCGACTGAGCTGCCACCCACACCCTTCTTAACACAAAACTAGCTAAATCCCGCTCGCTTTAAACGCTTCCTCTTCTTACTCGCTTTAGGCTCTTCGATCCCTTGTACAGCAAGCTTTTCTTGACGATCTAGCTCTGGCAGCTTTAACACCACTCCAGCAAAAAACCAGTAATATACAGCCACCGGATCAACATCTAGCGGGTAGTAATAGGTGTTGTAGCTGATCAGTAGAACAAATACCCAAAAAGAAGCCCCATAACTTTGCAGGTTGCGTTCCTTGACAGACCGGTATGCCCTAAAGGTTTCGATGGTTAAAACCGTTACTACTGCTAAAAATGCCAGCACACCGAGTGGACCGATCTCATAAATTAGCTTAGGGTAATAAGTTTCAAAGAATGCAGTGTCGCCAAACACCCTCGCCGAATTCGTGGCTCTCCCTAAACCCTTGCCGAGTATGCCTTCTTGAACTCCTAGCGCCCACCTAAACTGATCCGTAATGAATCGCTGGGGAGGAGAAGCTTCCCATCTGCTTTGAAAGCTATCAACCCTTTCCTGTACGATCGCCGGGTTGTTCACCGATGCGACTCCTAAAACAATTGCCAGAATGACAGCGGCAGGGATAAATCGCTTCAGGTTTACTACTTGCCCTGTTAGGACGAGAAGTACCCCAATAGAGACGGGAACAACTGCAAGGGCAATCCTCTGACCAGAGAGAACGGCCATGACAAAAACAGATGCCATAGACAGCAATCCTATCGTTCTCCAGCGGGCGAGGGGATCGCTAAAAGCGGAAGCAAAGCTAAAGAAACCAGCAGAGATTAAAAACCAACCCCACTGCCAGGGCGCGACAAATGTTCCTGGTAAACGAATCTGTCCCTGATCTGGGCTATACAGCAAGGAGCCACCCACAAAGCATTTGGCCTCCAGAGAAGCTCTAAACAGATTGGCTCCTTGTGCAAATCGAGTCCCCTCGCATCGTCCTGTTTTAAGAAATAGATATTGAACAAAGGCAAGACCACAGCAGGTCAAAATTATAGCCAGGGTCATTCGAGTCAAAAACAGCAAATCTTTTTTGTCTCGAATCAGGTAGTAAGCACAGACGATTAAGGGAATATAGCCCATCAAAACCTTAAGCCCAAGAATTCCCATGAGGATAGGGTTGCCGCCTGCGGAAACGTCAGCATCTTCATATAGCCCTCCTTCTGCTGCTGCATACAGAGTTCCCTCTAGAGGTTGGTGGCTGAAAGCTGCTGCATTCCATTGACAAATACCAGGGTAAATAAACAAAGGACAAGCAAAATCGCCAGTGGAGCAACGAGGCGTTTGGGAATGAGTAGCGGCAGATTTTCTCGGCGGCAGTACTGAATTACGCCAAATAGGGCTGGAATGTAGAAGCCGTCCTTAGCAAGCTGAAGGAGGGGACTGTTACCGATGTAATAGGTGATGGTACCGCCAAAGGGCAAATAGATTAGGAATGCCCACAGTGCATGGCGGGGATACTTAAAGGACAGTGATGTATAGAGAATACCGACTCCTGAGCCGACTCCTGCCTTCCAGCCACCAGTCAATCCTACAATTAAGCCGATAATTGCAGAGAAGAAGGCTGCAAAGATTGTAAAGTTAATGATCTCTTTACGCAGTCGGTCAGCTTTTTTCTTTTGGGCTATCCGTTCTTTAATAGACAGAACTGGGGCTTCTGGGGCATCTTGCTGTTTCGACTTCCGCTTAGATTTTCGGGTCGGTTTCGTTTTCAGCATAGGGGTTCGGTGGAGAGCATTGGCAAATTTTTACTGGTAGGCGGGATGGTCGGATGCAGCTTGAGGTCGGTTATATATTAATCAATACGTAGATATCTCAGTGCTGGTTGCGGCAGATCTTCATTTACTCTTTGAAAATTAAAGATTTGGTAGGTCATTATCAACAACAAGTGATTGGTCTGTTGCCCGCAGGGGGACGGGCAACCCGGATTGCCCCTCTGCCTATGAGTAAGGAGCTTTATCCGGTTGGGTTTCGTCGGACTGAGGAGGGTGTTCGCCCTAAGGTAGTCTGCCACTATTTGCTAGAAAAGATGCGGCGGGCGGGTATTTCCAAAGCATATTTAGTGCTGCGTCCGGGTAAATGGGATATCCCGAACTATTTTGGCGATGGCACCATGCTGGGGATGAATCTTGCCTACCTGACGGTGCATACGCCGTTTGGAGTTCCTTATACGCTGGATCAGGCTTACCCGTTTGTGCAGGATGCGATCATTGCGCTGGGGTTTCCAGATATTCTGTTTCAGCCGCAAGATGCTTTTGTGAAATTGCTGGCGCGTCAGGCGGAAAGGGGCGCGGATGTGGTGTTGGGGTTATTTCCAACTGAGCAGCCCAGCAAGGCAGGAATGGTGGATTTTGACGAGACGGGGCGGGTTCGCTGTGTGATTGAGAAGCCACTTCAGACGGATTTGCGCTATATGTGGGCGATCGCCGCCTGGACTCCGAAATTCACTCAGTTCATGCATGAGTATTTGCAGGCGATCGCTTCTCAATATGTCTCTGTGACGGAGCTTTCGACGGTTTCTCGACCAGAATTGCCAATTGGAGATGTGATTCAAGCGGCGATTGAGCAGGGTTTTCGAGTAGAGGCTGAGGTGTTTGAGGAAGGTCGTTACTTGGATATTGGCACTCCCGAAAATTTGGCTAGAGCCGTTCGGGAGGCTCATGAGGCGGATTGGTAGGGCAGTAAGGATGAGGGATGAGGGATGAGGGATGAGGGATGAAGTTAGGGCGGCGTTTCAGGACAAATTGAGACACCGCCCTTGATTTTGTCTTTGGCTGCTACCTGCGTTCAAGATTTCCGCAGGTTAGCGTAGCCTTGACTTCTGCCCATCTAACGAGCAGTTGAAGTTACGCCTAGAAGCTCCTCGCAGCGCTCTGCGCTTGGACGGTGCGAAGGTCATAGCGATCGAGGTTCATTACCTTGTCCCACGCCGCTACGAAGTCCTGCACAAATTTTGGCTGCGAGTCTACACAGCCGTAAACTTCTGCAAGGGCGCGTAGCTGGGAGTTTGAGCCGAAGATCAGATCGACACGGGTCGCAGTCCACTTGAGGTTGCCCGTTTTGCGATCGCTCCCCTCGAACTCGTATTCCTCTTCAGAAGTTGCCTTCCACGTCGTGCCCAGGTCGAGCAGGTTGACGAAGAAGTCGTTGGTCAATGTCTCTGGGCGATCGGTGAAGACTCCGTGTTTAAGCCCGCCAAAGTTTGCACCCAGGACGCGCAGACCGCCCAGGAGAACCGTCATCTCAGGGGCTGACAGGTTCAGCAATTGCGCCCGATCGACCAGCAGTTCCTCAAGCGATTCGCTATGTTTGCCGCTGGTGTAGTTGCGGAACCCGTCTGCGGTTGGTTCAAGCACCGCAAAGGATTCGACATCCGTTTTTTCTTGCAGCGCATCGGTGCGTCCCGGTGTGAAGGGAACTGTTACGCTATGCCCCGCGTTCTTTGCCGCTTGCTCGATGCCTGCACAGCCGCCCAAAACGATCAGGTCAGCGATCGAAACCCGCTTGCCGCCAGACTGTGAGCTGTTGAACTCCTGTTGGATTCCCTCCAGGGTTTGCAGCACCGTTGCTAGTTGAGTCGGCTGGTTGACTTCCCAATCCTTTTGGGGTGCGAGGCGAATGCGTGCCCCGTTTGCGCCGCCGCGCATATCAGAGCAGCGGAACGTGGATGCTGAAGCCCAAGCGGTCGAAACCAGTTGAGAGACAGACAGCCCCGAAGCCAGAATCTTGGCTTTGAGCGCGGCGATGTCTTGCTCGTCAATCAATTCATGGTCAACGGCGGGAATGGGGTCTTGCCACAGGAACTCTTCCTCTGGGACTTCGGAACCGAGATAGCGCGATCGCGGCCCCATATCACGGTGCGTCAGCTTAAACCATGCCTTGGCGAATGCCTCAGCAAACTCGTCTGGGTGTTCGAGGTAGTGTCGTGCGATCGGCTCATAGATGGGGTCCATTTTCATGGACATATCCGCTGTGGTCATCATGGGGGCGTGCTGTTTCGACGGATCGTGCGCGTCGGGCACTGTACCTGCACCCGCATCACCCTTGGGCTTCCACTGCCACGCACCCGCAGGACTCTTGGTTAGCTCCCAGTCGTATTTGAACAGGGTTTCGAGATAGGTGTTGTCCCACTGTGTCGGGGTGGGAGTCCATGCGCCTTCGATGCCGCTAGTGATCGCATCAACGCCAACCCCAGTGTTGAAGGTACTCTTCCAGCCGAGTCCCTGATCTATAATGCTGGCTCCTCCAGGGTCAGCACCGACGTGCGTTTCTTCGCCTGCGCCATGACATTTGCCAAAGGTATGTCCACCAGCGGTGAGCGCAACCGTTTCGGCATCGTTCATTGCCATTCGCTTAAAGGTCTCACGAATGTCGCGCCCTGAGCCAAGCGGGTCAGGCTCACCGTCTGGACCCTGCGGGTTCACATAGATCAGACCCATCTGAACGGCAGCGAGGGGATTTAGCAGCACCCGATCGCCTTCGTAACGCTCATTGCTGAGCCATGCCTTCTCAGAACCCCAGTAGATGTCTTCCTCTGGCTCCCAGACATCCACACGCCCACCTGCAAAGCCCAGGGTCTTGAAGCCCATTGACTCCAAGGCGCAGTTGCCCGCAAAGATCATCAGGTCGGCCCACGAAATCTTCTTGCCGTATTTCTGCTTGATGGGCCAAAGCAACATCCGTGCCTTGTCGAGGTTGGCATTGTCGGGCCAACTGTTGAGCGGCTCAAATCGCTGGCTACCCGAACCCGCACCGCCGCGCCCGTCGCCAATTCGATAGGTGCCTGCGCTGTGCCATGCCATGCGGATGAAGAGCGGCCCATAGTGACCGTAGTCGGCTGGCCACCAGTCTTGCGAGGTGGTCATCAGCTCGAAAATATCTGCTCTGAGGGCAGCTAAGTCCAGGCTCTTAAACTCCTCAGCGTAGTTGAACTCCTCACCCATAGGATTAGACTTGGATGAATGCTGGTGGAGGACGCTCAGATTTAAGTAATTTGGCCACCAGTCTCGGTTCGATGTTACGTGGCGAGCTTTAGATTTTTGGACTCCGCCTGTAAAGGGGCATCCGGTTTCGCTGCTCATAGTGTCTCCTATCAAATTTTGTGGTGTAGATTCTTTGGATGTACTGAAAATAAATAGCACATGGGCAATTCTTGGGCTAATTGATCAGCCAATAATCAAAGAGAAATATAGTCAACGTTATGATTTGAAACAGTGGATTTGCGCTTTGAAATAATTGGTTATGTCAATAGCCCAAAGTGAGTGCTAGAAGGTTATCTGTCGAGATTATCTGTCGAGAAGTAGGGAGTGGTTCACGGCAGGTGAGGGTCGGTTCGCAAATTAATATGTGGGGCGATCGCCAGTCAATGAAAACTTGAGTTCAAGGCGGGGCGTTAGGTGACAGATCAATTTAGTGCAGCTCAGCTTTTCTGCTTGTTTTCTAGTCTTTAACTGTTGAAGAGGCTCCTGAAAGACTGAAGACACTCTTTAACGACTAATTCGATCTTTATTGCAAATGCGGGCACTTGACCCGCATTTACACAAAAGTTTGAATCTACCGCTACACCCCCCGCTACTTACAGCGGTTTGCATTTGCGTAGACCACAAATATCTGTAGGGGCAGTTCGCGAACTGCCCCTACCCGTGGCTTATCCGTCTGGCAATTGCTGTGAGGAAAGATGTCGGACCAAAACTCTGGAAGCGCCTCTCCGAAGCCTTCGGCGAAACCGTCAGCAAAAGCTAACTTCCGCACCACCCTAGAACGCCACGTCCGCACCCTCCCCCTCCTACCTACCACCCGCACCGACTGGAGCGAAGCCACCGACGTTTCCATCTTCTACGGTCGCGCTTAAAAGTGCTAGAGGGACATCCGAAGCGAATTTGGTCAGTCAAGCTTCAGTCCTGATGGGCAGACCGTAATCAGCGGCAGTATAGACAGCACCATCAAGCTTTGGCATGGCGAAACGGGTCAGTGCCTAAGAACCCTCAGGAGCGATCAGCTTTATGCCGGAATTGGATATCACAGGCGCAACAGGCTCAACTGAGGAACAAAAGGTGACGCTGATGGAGTTGGGGGCGATCGCCTTCTAAACTCCCTCACACTCGCCCCTGCGCCCTTTCCCCTTGATTGAGCACAACCACATCCTCAATCGTAGAAATCAACATCACGATCGCAAAACCAATGAGAAAGTAACTCAGCCCCAATTCATCTGAGAGTAATCCATAAATTTGGATTCCCAACGGCACCAGAATCCCGAGCGCATCGACAACATAATTTCCCGTTTTACCCATATCTACAATGGTTCGTCGCCACCAGGGGAACAGGCTACACATGGTTAGCGTCAGTGCAAATCCGGCTGACACTGCTGCTCCAATACTGGTGAGGGAAAGCCAGATAACGAGAAATATTGTCGCTGCTGCCAGATAAACCAGGGTAAAAGGATTGAATCGCCTCATGACTGACCGTTCCTCTGATTGCGGTGTTGTTAGCTAATTGATGGTTTTAGTTATCAGTCGTTAAGTCACAACATATGCTGTTGCGACAAAATTCTGCTAGCGATGCTATGAGACTTCAATTGCGTACCACGCCAACAACAATATGATTTGACCTACACTCAAAACAACTGCCGCAGGAGGTAGTTGAGGCTGTACTTGAAAAATGGACACAACTGGACTCGAACCAGTGACCCCTACGATGTCAACGTAGTGCTCTAACCAACTGAGCTATGCGTCCAGACAGTTACTTAGAATAACACGGATTCTACATGGGGTACAAATAAACTGTCTAGGATGCTGGTGCTGCATCACAACTAAAAATTAGGGTTGGTAGTCAGTGCTGAAGCGCTAAAGCGCCAACTACGAGCCGAAGCATTACCTTGAAGCATTACCTTAAAGTTAAGCGGTGATTCTGCACTAGAACTCAAAGGGCTGTCACAATCGAAGCTAAGGGATTGCATTGGGCAGGAATTTGACCGTGAAGGCTGCAAATTCTTGCTGGGCAAAGATGTCAAACTTGAACTGACGTGACTGGATAAATGCAGTGGCGAGAGTTTATTTAGAGAACATTACGCGGCGGTTTAGTGCTGCTGCCGCTGTTGAAGACATCACATTTGAGGTTCCAGATGAGCAGTTTTGGGTGCTGGTCGGGCCGTCGGGTTGCGGTAAGTCCACCATTCTGCGAACGATCGCCGGACTGGATACCGCTACGTCGGGCAAGCTTTACATTGGCGATCGCCTGGTCAATCAGGTTCCGGCAAGAGAGCGAGACGTAGCGATGGTGTTTCAAAACTATGCGCTCTATCCGCACATGACGGTGGCTGAGAATTT
>JAAUTN010000547.1 GCA_012031415.1 Leptolyngbyaceae cyanobacterium SM1_4_3 | reverse complement strand
TCATCAGTACCCCAAACCAGCCTACATAAAGGCGGTTGTCGGTGCTGGTTACCCAGTTGCAAAACTGCTCCCACAGGGATGCGCTCTCGCGCCGCTGTAAGGTAGTCGTCATAATTATTGATTGCTTGGTTTACAACAGATTTGAGATGTATTGGGGAGGGTTTCCTCTCCCTTATTTATAGTATTTACACCTATTGTGATTTTTTGCAAGGATTTTGATGAATTTGTGTAAACAACTCTTATTTAGCAGCCAGTTCGGTAGTGTTCTATACTCAGTGCTAATACTTTGCTGGAGCTTAGAGGAACTATGAGCAGGTTACGGCTGACTGTCTCGCTGGTTGTCCTTTGCTCGATGTTCTTCCCACAGGTTACGATCGCCCAACGTTCTTCTCATCGTTTACCTGATTCTGACATTTACGCTCAGGCGACTCCAGCAACGGTAAATGCGCTTGATGCAGTTTTGGAGGGGAGAACCCTGGCAGCGCGAGGTCGTTTGAATGAGGCGATCGCCGCCTACCGTCGAGCCATTCAAATTGACCCTAATCTTGCTGTCGCGTACAACAACCTGGGTATTGCTCTATATCGACAGGGGCGTTTACAGGAAGCTGCGGATGCTTACTATGAAGCGATTCGGCTGGATGCAAATCTGGCTAACGCTTACAACAACCTGGCAGAGGTGCTGGTAGAACTGGGGCAACCTCAAGAAGCTGAGCGGATTCGCTCTCAAGCCAGTGCTATTCCCAGTGATGCCAACTCCAGAAATGTAATTGACTACATTAATCAGGGCAGAGTTTTGGCAAACCAGGGCAAACACGAGGAAGCGATCGCTGCCTACAACATTGCGCTTGACTTTAACCCAACGCTGGGCGTGATCTACAACAATTTGGGAAATTCGCTGCAAAGCCTGGATCGGTTTGAGGAAGCGATTGAAGCTTACCGCAGGGCGATCGAGCTAACTCCGACACTGGTTGCTGCTTACAACAACCTGGGATTTGTGCTGAATGAGTTGAACCGCTCGGATGAGGCTCAGGAAGTTTACGACCAGGTTAATGCTCTTGACCCCAGGCTGATTGCGCTGAGAGATCCTGACTCCGCCACCGCAGAAGACTTCAACACATTGGGGCGAGTTTTGCGTTCTCAGAATCGACGAGAGGAGGCGATCGCCGCTTACACCAGAGCAATCGAGCTAGACAATCAGCTTGCCGCCGCCTACAACAATCGAGGGGTTGCCTATGCAGAACTGGGACAGCTTGATCAGGCAATTGAAGATTATCAGGTTGCGACATTTCTTGACCCGACTCCCACCCAGTATGTCAATTTGGGGAATGCGCTCAGGGCAGCAGGAAGAATCGATGAGGCGATCGCGTCCTATCTAAACATTGAGTCTGTATTTAACCTGATTGAGCAGTTGCCCACTAGAGTTGACAGTCAAGACTTACTGACTGCCCTAATTTCAGACCAGAATAACTTTGAGTTTTATCGCGATCGCACCTCATTTTTTGCCGAAAACCAGAGCTACTACGCCTCCTACATCAACATCCTGATGCAGCTTCACCGGGAAAGACCAGACGGTGACATTCGATTTGATGCTTTAGCTCTGGAAACCAGCGAACGAGCGCGGGCCCGCAGTCTATTAGAAATCTTGACAGGAGCAGAAGCTTACCAGAATGTAGGCGATCGCGAGTTAGCAGAAGCAGAACGTCGTCTGCGGCAGCAGTTTAAGGCACTGGAGGAAGACTGGAATCAGCTTAGAACTGAACAGCAAACCGTCAATTCGCTGCGGCAACGGCTGGTAGACAACCCTACAGTAGACAGCCCCACAGAGGTTACAGGCGAGACTGAGGTGGCAGATTCTGCGATCGCAAGTTCTGTAGAGAATACAAGCTCTACAGAGAATGCAAGCCTGACAGATACCGCCGCGCTTAACCAATCGCTTGAAGCTCAGATCGAGCTAGACCAGCGGCAAGCCCGACTCGACCAGCAGCAAACTGAAATTGAGCAGCAAATTAGTCAGGTTTTGGAACAGTACAGAGCAGTTCAAGAGCAGATTCGCGCGACCAACCCAGAATACGCAGAAATCACGCAGCCAAAAGCGCTAACCGTACAGGACATTCAATCCCAAATTCTAGATGACGATACGCTGCTGCTGGAATATTGGTTAGGAGAGGAGCGTAGCTACTTATGGCTGGTTTCTAAAACTGAAGTTAGAACCTATGAGCTTCCTGGGCGAGCGGCGATCGATGCAGCAGCTCGACGGTTTTATAACTTCTTGACGGTGCCCAGCGAACGAGTGAAGACCGTTCGCACTGCCCAGGCGGGGATGGAACTAAGCCGGATGATTTTGGGTCCCGCTGCCGATCAACTCAGGGATAAGCGGTTGCTAGTTGTAGCAGACGGTTCGCTGCATTACATTCCTTTCAGTGCGGTGCCAATTCCGCAGGCAGCAAGCATTCCTATTGACCCAGAAGACTTGCCTGAACCGCTAATTGTGAATCATGAAATCGTAAATTTGCCGTCAGCTTCGGCTTTGGCGATTATTCGAGAGAGATTGGGCGATCGCCCCCGCCCCCCGCCAGCTAGCAGTCATTGCCGATCCGGTGTTTAACCGCGAAGACCCTCGTTTCCTGGAGCTTGCAGCAGGGGAAGCAGTAACCTCAACTTCCGCTACAAGAACTGCCGCAAACCCGCCCACCGAAGCCTATGCACGGCTGCTAGGCACCAGTCAAGAAGCCCGTGAAATCATTGAAATTGCTGAAGATGAAGGAGAAGATTTCCTTTCACTGACTGGCTTTGAGGCCAATCGGGAGCGCGTTTTTAACGAGGAATTGAGTCAATACCAGATTCTTCACTTTGCAACTCACGGTTTCCTTAACGATCGCTCGCCTGGCGAGTCTGGGCTGGTGCTGTCGCAGTATGACGATCAGATCAGACCGCTACAGGGAAACAATTTTCTTAGCCTCACAGACGTATTTAGACTAAATCTTCCTGCTGAGCTAGTGGTGCTAAGCGGCTGCCGTACAGGGCTGGGAGCAAACCTGAGAGGGGAAGGGCTGGTCGGGTTGACTCGTGGTTTTATGTATGCCGGAGCAGAACGAATTGTAGTGAGTTTATGGAGCGTTGACGACGAGGCAACGGCTGCACTCATGAGTCGGTTTTATGAGGAGCTAATCGACCAAAATCGCTCCCCTGCGGAAGCGCTGCGAGCGGCTCAGCTTCACCTGCTGCAAGAGAGTGACTCGACCTGGCAAACGCCTTATTACTGGGCAGCCTTTACGCTTCAGGGAGAATGGAACTAGCACAAACCCTGAAATTAGTCGCTTGCGGTGCAGCAAAAGTTAAGGGGGGCTGAGGCTACCGCTTCGCTGAATCCGGCAGCAATCAGAAATTCCTTCCAGGCAGCTTCGATTTCTGCATTGTTAAACTGGTCACGGCGTAATTCGGCTAGCGTCGTTAGCAATTCGTACCACAGATCGTTTTCTGAGTAGAGCAGCATTTTATTCTCTAAAGTGGCTGCTGCAAGCTGGTCGTCCAGATTTTCCGAATCAACTCGCTGAATCCAGCCATTCACAGTTGCATCGCCTGAGCGATTCTCAGGATTACACATAACGGAGATAACCCAGCGATAGGAATCTCCAGCTTCTAGCGCAACCTGCTCGGGAATTTGGATACTGATCACTCCTGGCTCTTCTGGCAAAGCAAAATTCTGTTTGTAAACGTCGTTTTCTTCAGCGTCAATCAGAACAAACTCGGTTTCATAGCCCTGTGATGCAGCATAGGGAATGTAGAACCACAGCGTAGGGTTGGCATCAAGGGTTAGCCCCAGGTTGGTATTGGGCACTAGAGCCGTTAGTGGGGTTGAGGTAGGGGGGGCAAAGATCACGTCCTGCCCCTGCAAATTGCCGTCCGGCTGCTGCACCACTGTTGCGATTTCGGGGAGGGTTA
>JAAUTN010000546.1 GCA_012031415.1 Leptolyngbyaceae cyanobacterium SM1_4_3 | reverse complement strand
GCTCCGGTGATTAGAGCGACTCGGTTCATGGGAGTGGGGTGTGGGGTGTGGGGTGTGGGGTGTAAGGTTAAACGGTGCTGATTGGGGCGGCGCGTTTGAGGTCACGCACGAGGTTATCGATCGCCAATTGATTGACGCGCAGTACGGCTTCACGGGTATTGGAACTATTGTGGCTACCCAGAATAACTCGCTCAAATTGGGTTAAAGGATGGTCTGGGATGAGCGGCTCAGCTTCAAACACGTCCAGGGCAGCAGCGGCGACTTTACCGGTGTGGAGTGCCTCCAGCAAAGCCGCTTCCTCAACGAGCGGACCGCGTGCCACATTCACCAGCCACACGCCTGATTTCACTAACGATAAGGTTTTGGCGCTGATCAGGTGATGGTTTTGGCGAGTCAGGTTGCAGGCTAGCAAAATGCAGTCTGCCTGACGGAAAAGCGGTTCTAGCTCAACTTGCTGGAGGTTGGTCTGCTGACAAAATTCTGGATCAATTGAGCGAATGTCATAGCCCACTAAGTCCATTCCCAGAACCCTGAGGCGACGGGCGATCGCCTGACCAATGCTGCCCACGCCGATGATTCCGGCGCATTTGCCGCGCAGGGAAGCGCCTTGAACTTTAAGCCATTCCCCCTGACGCACAGCGGCATCAATGCGGTGAAGCTGACGAGCCAGCAGGATCAGGTAGCCCAGCGCTACGTCTGCTACTTCATCGCTAAATACATCGGGAGTATTGGAAGTGTGAATGCCCAACCGTCTTGCCGCTTCCAGGTCAATCGCATCTACACCAATGCCCCACTTTGCCAGGACGCGGAGTTTTCCTTTGCGCCCCGTTTCTAGCACCCTGGCTGTGAAGGGGTCATCTCCGGCAATCACGCCGTCAAAGTCAGCAATCATGTCGCACAGTTCAGCTTCGGTTAACTGCTGCACGACTTCAGGCGCAGTGACTTCCAGGTTTTCGGCGACAAACCGAGCCTGACACTCTGCCAGGGTAAGCAGCATCGGGGGACAGGTAACGAGAACGCGCCAGGTCATGCAACCTCCGCTACCGTAAAGTGACGATTCAGGTAAAGCATTTCGGCGATGCGAAAGTCTACTTCTTCGTCAATGTCCCAGGCTTCATCGCGCTCAATTTCAAACAGCAGAGGCTTTTTGCCAATCCGGTTGTGGCGCTGTTGAAGAATTTCTCGCGTAAACAGGTAGAGATTAGAGTTCTCCTCGTACATCGGCGGCAGGTCTTGAGTGCGAAGCAGCACTTCAGGGTTGTGGTTAACCGCCTTGCCGTCTGCGTCGTAGAAGCGGGTTTGCCAGCGTGTTACCCCAAACAGGCTGTCGTAGTTGGGGCTGTTGAGGAAGAGGGCGATCGCCTGCGAAACAGTTTCAGAGCGCAGTAGTGGATTGGTGCTGTGGCTTTGCAGGTATAGATCAGCCTTAACTTGTGACACAGAATGCAGCAGCACATCATTCATAGAAGTCATGCCCGACCGCAAATGCTCAGGCCTGATCAACACCTTGACCGAGGGGAAGTGGCGCTGTGCGTCTTCAATAATGGTGGGGCTATCAGTGTCAATGCAGACCTGACTAATTTCGGGACAGTTCAGCAGCGTTTCAACAATGTGGTGATAGAGCGGTCGCCCCGCGAGCAAACGATAATTTTTCCGGGTACACGCTCACTGTCATGTCGCATTGGCACAAACGCAACGATGTGTCGATTCACCATTCCTTCCTGAATCCTGTCAAGTATTGCCCCTGTCTGTTGTTCAGCTAGCTGAAGAGTCGATCAGTTTTAATAGCTTACTATGAGGACGTAACAGTTCATGCCGAACCCATCTGCCTCATGCTCATCTAGAGCGGAACCCAGCAATCTCAGCCTGTCGCACCACCACACCTGGCTAAAGATTGCACCTATTCAAGCAAGCGTGAATCTTATCGGAGCGCCTCCCAGTTTTGTAGCTCTCCCCCCTGAATTCCTCTCCCGCATCGTTCCCGACCACCTCCAGAACGTTCCCGACCGCCTCCAGAACATTCCCGACCATCTCCAGAACGTTCCCGACTTGACAGAAAGCATTGCTGAACCGGGAAACGTTACGGCTCTTTAACTTCTAAGGAGTGGAATGGGAATTACGAAAGTTGGATGGGCACTCTAGCAGCAACTATCTCGCATCTATTCTATGGAGGGTGCAATTTATGGTTCGCTCAACTGAGAGGTTGCTGAATGATGCTCGGATCATGATCAACAACGCGCTGACTGATCCGTTCATCCAGGATCGTTTGATGGAATATGGCTACACGTCAGACCGAATTCAGGCAGGCAAGGCGCTTTATGAGATCGCTTTGACTACGCTGCAAAAGCAGCAGGCAGATTATGGTGAACAAATTTCAGCGACAGCAGCACTGAATCAAGCCTGGGATGAGGCTAAGGCTAGCTATATGCGGCTGGTGAAGATTACTCGTGTGGCGTTTAAGGGCGATGCGGGCACTGCAACTCGCCTGGGTATAACTGGCAAGCGCAAGGACAACTTGGCAGGATGGCTGCTGCAAGCCCAACAGTTTTATAGCAATGCGCTCAGTTCGCCTGATTTGCTGACTACGTTAGCCAAGTATGGCGTAACTCCAGCAAAGCTGGAAGCGGCACAGTCTGAGATGTACGCGGTTGAGGTGGCAAACCAGCGGCAGGAGAAGGAGAAGGGTGAAGCGCAGGACGCGACTCAAGCCCGTGATGCGGCGATCGCTTCTCTAAATAAGTGGCTGAGCGATTTTGTGGCGATCGCCCGCATTGCCCTAGAGGAACGCCCCCAATTATTGGAGTCGCTGGGCATCCTCAAACCTTCCTGATTCCCTGCCTTCGGACAAGGAAACCAGATCTGCGACTTCTTTAAAGAAGTCGCAGATCTGAGCGCCAAAACTGCAAGCCACCCAAACTTTATCTGCTTACTCAGCGGAATTTGCTGCCGGGGGTTCCCCCCAGACCCCCACTGAGGGACGGGCGCGTCCCCCAGACCCCTCCGCAAGGGATTGGGATGGGCGGCAGGACGCGCTTCGCATCGGTGGGTGGCGAGGGGGTTGCTTGGGTGTGAAGGGGCGATCGCTCCCTCCGTCCTCTGTCCTCCGTCCTCCCTCCTCAAGATGCTTTTCGAGTTTCCGCTACGGTCAAGCCTAGACCTAAATCCTTCATTAATAGCAGAAAGTTATGAAGCTCTATCTTGGGCAATTCAGCTTCGCTTGACGAAGTAGGAGAAGTTTGAAAGCGGCTCACATCTCCATGCGCTTCGGCTACATTCTTTAAGGCAAATAAGAATAGATCAGGTTCACCTTCTTCCAAGGCAGCATTGAGGTAGGCAACTGCCTTTTGTGGGTCTTTCAAGTATTGAATTAACTCTTCTTGATAGCTCTTGCTTTTAGGCATCGCCTTAAACCCCGTGTAGCTGACAGACTCTTATGCGGAATTCGTTTTGTCAAGAAGCACTATTTGGTGTACGGGCGAAGCATTCGGCAGAAGAATTGTGCTTTAGTTGCAGGGATTGTGACCGAATGCTTCGCCCCTACCGATACCGCTACTCTATGACGGATTTAGTATTAGACCCATCAAACCAAATAACTTGGAGCGATCGCCCCTCTTCCGTCCTCCGCCATCCGTCCTCATCCCTCGTTTCCCTCGTTACCAAGCTCCTGCTTGGTAATGCCCTTCAGAAGCTCCAGCTTCTTCTGGGCTTGCAGGAAGCAGGAGCTTCCTCAGACGGTTCCCAATCAGGAGCTTGGGAACCAGAGAATCGCCTCTTCTAAGTCACGAGATAGGTTCATAGAAAAACCTTGAAATGAGATATTTCCAGTTTAATGTCTGACGCGATCGCCCCATCTTGTTAACTGAGGAGACTGTGATGGCGATCGCCCCTCCTCCGTCCTCCCCCTTCATCCCTCATCCCTCATCCCTCATCCTTTCCCAAACCCC
>JAAUTN010000545.1 GCA_012031415.1 Leptolyngbyaceae cyanobacterium SM1_4_3 | reverse complement strand
AAAATTAATATAGCACTACTTTCCGCGATTTTCAGAGTTTATCAATTCAAAAAAGTGTAGGACTTATCAAGTTTAAGCTCGAATTTCCTGGGTAAGTTTTCATACTTATCAGAGGAGCCTACCACTAAAATGGAAACACTTTTATCTATCTCCATTCCAACATTCAATCGAGCTAACTTATTAAACCAACAGTTAAGCTGGCTAAGACGAGCTATCAGAGGATTTGAAGCACAATGTGAAATTTTAATTTCTGATAATTGTTCTACGGACGATACTCCCAAAGTTGTTGAAAAATGGCAATCTGAATTTAAGGATGTCAGGTTTCAATTCAACCGACACTCAGAGAACATTGGAGCTGTCAGAAACATAGCTTATTGTATCGAAGCAGCAAACGGAAAATATGTATGGACAATTAGCGACGATGATCTAATTTACGATGAGCGATCGCCTATGTTTTGAAGAATTTGAGTCACAGCCCTAACTTAAGTTTGCTGCTTCTAAACTATTCTAGTCATTTCGCAAAACGGGTAAGGTTCGTTTTAATCGTTGTTTCTCCATAGAGGGAAATGGTTTTTCTTCTAATGGCAAGCCTTTGTTTGAACACTGTTTAGAAAAGCGCGGTGGCTCTGGTTTGTCACTAACAACTGCATTAATATATCGAACCAAATTAGCAAAGCAAGCTTTGCAGGACTGGAAGCTAGGGCTAGACAATGCATTTGTGCAGCTTTACTGGACTTACTACTGCGCTGTCAGAGGAGGATTTAAAGTAAGTCAAGAAAACTATTTGGAGTGTACTGCTGGGGAACATCATTTCACTAAAAAACCAGAAGTATTCGTGAAAAGTATGTATGCAGATTTGCCAGCAATTTATGTAAAACTAATGGCGGAAGGTTGCAATCCTAGAATCTGCAAAGGATTGGTGTTAAAGAGCTTCAAAAAGATTCAATGGCCGCTTGTACTCAAGGCACTTCTCAGGCATCCGCTATTTGTTCTAAACTCACTGCTTCGCTATCTAGGCTCGATTCGCCGAACTCAACCAGTATCCTTTATGTGCGCTTTCATAGTACATAAAATTAGGGCGAAGTTTGATCCAAGAAGAATCGAAAATAGTAACGCATAGCGACAATGAGTGGGGCACAGTGTGCCCCACTCGTTTTCTTAGAGAATGTTCATCCATGTTGAAGTTTGGGTAAAAATGAAGAAAATTAGATGAAGATGTCTACTATTGCTAGTAATTGATTGAGTTTCTCAGGTTTTTCAAGCACAATTTGAATTGTCAGATGAGCAGGTGAGTGGGTGACGAGAGCTAAGAGCATACTTTAAAGTCCAGGAAGCACCAGTATGACAATTCCTGCCTATGTACTGTGAGGCTTGAAGTGTAAAGTAAGCATAGCCTTCCTCCTGATTTGAGTGATCCGAAGGTGATTACATCAGGTTTGTGTGAAACATTGTTAACTTTTAGCCACAAAATCTATGGTTGACTTCTCTGTAGCAATTCGTACTTACAATAAGTCCGAGCAGATACCCCCTATCCTGGAGGCACTGCGATCGCAGGTTGGCACCGAATCCATCAACTGGGAAATCGTGATTGTTGATAACAACAGTAGTGATGACACAGCCGAACTAATTCGGCAGTATCAAGCAACCTGGGATCGTGCTTTCCCGCTCAGATATTTCTTGGAACCCAAGCAAGGCGCATCCATTGCCCGAAAGCGTGCTATCCAAGAATCCCAAGGGGAGTTTTATTGGTTTTTTGGATGATGACAATCTACCCACACCCGACTGGGTAGCTGAGGCTTACTCTTTTGGCAAAGCGCATCCTGAAGCGGCTGCATTTAGTGGTCAAATTCATGGCAAATTTGAAGTTGACCCCCTCCCAATTTTCGTCAAATTGCCAGCTATCTTGCCATTATTGAACGAGGCAATAAGGTCTTCTCCTACAATACCCGTAAAGGTCGAGTGTTACCACCGGGGGCAGGGCTAGTTATTTGCAAGCAAGCCTGGCTCGATTGTGTTCCTGATAATCTCCTGTTGCTAGGACCTGTCGGCAAGTCATTGGGCTTAAAAGGTGAAGACATGGAGTCTCTAGCCCACGTTCAAAACGCTGGTTGGGGAAATTCTATATAATCCCAAGCTACACATCTACCATGAAGTACCTGCGTGGCGGCTTGAGCGTGATTACTTGCTCTCTCTCGTTCGTAGCATCGGATTAGCTCAACATCATATTCGCATGACACGGGCGAAAGCCTGGCAAAAACCATTTATTTCCCAGTTTATTTTTTTAAACGATCTCCGCAAGGTTGTTGTTTTCTATTTTAAGAAACACAAAGTAATTCAGACAGATGTGGTAGCAGCCTGTGAAATGGAACGTTTGACGAGTGGGTTGGTTAGCCCTTTTTACCTTTGGAAAAACCTTCCTGCATACTCTTCCGAACCTCTTCCATATGCTGAACCTATTAAAGAGTAAGATCAGTTGTTTCTAAATTTGTTTCCTGCTCATTATTTCCTGCAACTGTAAATATCCCTTACCTAAACCCCTAAGCTAATGAACAGCAGGACTGTTGCCATATACCGCGATTTACTCTTGCCTTATTCTGAAACCTTCATTCCTGCTCAAGTAGAGAGCCTTTCTACATACAGCGGGTTTTACGTTGGTATGTCGCGGGTTGCAGGTGCTAATTCTTTGGTTTCTCAAAAAAAGAGTATTGTGCTTAGCGATTTGGTTTCGCAGCCTGCGCCCTGGAAATTGGCTTTTAAGCTAACTGGGTTTGCTCATCCTGGCTGGTTTCGCGAGATTAAAAAGCGATCGCCTCAGCTCGTTCATGCCCATTTTGGCTTAGACGGGGTGTTGAGTCTTCCGTTAGCGAAGAAGCTAAATGTTCCACTGGTTGTCACATTTCACGGCAACGACGCGACTGGCATGGAATATAAAAGCACAGGACGCGCCAAGTTGACCGATCTTTTTCAAAAGCGAGGGCAGTTTTTTAGGGACCTTTATCTGGAAAGGCGCGATCGCCTGTTTAAATCTGCCAATTGCTTTATTGCCGTTTCGGAGTTTATTCGCTCAAAGCTTGTTGATAAAGGGTGCCCGTCTGACAAAATCTTGGTTCATTACATTGGCGTAGATATCGACAAATTTACGCCAAATCTGAGCATTCAGCGTGAACCGATCGTAATGTTTGTCGGACGCTTGGTTGAGAAGAAAGGATGTGAATATCTGATTCGCGCTATGGCTCAGGTGCAAGCCGTCATGCCAGAAATAGAGCTAGTCGTTGTGGGTAGCGGTCCGCTCCAGCAACGGCTCGAACAACTGGCTCAAAGCTGCCTTAAACGTTACCGTTTCTTGGGAGTACAGCCACCCGAAGCCGTTAAAGATTTGATGAATCGTTCGCTTTTGCTTTGTACACCCAGTGTCACTGCTGCAAATGGCGATTCTGAAGGTCTTCCGATTGTTGTGTACGAGGCACAGGCAATGGGTTTGCCCGTCGTCGGTTCAATTCATGCAGGTATTCCAGAGGCTGTAGTGCATGGAGAAACAGGATTTTGGCACCTGAAAGAGATTGGGAAATGTTGGGCAAACACATGGTGACTATATTAAATGATGTTCAGTTGAGAGAACGTTTCTCAATGGCTGGGCGCAAACGTGCTGAGCAAGAATTTAGTCTCAAATCAAATACTGCAAAACTAGAAGCAATATACGACCGAATTCTAAGCAACCGCTTGTAATTTGTAACTGTTAAACCCGATAGTCAAAACCATAGTCAAAAAGGAGCTTTTCAGTGGTTGATTGGCGGACAAAAACCCCAGTTGCTATTTTGATCTACAAAACGCCCCAGCACGACGGAAAAAGTGTTTGAGGCAATCCGACAAGCAAAACCTTCTAAACTTCTGGTTGTGGCCAATGCCCCTCGACCCGATAAACCGGGAGAGGCGGAGCAGTGTGCTGC
>JAAUTN010000544.1 GCA_012031415.1 Leptolyngbyaceae cyanobacterium SM1_4_3 | reverse complement strand
AGGAGTTACAACTCATGTCTGACTGTTTCTTGGAATCTCCCAACACACCTGTTGAGAGAGAAGTTCTTGCACTGCAAAATTCCGACCGTGAACGATTACGGGTTCTCATCATCGGCTCTCGTGATGGTGTGATTGAAACGATTCACGACCTGCATCGACGCGGCTTTGCTGAAGTGGGCTTGTGGAGTCCACTTTTACCTGCTCCAAGTTCTGGTGAAGTGATGAGTATCTTGACGCGCGATCGGAGAGTGGGAGGGTAAGAGAAGAGGGAAGAGGGAGGAGTGAAGAGGGGGCGATCGTCCCAAACCAAATCGGTTTGCTAAAGGGTAAGACGACCTCGGCTCAAAACCGAATCAAAGCCCTTGATGCTCAATCCAGTGGACTTCTCACTCCTCGTCCACCTCGATTTAGAACGTGAGTGTAAATCATCGTCGTCTTCACATCCTTATGACCCAGCAATTCTTGAATCGTGCGGATGTCATACCCGCTCTCTAACAAATGAGTAGCAAAGCTGTGTCGGAAGGTGTGACAGCCAATCCGCTTAGTGAGCCTTACAGCTCTTACTGCTTGTTTAACCGCTTTTTGTACTCCACTTTCATGTACGTGATGTCGGCACATCAGCCCGCTGCGTGTGTCTTTGGTAATTGAACCGGATGGAAACACATACTGCCAAATCCACTCCCGGTTAGCATTCGGATATTTACGCTCAAGCGCAAAGGGCAGATTCACGGCTCCAAACCCTCGACTTAAATCCTGGTGATGCTGTCGTTGGACACCCACTAGATGATCTCGCAATTCTGCTGCAACACTTGAGGGCAGCATGGTCACACGGCTCTTGCTGCCTTTACCGTCTCTGACCACAATTTGCTGTTGAGCAAAGTCAACATCTTTAACTCGCAAGCGCAACCCTTCAATCAAGCGAAGTCCGCTCCCGTAAAGTAGCTTCACAACCAGTTGATAGATACCGTCACACTGCTGGATCACAGCAATTGCTTCCTGTTTGGTCAGCACAGTTGGCACATACTGAGGTCGTTTTGCTCGAACAGCATCAATGCCCAATATTTCCAGATTGAGCACTTCCCGATAGAGAAACAGCAGGGCACTAAGAGCTTGATTTTGGGTTGAAGCAGAGACCTGCCCCTCAACCGCTAGATGGGTGAGGAATGCTTCAATTTCAGCTTTGCCCATCTCTTTCGGATGGCGTTTACTGTGAAACAGGATGTAGCGGCGAATCCACTGCACATAGGTTTCTTCCGTGCGGTAGGCGTAGTGCTTGAGACGAATAGCGTCCCGCACCTGATCCAGCAATTTCTTGGGAGGTGGCTGCATAAGTGGCAAGTAAATGTACCGTGTATCCAATAGTACATTTGCTCACCTCCGTAAGAAATCTGAAAATATGCGGAAAGATTCTAGCCATTCAGCTTAAGCGGCGTATTATGCAGAAATAATCCGCATAAGTAATAGATTTGGGATCTTAGGCAGAAATAATCTGCCTATCCACCCTAAATTGGAATCTTAGGCGGAAAATTTCAGTCTATTAATAGTTGGGCTGCTTAGCTTTTAGGTCGAGACAGTGGCTCACAACTGTCTGTTAGATTTCAGAGCAGAAATGTAGCAAGTGCTTCTGGCTGGGCTGCTCAGGTGGGTTAACGGTGAGGTTCTTCATGAAACCTGGTTTGAATAAGGGGCAATTAGTAAAGTGGAACGACGATAGGGGTTTCGGATTTATCAAGCCTAGCGAAAGCGGCAGAGAGGTTTTTCTACATATCAGCGCAATAAAAACAACAGGTCGCCGCCCAAAAGTTGGAGATACCATTTTCTATGAGTTAGTTACTGAAGCAGATGGAAAAATTCGCGCTTCTGGTGCTTCAATTCAAGGTGTTGTTTCTCAATCTTCAACTCTACAAAGAGCGAAAACTGCGCTGAACAAGCAGAAAAATAAGAAACGTGGATTGCGCGAAACTATCCTTAGCATTGGAGTTTTAGCAAGCATTGTGCTTATTCAGATGCAGTGCAGTCCTAGCCGTGTGCCCACGCCAATCACATCAATCACAAAACCAGGCTGTGTTGTCAAAGGTAATATTTCGGTTGCTACAGGAGATAAGCTTTATCATGTTCCAGGAATGGAAGACTATGATGGAACGATCATTGATCCTGGCAAGGGAGAAAGGTGGTTCTGTTCAGAATCAGAAGCGGTTGCAGCAGGTTGGCGAAAAGCACCAAGGTAGTGTCACAGCCCAACAATTCGGTTGCAACGGACGGTCGAAAGCCGCTTGTGGTGAGGCGAAGTTCAGTTTGCCGCCGCTGAACCGAGTCGTTAGGCAGTAAAATGCGGATACACACTTGTAAGATAAGCTTGAGGAATGATCGATGCTAGGTTCTTTAGGACTCTTACTGACACTGGTAGGTGTTTTTCTCATGGTGACGATTGGTTTTTCTACCAGGAATCAACGCTGGTCAACCACAGACTTTTTTCCATTAGTCTTCTGGATTCTAGTCTTTGTAGTTACCGGACTTGTAATCGATCTGCTGCTAGAACGCCTATTCCAGATCGATTTAGAGGGATTTCCCAATTTGATAGGGGGAATCGTATCAGGCTGTGGTATTCGTTGGTACAGAACCCGCCTGAAGAATTAGAGCCATTGGTAAAAGTTGCGGACTGCTTTAGAAAGCTTAGAGGGCAATACAGTGTCTAAGTTATTTAGTCTCAAAGCGTCATAGCATGAGTGATGAAGTAAATCAGGATGCATTGATTAAATCTACTCAGCATTGGCTCAAGTATTCGGTTGCAGCCAGCCGCCTACCACTGCTTTGGTGCGGACGGGAGAGAAGATATCGGTTAAGAGTTGGAGTTTATCTGCTGCCGTACAACTTCACCGTTAGGCGTTGCCACACTGCTCTTGTGAACGAAAACTGAACCATGAAGTCTCTGCAAGATATTAGATCAGTTAGTGTGTGCGCACTCACCCCCGCTGATACCGAGGCATATCGTTTTGTGCGCTTGTCTGCACTCCGTGAACAGCCACCCGCTTTCGGCTCGCTCCCTGAAGATGAACCAAACCTCTCCGACACTGCCGTGAGGCTTGAAGAGAGCGATGACCGTTGCTTCTTCGGAGCGTTTCAAAACGAACAACTTGTGGGTATCATTCGGATTTCTCGCTATTCAGCACCCAATGAGAAGCATCGTGCGTATCTTGCGGGTCTCTATGTCTTGCCCTCGTTTCGTTGCCACGGCTGCGGCAAAGCGCTTATCCACGAAGCGTTGAGTTGGGCGGCGAATGCCACAGGTATCAAGAGAGTCAATCTAACTGTTGTCACCCAACAAGAAGCGGCAATCCGCCTTTATCAGTCATTTGGCTTCCGCACATATGGTACTGAACCGGAGACCTTTTCGAGAGGCGGACAGTTCTATGATGAGTGCCTGATGACCTTGGCACTCAACTCTGATAATGACCGCAACGCCTAACAACCGCGCTGCACCGGAACGTCATGATATGGCCGGTTGAGTTGCAAAGGTTGTCTGCGTCCGGTGAGCGCGAACGTTAGCTGGCTCCGCACAGGGTCTTTTACACTTGTATTTGAAAACTGTTGACCAGTCCGAGAGCGCCCAGGAGATGGTTTGTTGTGACCGTTGTTTGAGGTTAGTGTTGGTGTTGCAAGGCGCTCAGGAGATAGGGGTGGGGGCGGTAGCGAGGGGCGATCGGTTTTGTGGCAAAGGTTAAGTGGTTGGGGGCGATCGGGGGCGCTATCCAGCTAACAACCCCAGTGCAGCGGATTGACCGAAGCCGCCTGGGGGGAGGTGAAGGCGATCGCAACCGCTGACCGGGAACGTTAGCTGGCTCCGCACAGGGTCTTTTACACTCGTTCTTGGAGGTTGAGGGTGAGAGTTTCGAGTGCTCAGGAGACTCTGATTGTGACCGTTGTTGAGGTTAGTGATGGTGTGGCAAGACGCTCAG
>JAAUTN010000117.1 GCA_012031415.1 Leptolyngbyaceae cyanobacterium SM1_4_3 | reverse complement strand
GGGCGAACCTGGGTATGGAAGTGATGCACGAGCGCAATGCTCACAACTTCCCGCTTGACCTGGCTTCTGTCAAGGCTCCTAGCATTGTTGGCTAAGTTCTAGTCGAAGCTTGACCATGAGCGCCTCTCCGGGGGCGCTTTTTGCGTTTTTGCTTGAGTAAAAGCGTTTGAACTGGGCGATCGCCCTATAATCATCCAGGGACTTATCCCAAAATTTTGAGAATAGATACGCTCATGACACTGACGCAGGTTTGGGGATCACTGCTCATCTTCTTGGTCTGTCCACTTGTGGGTGGTCTGCCCCTGATCAGTTGGATTACGCGGGCGTTAACGGGTCGGCAACTGTCTAGAATTGGGACTGGCAATGTCAGCGTTTCAGCCGCGTTCTATCATGGTGGGCGGCTTGTTGGGATTTTGGCAGTTTTGTCAGAGGCGCTAAAAGGAATTGCGGCGGTTTTGCTCGCGAGGCAATTTTTTCCAGCCGACCCGGTTTGGGAACTGATGGCGCTGATTGCGCTGGTGATGGGACGCTATTGGATCAGCAATGGCGCAGGTACAACGAATGTAGTGTGGGGCTACATTGCGTTTGATTGGGTTGGGGCGGGGCTAATTTTTCTGCTCAGCGCCATTACTTTTACGCTTTTGCGTGAGCGTAAACAAGGACGCACGGCAGTTCTGATTTTGTTGCCGTTGGTTACGGCGCTGCGACATCCTCACAGCGGGGAGGTGGTAGGTGCAGCGGTAACGCTGAGTCTGCTATTAGCCTGGATTTATCAAAAAATTCCTGACGACCTGAATCTGTCAACCAGTGCGGTACGAGGAGATTCTCAGTCTGTGTTTCAGTTTTTTCGGGGCGATCGCGCTATTCTCTCGCTCGACCGCAACCTTAACGCCGATAAAGTAGGGCACAAAGCAGCAACGCTTTCCCAATTGCGGCGTTGGGGCTATCCGGTGCCAATGGGCTGGGTGCTGCCTCCAGGAGATGATCCGGCTCCCTTGCTGGAGTTACTACAACCCTCTGCTGAGCAGCCGTTGGTGGTTCGCTCTTCTGCAATGGGTGAGGACTCGGACACCGCATCCGCAGCGGGACAATATGAGTCAATTTTGAGAGTGACGAGTCAGCCTTTGCTGGAACAGGCGATCGCCCAGTGTCAGCTTTCCTACAGTCGCCCTGCCGCTGTTCAATATCGGCAAGATCGGAAACTAGCAGAAACCGCAATGGCGGTTGTGATTCAGCATCAGATCCAGGGGGTTTTTTCTGGAGTGGCGTTTAGCCGTGACCCGATCGCCCGCCAGGGAGATGCAGTCGTGATTGAAGCCTTGCCGGGTGGGGCAGAACGGATTGTGTCAGGGCAGTTTACCCCAGAACAATATCGCGTCTGGGTAGAAGATATTGAGTTTCACTTTAGCGAAGACCCGCAAACCGATCCGTTTGACTGGCGCTTGCCTGATCTGCTGTCGCTTGATGTAGAAGGTACGGGCGATGTGCCGCCCCGCCTGATTCAGCAGGTCGCTTACCTGGTTCGTCACTTGGAAGCCCGCTATCATGGGGTTCCCCAGGATATTGAGTGGAGCTATGACGGTCAGCAACTCTGGCTGTTGCAGTCGCGCCCAATTACAACGCTGCTGCCCATCTGGACGCGCAAGATTGCGGCAGAAGTGATTCCAGGGTTAATTCATCCGTTAACCTGGTCGATTAACCGGCCGCTGACCTGTGGCGTTTGGGGTGAGATTTTTACCATTGTGCTGGGCGATCGCGCTCGTGGGTTAGACTTCAACGAAACTGCAACGCTGCACCATTCCTCCGCCTACTTCAATGCTTCGCTGCTGGGGCAAATTTTTCGCCGCATGGGTTTACCCCCTGAAAGTCTTGACTTTCTGACCCGAGGAGCCAGATTCAGCAAGCCACCCTTAGACTCAACGCTAAAAAACATACCGGGACTGTTGCGGCTCTTAGGACGAGAACTGCGTCTGATTGAGGACTTTGACCAGGATCAACAGCAGCATTTTGCTTCAGGGTTGGCTGACCTGGAGACTCAACGCGTGGAGGACCTGTCGAGCGTGGCGCTGCTAGGACGGATTAATCAAATCCTGGAACTGCTGAAGCGGGCAACCTACTACAGCATTTTGGCTCCGCTTAGCGTTTCAATTCGGCAGGCATTGTTGAAAGTTGAAGATGCAGAACTAGACAATAGCCAAATGCCTGAAGTGGGTGCGCTGCGATCGCTCCAAACCTTAGCCGCAAATGCTCGCTCTGCACTATCGCTGGATTCGCTGCAACCAGATAGTTCAACGGTTTTTGCTGCCCTTAGAGAAAACCCAGATGAGGCTAAAACTGCTGTCTTAGAGCAATTCAAGCAATTTCTCGATCGCTACGGCTATCTCAGCCGCGTAGGAACAGATATCGCCGTTTCCACCTGGAAAGAAGATCCACAGCCCGTTCAAGATCTGTTTACGCAGTTTTTGTTTAACCCACCAGCAGAATCATATCCAGCGGACAAGTCGCGACAAAACTGGAAGGCGGCTCAAGTTCAATCTCACTTGAACCTGAAAGCACAGGTCACGGTAGTTTATAGCCGCCTGCTAGCAGAACTACGCTGGAGCTTTATAGGGCTGGAACGGCTCTGGCTGTCGTCGGGCGCGTTAGAGCAAGCGGGAGATATCTTTTTTCTCAAGTTTGATGAGATTCAGCGGCTTGTCGCCGAATCAGATCTAACGCTACGAGAAAATTTGCTGGATCTAATCGTAGAAAGGCGATCGCAGCTTAAACAAGATCAGCGGCTTCGGTCGGTGCCTGCCCTAGTGTACGGCAACGATCCGCCAATGCTCATCTACCGTTCACAGCCCATTGAACAATCTGCCCGCCAACTGCGCGGTATTGGGGCTAGCCCCGGTCGAGTAATTGGACGGGTGAGAGTGCTGCAAAACTTGCAGCAGTTGCCAGAAGTTAATCGCGAAACAATTCTCGTCGTACCCTACACTGATTCTGGCTGGGCACCGCTGTTAGCAAGGGCAGGCGGTTTGATCGCAGAAGTGGGGGGACGGCTCTCGCACGGGGCGATCGTGGCTCGTGAATATGGCATTCCAGCCGTCATGGACATTCGCAACGCCACTCAACGCCTACAGGATGGTCAACGAGTCCAGATTGATGGGCAGCAAGGCACGGTAGAGATTTTGCCTTAGCTCTTAGCGCTAGTTTTGGGACTGCCCTTAAGCACCTGCTTTAGCAAATCGGGCAGTTGAGAAAGACATTCTGCAATCGGAACTTTTGCCTGCCGGAGGGCAGAAATTTTGCTTTCGGCAGTGCCTATTTCATCTCTCAATCCAGCAACTTGAGAAGAAACAACGGCTCCAGCGTGCCCGATATATTGACTTTGGGGAAGAGTGCGGCCTGCAATATAGGCAACTACGGGTTTATCAATCGCTTCAATAATATATCGAGCCGCGACTTCTTCGCTGTCGCTGCCAATTTTGCCGACCAGCACAATCGCTTCGGTTTGTTCATCTTCGTCCAAAATCTGAAGCCACTGCTGAAAGGTTGAACCAATGATGCGATCGCTGCCAATTCCCAACGCAATGGATTGCCCAAATCCAGCCTGAGACAACTCTCTTGCCACCTCATAGGTAAGCGTTCCGCAGCGGCTAACCAGCCCCACTGTACCAGGAGTATAAAACTCAGCCGGATGGGTCCCCAGCAAAATTTGTCCAGGCACAATAATTCCAGGGCAGTTTGGTCCGACAACCAGGGTTTCGCTTGCTTCTGCAACACGGCACAGGCGCATCATGTCCATTGGCGGCACCCCTTCTGTAACCAGGACGAGTTGGCGAATTCCAGCGGCGATCGCCTCTAAGGCTGCGTCTAAGACCTGATAAGGCGGTACAAAAATTACGCTAGTATCCACCGCACCAACACTCAACAGCGCTTGCTCAACCAGGTCAAATACTGGAATTCCTTCTAGATGCTGACCGCCGTGACCGGGACTGATCCCAGCCAAAATTTGCCCCCCATAAACCTGCATCAACGGTGCATAGATGGAACCCAGCGGTTCAGTGATGCCCTGAACCAATACCCTGCTCTCTGAAGTGAAGTTCATTTTTTCGTTAAAAAGCTACTTGCTGAGAGAAATTGCTTCGGCGATCGCCTCGTCCAAATCATGAAACAAAGGCAAATTCAAAGCCTGAAGCATCTGACGCGCCTCATCAAACTGATCGCCAACCAGCCGGACAACAAAGGGCACAACGCGACTGCCAGCTTGATGCTGTAAGTGAGTAGCGATCGCCTCCGCCGTTTGCCTGCAAAGCATCACATTGCCCAGAGTATTTACCAAGACGACCTTCAGATTTTTGCTCTGCATCATCAACTCTAGCCCTCGCTGAATGCGATCGCGCAAAACTTCAGGCGAATTGTTGTGCCGATACTCACTTCCCAAATTCAGAAAACTAGCTGGTCGCCCGCCTGCTTTGTGAACTAAATCTAGCGTCGTCATGGTCAGCCCTGCGCCGTTACAGAGAATACCAATATTGCCCTCCAGTTCTACCAGCGTTGTATCTGCCAGGTCCCTGGGCAGCATTTTAGTTTTGATTTGATGTGGAATTTTTTCCTGTAGAGTAGCCAGATCGGGGTGTCGCCCCAGTGCATCATCATTCGCCGTAATTTTGCCATCCAAAGCCATCAACTCTCCCGCAGAACTGACTGCCAGAGGATTAATCTCAACTAAATCCAAGTCCTTTTGCAGAAATAGCTGATACATTTTCTCCAAAATGGCACTCACCGACCGAATCAGTTCTCCTTGCAGCCCCATCTTTAGCGCCAGCCTACGGGCATAAAAAGGAGAAAATTCTTGGTCTACCACCACCTGTTGCATTGCGCCAATCGTTGCTTCCACATCCACACCGCCACGTTGAGAACCCAACAGCAGCGGACGGCGGGCAGACCAATCTAAAATTACCGCCAGATAGAGTTCTCGGTCTGCGTCATACTTTGCCTCCGCTAGCAATACAGCAGGATACATTCCCGTAATTGGCAAGTTAAAAATAGTCTGAGCCGCAGCAACCGCGTCAATCGTATTTTCGACGAACCGGATGCCGCCTGCTTTGCCCCGCCCACCCGTGTAGACTTGAGACTTTAACACCACCGGATAAGGAATTTTTAGGCCCTTCAAATCTTTGGGATGGTCAATCTGCTGTGAAGGCAGGACGGGAATTCCCATCTCGTAAAATAACTGCTTAGCCTGATATTCCAACAAGTCCATAGTGGTGAAACACCCCTAAAGAAGATAGTGTCGCGCATCTACCGCGACTCTGCAAACTATAAATGAGTGTTGGGCATTTTTTTAAGGTTTCCATGATGGACTCAACAGATAGTTTTATTTATCTGCATGGCTTTGCTTCTGGACCCCAGTCAGCCAAGTCAAAGTATTTGGGCGATCGCTTTCAATCTCTCAATATCAACCTGCAAACCCCCGACCTTAATCAAGACGACTTTACCCACCTGACCCTGAGCCGCCAAATTCAACAAGTCCAGGCAGTATTTCCGCCCGCTCCTCAACCTGTCACCTTGATTGGGTCTAGTTTCGGTGGGTTAACAGCCGCCTGGATAGGAGAATATCAGGCTCAGGTCAAGCGCCTGGTGCTACTCGCTCCAGCATTTCAATTTTTAGCGCACTGGTTGCCCAAGCTTGGCAAAGAGCAGGTGCAGCGTTGGCACACAGAGCAGTATCTATCGGTTTATCACTACGGCGCACAGCAAACGCTGCCTCTACACTACGGTTTTGTAACTGACGCGGCTCAATATGAAGAACCAAAGCTACAGCGCCCAATTCCCACCCTGATTTTGCATGGCCGCGCGGACGAGGTGATTCCCATTCAAGCAAGCCGCAGCTTTGCCGCTCAGCGCCCCTGGGTAAAACTAATCGAACTGGACAGCGACCATGCGTTAGCGGATGTTCAGATTAGAATCTGGCAGGAAATTCAGACTTTCTGCCAGCCATAGATCATCATTTCGGTAATATGTACTGTTGTGCGGGTTCTAGCTTCCTGGAACAGGCATCTTGCCTGCTTAATCTGGGTGGGAAAGATTAAAAACACACGCCAGCGCGATATGCAACTAGAGTTTTGGAAACCCTGGTTTCCTGTGGAGCAAGCATCTTGCCTGCTTAATTTGGACGGGCAAGATGCCCATCCCACAAGCGGCTAGAAAAAGTTGCACGTTACATACGCTATATCGCTGAGAAACTGAATGCATCCCTCATCCTCCCCTAAACCTTAACCTTAACGTTAAGCTGTCCAGGTGGGCGGCGCACCATTCTCACTGAGTAAGGCAAAACCCCAACCAACAGCGCAAATGCGTCATCGGGAATGCGCTCAATTGTTTCCTGGTCAAAGTAGTTCTCAAACTGGTTGAGAATCATCTGGGCCCGCTGAAGCGGCTGCGACTTATCAGTGAACTGCTGTGTCAGGCGAATCCACTGTCGCCGAATCAAGAAGGACTTTTGGCGTTCCTCGTGAGATTCAGGAGAAATTAGCGACAGATCGCCAACGGGTACAACGCGCTCACAGTCTACGTCGAAAAAGCTGCCTACTGCGGCACCCGGTCCAGCAAACTCTGCGTGATAAGCCTTGCACAAAATTAAGCCGTTGCGCCGTCGAGCGTTCACCATCAGCAAATGCCCACATTTAATCTGGTTCAGAATGTCTGACTCATTTGAACACTCTGAAACCATTCGGCACTGATGGCTATTCGTACTGGACCCGTTTTCTTGCCCATTCATAAATCGTGCGCTACTAGAAGCAGTCTGTATCGATTTGATAGATGTCTGAACGTTGTGAAGGTTCTGGTAGCTCAGACGCATATTGCCAGACAGAATCGCCAGATAGAACAGACATCGAGAAAAGCAAAACTAGCAGGTCAGATGTGCCCTAATGCTTTATTTTATGGCAAGAAATTAAGGCGATCGCAACGCAACAATCAAGAGATTTTGAAGCAGGGATGAAGATTTACTTTATCTAAGCAAATTTGTTTGACCTGCATTGATCTGAAATCGTTACAAAAATTCTAGGATTGATCCGAGTGCACCTTAGACTGTAGGATGCATTGCGTAATGCGTTGAACCCTACAGTGTGGCATCCGTGCGAAAGATTGTTATTGCTGGCAACTGGAAAATGTACAAAACCCAGGCAGAATCATTAGAATTTCTGCAAGGGTTTATGAACCATCTTGATGAAACCCCTGCTGACCGGGAGGTTTTGCTTTGCGCTCCATTTACTGCTCTGGGAACCCTGTCTAAAAATCTGCACGGAAGCCGCATCAAAATCGGCGCACAAAATGTTCATTGGGAAACTGCCGGAGCCTATACCGGAGAAATTTCAGGAACTATGCTGAAAGAGCTAGGGGTGCGCTATGTAATCGTAGGTCACAGTGAACGTAGACAATATTTTGGTGAAACTGACGAAACAGTGAACCTGCGGCTTAAAGCAGCCCAACAGCACGGACTAACACCAATTCTCTGTGTGGGTGAAACCGGAGAGCAGCGAAGCCAGGATGAAACCGAGACTGTGATTATCCGTCAGCTAAAGCAAGATCTGGTAGAGATCAATCAGGACAATTTAGTAATTGCCTATGAGCCGATTTGGGCGATTGGCACGGGGCACACCTGTGAAGCAGTCGAAGCAAACCGAGTCATTGGTCTGATTCGTAGCCAGCTAAGTAACCCAAGCGTGCCAATCCAGTATGGCGGCTCTGTAAAACCTGGCAATATCGACGAAATTATGGCTCAGCCTGAGATCGATGGTGCCTTAGTGGGCGGTGCAAGCCTTGTTCCTGCTGACTTCGCCCGAATTGTCAACTTCCAGTAAAGCTTAACTTTCAGTGAAACTAGGGGGCTGCTTTTCAAGTCGTTTCGCGCTCGAAAAGCAACCCTTTGGATCAAGTCCTAGCGACTAGCTTGGACAAAGCGGTTGTTAACCTCACTCCAGTTAACTACGTTCCACCATTGCTTCAGGTATTCGGCTCGACGGTTTTGATACTTCAGGTAGTAAGCGTGTTCCCACACATCATTTCCCATGATGGGGAAATGTCCTTCAGTTAGGGGGTTATCCTGATTGGGAGTGCTAACGACATCTAGCTTGCCATCAGCGGTGCGAACTAACCAGACAAAGCCGCTGCCAAACTGACCTGCGCCTGTATCGTTAAACCGCTGTTTGAAGTTCTCAAAGTTACCAAACGTGTCGCTGATAGCCTGAGCGATCGCCCCAGTCGGCTCTCCTCCAGCATTGGGAGCCATTAGCGTCCAAAAAATAGTGTGGTTAAGATGCCCACCGCCATTATTACGTACCGCTGCTTGCACCGCATCGGGCAACGAGTTTAAGTCCCGAATCAGTTCATCAACAGACTTTCTTTGCAAATCAGAGTGCTTTTCCAATGCTGCATTAAGCTTGCTGACATAGGTTCCATGATGGTTGTCATGGTGAATCTGCATGGTTTGCGCGTCAATGTAAGGCTCTAGCGCATCGTTATTGTATGGAAGAGGCGGTAATTCAAAAGCCATAGGTTTTTCTCCTATTGGAGTCATCATCTTGACCTTATTGTAAACTTTTGAAAGATAAATCTATCAAAAGTTCCAAATCCGTCTTTCTTTGCCGAATAAGCTTTGTCCTACGCTTTGAAAATGCTCTGTATTCTTCAGATCTGTCTATTGATAGGACTTTTGATATAAAATTCTATCGATAACGTTGCTGTGTTTACTGGGCGATCGCCCTGTCCATTCACCAGCCTTATCAAGCTTCAGATCCCGAAAAATTTCGTGAAGATGAGAGGACAAACACTATGGCTTACGAACTTCCCCCCCTGCCTTACGACTACGAAGCTTTGGCACCTCACGTTTCCTCAGAGACACTGAAGTTTCATCATGACAAGCATCATGCTGCTTACGTAACCAACTTCAACAAAATGGTCGAGGGAACCGAACTTGCCGACAAGTCAATCGAAGAAGTCATCAAAGCAACCTATGGCGACTCTGCCAAAACCGGGATTTTCAACAACGCTGCTCAAGCCTGGAACCATACCTTCTACTGGAACTGCATGAAGCCCAATGGCGGCGGCACTCCTACCGGAGAACTAGCTGCTAAAGTCAACGCCGACTTTGGCAGCTTCGACAAATTCAAAGAGGAGTTTCTTGCGGCTGGTGGCACTCAGTTTGGCAGCGGTTGGGCCTGGCTTGTGCTAGACAAAGGCACCCTAAAAGTGACCAAAACTCCTAATGCCGAAAACCCAGTTGCTCTGGGTCAAGTTCCGCTGCTGACGATGGATGTCTGGGAACACGCCTACTACCTTGACTATCAAAATCGTCGCCCAGACTACGCTAAAACCTTCGTAGATAGCTTAATCAACTGGGATTTTGTGGCTGAACAATTTGCTGCTGCTAAATAAGCGTCTACAGCACTAAGCGCCTTAGATTAGAACAGGGACGGGGTGGAGAGCTTAGCTCTTCACCCCGTCCCTGTTCCCGTTGCTCCAATTCTTTGTGAAACCACCCAGAATGAGGAGTTTAAGCTCCTCGTCCCAGCCGCATTCATTCTGTGCAAGCCCAAATCAAATCGGCATTGGGTATGTAATTTCCTTTAGATCCAGTTCAGAATTAAAAGAGGTAGTCAAGCTATTTTCCCCAGTTCTTCACTTTCTGTTTCTAAATTTAGAATATGCCATCAGTCGAGCGACGACTGCTTCAATGGCTTTTATGGGTGCTTGAATCGCAATACCGCATTTAGATTCAAGATCAGGACAAAAGTATGTCTACAGAAAACTTTTACTCAGAGCTTCCGACTTTAGCAGACTTTCTTGACATCACAAATTCTAGCAACTTTGTATCTGTGCCAGAAGACTGGTACATCGTGATTACAGACATTGTTGAATCAACTAGGGCAATCGAGTCAGGGCAATACAAGGATGTGAATTTGCTGGGCGCTTGCTCGATTGTTGCGGTGTTAAACACGGTGAGCAATCGAGCCAATAGCCAGAAAGACCCGACCAATATTCCGTTCGTGTTTGGTGGAGACGGGGCAACTATTTTGATTCCACCGACCCTCTTTGTTAGAGCAAAACAGGCTTTAAGTGTTGTGCAGCAGTTGGCAGCCGAAGAATTTGGGATGGATTTACGAGTTGGAATTGTGCCTGTGTCAGTGGCGATCGCCGCCAGCTACGACGTAAAAGTTGCTAAGCTAAAGATCTCAGAAAACTATAGCCAGAGTGTCTTCATTGGGGGCGGGCTAACCTACGCCACAGAACTCTTAAAAGACCCAAACGCCACAGAAGTTCACAGAATTACACCTGATAAGTCCTCTACAGACGTAGATTTATCTGGATTGGAGTGTCGCTGGCAGGACATTCCCAGCCAGCATGGAGAATTTATCAGCTTGCTCGTCATGGCAACTGCCTACGGTAGCGAAAATTTAGCAAATCTTTATGCCGAAATTATTAACAAAATCCACCAGATTTATGGTGATGAGGTAAACTATCGCCCGGTACAGAGTAAGGCGCTTAATTTAACGTTTAGCCCCAAAAAACTTGTAAAAGAAACTAAGTTACGCGCAAGATCCAACAGTCGATTTCATAAGCAACTGTATTTGTGGAAGATTCAGCTAGAGAACCTTGTGGGCTTATTCCTTATGCATTTCAAAACTAGGGCAGGGGAAATAGACTGGGGAGCTTACAAGGATATTGTAGTTGGCGCAACAGACTACAAAAAATTTGACGATATGTTGCGGATGGTCATCTCAGGCACTGCTGCCCAGCGAGAAGCGCTGACCAGCTATCTAGAAACAGAATATAAGCAAGGCAAACTGGTATACGGACTGCATACCTCCGATTCTGCCTTGATGACCTGTATGGTGTTTGAGCGAAATGGATCTCAAGTTCACTTTGTGGATGGGGCTAACGGTGGTTATACACTTGCAGCAAAAGGACTAAAAGAAAGAATGAAGCAAAAAGCGCTGAACTGGAGTACGTTTGTCCGAATGATGAGACGGCGAGATGCTCGACCAGCAGTTTCCCCCCAGCCAAATCTGTTTCCTCAGCCTGACCTGTTGCAAGCAAGTTTGCTTTGGTCTAATACACTAAGTTCAAGCGCACCAAGTCTTGATGAGGTTAGCAAACGGGAGTTTCCTGCTGACTATGTTAAGCCTCACCGCTAAAAGCTGATAGGATGAGCGTTGCTTGCACGAAGCGAAAACTTTAACCTGTAAGCAGTCTGATGAGGGCAGGTTAAAGTGAAGGAAGGGAAACATAGTAGTTAGAAATTCATGGATAACGAACCCATAGTTTTGTTGTCGAGCCGAGAAATCGATAAAATGCGTCGAGCTGGGCAACTGGCGGCTGAACTCCTTGACCACCTCGCCCCAATGGTAGAGCCTGGAGTCAGCACCTTAGACCTGAATGACGAGGCGGAGCGATGGACTCAGGCACACGGTGCTAAAAGCGCTCCTTTGGGCTATCACGGTTTCCCAAAATCTATCTGCACTAGCATTAATGAGGTTGTCTGTCATGGTATTCCTAATGCTAAGCAGATTTTGAGGGATGGCGACATCATCAACATTGATGTCACCCCAATTTTAGATGGCTATCACGGCGACACGTCCCGCACCTTGTTTGTGGGTGAGCCGTCTCCTGTGGCTAGAAAGCTAGTTGAAGTGACTGAGGAATGCCTGAATCGAGGCATTGCTGCTGTGAAACCCGGTGCCCGCATTGGTGACATCGGGGCAGCTATTCAAGAATACGCTGAGGCGGCTGGTTTCTCAGTCGTTCGGGACTTTGTTGGACATGGTGTGAGCCGCATTTTTCATACCGCTCCTCAAATTCCGCACTATGGCACTCGCGGTAAGGGCAAGAAGCTAAGACCTGGGATGGTGTTCACAATTGAGCCGATGATCAACGAGGGCACCTGGGAGGTTGAGGTGATGTCCGATAAATGGACTGCTTTAACTAAAGATCGCAAGCTCTCGGCGCAGTTCGAGCATACGATCGCCGTTACTGGAGATGGAGTTGAAATTCTCACCTTACATCCGGCTTTAGTTACGTCCTAAAAGACAAATGACAAAAATATCTGATAGGGTTTTTAGGACAGTTTTACTTAGGACGTAGGAATGAGTGTAGAGGCACTGAAGGGAAGAGATTTGCTAAGTCTGGCTGACCTCAACACCAGTGAAGTTCTGAGTCTTTTAGACTTGGCAGTAGCTTTAAAGGCAGGAAAGGTTCGCTCTCGCTGCTGTAAGGTTCTAGGGCTGCTCTTTCGGAAGGCCTCAACTCGAACTCGCGTTAGCTTTTCCGTAGCAATGTATCAACTGGGGGGGCAGGTAATCGACCTCAACACCAGCACTACGCAGGTCAGCCGGGGGGAACCAACCATTGATACAGCGCGAGTGTTAGATCGGTATCTGGATATTCTGGCAATTCGGACGTATGAACAGCAGGAGTTAGAAACTTTTGCCCACTACTCCCAAATCCCGATCATCAATGCGCTGACCGACCTGGAGCATCCTTGTCAGGTTTTGGCAGACTTGTTAACGATTCAGGAACGATTTGGTGGCTTAGAAGGGTTGACGCTAGCTTACCTGGGCGACGGAAATAACGTAGCGCATTCCTTAATGCTGGGCTGCGCTTTAGTGGGAATGAATGTCAGGGTGGCGACCCCAAAGGAGTATCAGCCCGACCAGGCGATCGCACAGTTAGCAAAGAAGCTGGCGGGCGATCGCACTCAAATCCTACTCACTTCTGATCCGGAGGCGGCGGCAGATGGCGCACACGTCCTCTATACCGATGTTTGGTCCAGCATGGGACAAGAAGATCTGGCGGCTACCCGTATTCCAATTTTTCAGCCCTATCAGGTGAATCAACGTCTGTTAGATGCTGCTGATTCTAGGGCGATCGTGCTGCACTGCCTACCTGCCCACCGGGGCGAGGAAATTACCGACGAGGTGATGGAAGGTTCTCACTCTCAGATTTGGGATCAGGCAGAAAATCGCCTTCATGCTCAAAAAGCCCTGCTAGTCAGTCTGTTGGGTGCTGATTAAGTGCTTCTACCGATTGTTCATCACCCAGCGCCAGAGGGGATGGCTTGGCCCCTGCTGACGAATTTGTAGTAGCTGCCTTTCCAGCCGCTTAGTTTGGCGATCGGAAATCCCCCAGAGAATATTGCGGCTCTGCCATAGCAAAACGGCTACCGTCATCCCGATACACAGCGATAGGCAAAAGGCAGGAATGGGGTTGTAGGCGATCGCATAGCGAACGGCCGTCCAGGTAAAATAATCAATCCACAGCGCGAATTCTGAACGCAAAGCCCACAGGCTTGGCGGAGCTAACAAAAGCCACAGCAAACAGACAGTTCCCCACCTGCCGTAAACTGTAAGCCGATGTAAACGCTCCAATTCCTGACGAAAAGCTGGGTCATAGCGAAGGGAATTGTCTTGAGAAGAGTCGGACTCGACCATGATTAGCCATCGTCTGAGCTAGAAGGGTCTGCGGAAATAGCAGAAATTGGCTGCCCAAAGCGCGATCGCCACAGAGCAAGCAGGGTACTTGCAATAAAAATGCTGGAGTAAGCACCCATCGTGAACCCGATGATTAATGCCAGCGCAAAATACTTTAAGGTTTCTCCGCCAAACAAGAAAATCGCGGAAAGGGTTAGCAGCACCGTGACCGAAGTGTTGATCGATCGCGTTAAAGTTTGATTTACCGCATCATCTACCACATCGTCAATGTTGCGCCCTGGGTCTTGTTGAATGGTTTCACGAATTCGGTCGTAGATCACGACGGTATCATTCACCGAAAAGCCCACAATGGTGAGCAAGGCAACGATAAATAGACTGTCTACCTCTGTGCCAATGGTTAATCCCAGAATGGAAAAGACTCCCACAGTGATTAATACATCATGGAATAGGGCAATGATCGCAAAAACAGCGTAGTCTAACTGGAACCGTAAACTTAAATAAATCGTGATGCCAACGAAAGAAACGATTAACGCTAACAGCCCTGATGACAGAAGCTGACGACCAATGGTGGGCCCAACGGTGTCAATCTGAGTCGCTTGCGGGTCGAAGGTGCCGATCTGCTCGTTTAATGCGGTCAGCAGTTGAGTTCGCTGATCGACATCTAGCACCGTAGTACGAACAGAAATGGCATATTGATCCAAAACTTGAATGCTGCTGCTACCCAGGTTTTGCTCCGCTAAAATCTGACGCACTTCTCCCACATCGATTGGGTTGTTGCAGGTATCGGGTTGGGTGCAGTCTAGCTCTAGCTGTAGGCGGGTGCCTCCAACAAAATCAAGGCTGGGACGCAGCGGGGAATTAAACTGATTCCAGGAAATCACCATTGCGACAATGCCGCTGAGGATAATCACTGAGGAAATCGTCCACCAGAGCGATCGCTGTCGAATGACCTGTAGTTTCATGACGTTGCTCCTGCCTGAGATGAGGTAGAGGGGGGCAGGTTGGGGCAAAACCATCGTGGCTTCCGTAACCCCGGAAACCCTAACGCCACCAGTAACAAAGTCCGGCTACAGGTCAGTGCTGTGAACATACTCACCAAAACACCGATCGCCAGCGTTAGTGCAAATCCTTTGACCAAACCCGCCCCAAACCAAAATAGGGCACCGCAGGCAATCAAGGTCGTGACATTGCTATCGAGAATGCTGGAGAAAGCGCGATAGAACCCTGCCTCAACGGAGCGATAGAGCGTTTTTCCTGCCCGCAACTCTTCGCGGGTACGCTCAAAAATGAGGACGTTAGCATCGACTGCCATGCCAATGCTGAGAATAAAGCCAGCAATTCCAGGTAACGTCAGCGTTACGTTGAGCAGACTAAAGATAGCGAAGGTCAGAATCGAGTAAATAATCAGGGCGATATCTGCAATTAAACCGGGTAAACGATAATAAACCACCATAAAAATTAGCACCAGAAGCAAACCGCCTAACCCTGCATAAATGCTGCGCTGAATGCTGTCTCGTCCTAAAGTTGCGCCAACAGTACGAATTTCAGAAACCTCAACGGGAACAGGCAGAGCGCCTCCCCGAAGCTGAACGGCTAACTCGCCAGCAGCTTGAGCGTCAAATCTACCGGTGATGCTGGCCCTGCCACCAGTGATGCCTGTTTCAGCATATTCAGCCGAGACGCTGGGGGCACTCAACAGTTCGTTGTCCAGGAAAATACCTAAGGTGCGTCCAGTGCCAGCAACACCCCTAGTCAATTCGGCAAATTTTTCGCCGCCTTCCTGGTTAAATTCGAGTCCGACTTCCCACGAGTTTGTGCCGATCGGGGCAGCAAAGGCGTTTTGCAGCATATCGCCCGTTAGCCCGGTTCTATCAAAAAATCCGGCGATCGCCTCATTACTTTGATCCAAAGCTGCTTGGTTTTGGGCGATCGCCTCTTCATCCCCGCTGTCTTGAATGCGCTCTTTCTCAGCTAATAGAATCTGCTGTGCTTGAAAGGCGATCGCCAATTGCTCTTCAGTTCCAGAACGTTGAGCGCGAAAATCTAGCTGAGCCGTACCGCCCAAGACTCGCTCTGCCTGTCCAGGGTCACTCACGCCTGGAAGCTGCACCAAAAGCTGGTCTTCACCCACCGTTTGCACTATCGCCTCGGCAACGCCCAACCCATTAATCCGATTCTCAACCACCTGCTGGACTGCCTCCAGCTTTTCTGGCGTAATTTCTGGCACCGCCTCAGTCGTCTTCACCTGAAGCGTCAGTTGTGACCCGCCCTGCAAATCTAGCCCTAACCGCACTGGCACCACCACAATCACAACTGCGGCAGCAAATGCCAGCGCCAGAATCACCGCCAAAAGTAACCGTTGTCTGCCCATATTTCCAGTCGCTACAACGAACGTTGCGACGGTTTCAGAACAGCAATTTCAGCCTCGCAAGCCTAAAGCGCCACAAAAAGTACTGCTTGAATACCATCACCACGCTATGATAGCTGGATTTTGCGAGACTAGTTGGCTTAGTTGCCCGTTTGAGTAGGCTGCTCTGGCTGAGTGCGCCTGCTCTGAGCCTGCTGAAGCGCTGCTTCACTGTTTTGGCGGTAGACCTGCATTCGATCTTGCGCCGTTCGATAGCGCTCATCTTCAGGCGTGACTTGAGCCATCAAGTCTGATGCTCGCTGCCAGCGGGTTGCTAACTCTAGCCAGTCGGCAGAAGATTCAGCTATCTGACCCTCTGTAGCGGCTTGTTCTGCAAGCCTGACTGCTTCTGCAAACGGATCTTCTTGCTGGGCAACTGCCGTCGGACTAGAAGCTGTGGTTTCCGGTGGAGATGACGTTGAGGAATTTTCTGGAGCCAGTGAAGCATTGGCAGCATTCGTAGCTTCTTCAGTGGCTTCAGGTTCTGGGACGGCACTTGGTTGAAACTGATTCAACAGTTCAGCCCCAAAGCGAGTGTAGAGCAGCCCAACCGCCACCAACAGCAGCAGGCAAAGAGCGGCTCCCCCAAAAATGCCGCGAAAAAACTGGCGTTTCTCACGTTGGGTCAAAGATGCCGACTTTGGCAGAGCTTTGCTCGACTCTGTTTTTTGGCTTTTCCAATCTTGAGAGAGCCGCTGCAATGGATTGAGTTTAGACAGGCGAATTTCTTCTGACCAAAGCACCTGGTTTTCAGGGTCGCGGCTGATTTCCTCTAGCCAGAGAAGTTGCTGTTCACGCACAATGCGGCTGTTAACCCTGACGCGCCGGATGCCGCGTGGCTGGAGTGATTCTAGAATCTGACGGATTTGGTTAACGAGAATGGGTTTTTCTAGCTGATCGAGCCGAGGGGCTTCGCACAGGAGTTGTAGAATCCCTTCGGCCAGGATTGCTCTGGTTCTTACACCAGAGTTTGCCAGCTTTTCATTGAGAACTTGAATAATCGCGGCGACGCTGCCCTGACGAGCTTGCCTGGCGATATCATCCATCGGGTCTACCATGATTGGCATGGTGGGTTTAGCAGTTGTTGTAATTTCAGGAGTCAAGCTTTGATTAAGGGTAAAACCTTGCTTTTTTGGATTGATTTACTAATTGATCTACCGGATTGATTTAATCCATTGATCTAAACTTATGTAAACCTGAATTAAATCGGTATCAGCTTTAGGCTGAAGTCTATTGAAACAGATTAAGGCAAATCAACTCAAAATTTAGAACATATTTTGAGTTGATTTGGCTATCTTGTTTCATCCCAGGTGGCGGTAATCGTTGAAGCGGCGAATTTGCCACAAGTCAGTATTAAGGCGATTTTGATTGGTGTGATCCCAGCGGGAGCGATCGAGCCAGAATTCAAAGATGGCGGTGTTGTGGGCGTGCAGCCGCCAGGAGCGATCGCTTCCCAATAATTCTGCAATCAAATGCTGCAAAATCCAGCTATGGGTCACGATCCAAATTTGCGTATCTTCGGTGTGGCGAGTGAGCAGCGTTTGAATAAATCGACGGGCGCGATCGCGGGCATCTTGCAAAGACTCTGCTCCCGGAATTTGAATCCAATCGGGAGAATCTTCCAGGGCGTTACACAGAGCCGGATAACGTTGTTTTGCCTCTGCCCAAGTGAGTCCTTCAAAAATTCCATTCTGAAATTCCTTTAGCTCATCTGCATATTCCACTTGCAGATGGGGTAATGCATCTTGGGTTTGAGTAGAGCTAGATGCCGTTGCGGACGCACCAGACGCACTATTAGAAACGGACGTAGAAGATGCAGCCGTAGAAGCCGCAGATAGAGCATGGGTTAGTAAAATTTCTGTGGTTTGGGCTGCTCGCTTAAGCGGACTGCTGTAGATATAGTTTGGGCGTTTATGCTCCAGGACGAGCCGTTGGGCCAGCTTCTTTGCCTGTTCAATTCCCTCGGTGGACAGCCCAAAATCTCTATGCCCCTGCATTCGTTTTTGCCGATTACCAACCGATTGAGCATGGCGGATAAACAGAAGCTTAATCAGCTTCATGGTTTTCTTGAAGTGAAATGATTGAAAGTTACGACTAATGCTGCGTCACAACTAAAGGTTAGGGTTGGGAGTCAGCACTTTAGCGCTGAAGCGCTAACTACGAGCCAAAACATTCCCCTAAGATTAAGCGTGA